>JALFJR010000012.1 GCA_022775005.1 Parabacteroides sp.
GTCTTGCCACTGATGCGCTTGAATGTGAATTGACCAGCAGATCCGGTCATCTTCGATAAAATACCTGCAACTTGTGCCATTACTAATTGTGCCTCCCCTGAACCCTTTCGGGCGACCCACGGAGGCGTCGGGTCTGGTTCAACAAATCATTTCGTTTCCAGTGGTAGGTTGGCCGCTTGACTAAGGCTTCGCTACGGTAGCTCTAATCATCCTCTAATCGTTGTCTAATCAACCTCTAATCATTCTCTAATTCCGGATTAGAGCCGGATTAGACTTACCTTAGCGTTACTTTAGCGTCACTTTAGCGTTACCTTAGTCTTGCGCCTTTCCTGCCCTTTCGTTTCATACCTCAAAGATACGACCTCGAAATCAGCCACTTATACGTTGCTATACGTTGCCGTGCGATGCGAGGACATTTTGTTGAGCAAAAGGTATCTCAAGGCTCTCCGAGGTGTTCGATGATCAGTCTCACCTCTTTAGGCTTGAACCACTTGGCACTTTTCTGATAGCCCTGCTCATGTAGCTTGTCGCAGAGCGGCTCGCAGCGATTGATCCAGCTCATCAGGTGATTCACTGCCGTATGCGGATTCTTCGCCTGAGGGAAGTAACACAATGCCAACTCCTTCTTGGTATAGGAGCGGATGGGGAAAGATTGCATCTGCGGGGTGTTCATGCCTGTACCTCCTTTCCACTCTTCTGATAGACACCTTGACGAGGCTGATCCAACACCTTATAGTCTTTCACCAATTGCTTCAGATAGCGTTTGGCCGTACGTTCGGAGATTTGCAACCGCTGGGCAATCTCCACAGCCTCTGCTGTCTTGAACACCTGCTCGTTAGGCAAAGCCATATAGAGGTTTTTAATCTGCTCTGCGTTTTTCTTATCCGATTTTTGGAAGGGATTCTCTTGCTTCTGGCTAAACACTTCGTAGATGCGTACGGTATGCTTCACAAGACACTCGATGATTGTCAAAGCAATGTGGAGATCCCGATCATCGCAGCAAAGGGCTTGCTCGTTTTCGTCGAAGAGGCATTCGCCCGTCTCCAATCGTTCGGAGAGCCTACGGAGTGCGGTCAACACCATCGTGATGCGGTAGCACTCCAAGGCGAGACGGAAGATAAAACCCTGTATGCCATCTCCGAAGAGTTCATAATGCTCCTTCAACATCTTTTTGAATGCCTTCATAAACTCCGCCTGCTGCGCTTTGGAGAGAACAAATTGAATGGGATGTGCAACCCGCTCCTGCAAGGCTTGGTAGAGCACGAAGAGCTGTTCGCCAAGCTCCTTGTAGATATCCTCAATCGGTCTGTCGCTGCCCTCAAAGACATTGCGAAACTCCACGATGCCATTCAGCAGGGCATAGAACAGGAAGCGAGAGGCCAAACCGTTCACGAAGTTATCAAAAGCCAGGAGCGGAGGAAGCTGCGACTCGGTGCAGGTCAATAATACGGAGAGGCGAGGCTCCGTGATCTCGATGAAAAGCTGCTCGCCTACACGGGCCATGGAGCATTCCTCATGATGATGTGCCTTGCGCAGCAGGTCGCTGAAGTCGCCATATTCCTTCTTCGAGAGCATGTTGGTCAGCGTGTCTGCCTCCGTGTCGAAGATCTCACCCCAACCTCCGTTGGCAGCCAAGGCGCGATAGACGGCAGAGGCAGAGCTATTGGCCGGGATGAAGGGGGAGCGCGGCGTGGGCTTCTCCGGCATCTTGCCTCGTGAAGCCTTCGGTGCGTTCTCCCAATTCGCCAAAGCTAACTCATAGTCGGCTACCTCCTTCTCATATTGTTGGCGCATCTGCCGCTTCACCGGTTCGATCAGCTTACGGCAAGCCTCCAAGTCACCCTTTCTCGTGGCGAAACCACCGTAGATGATGTTGTAGAGCGGCGCATAGATCCGACGGCGATCGTAGATGCTGTAGAGCGATTTCGGCAGTACACCCGAGATGATATTGAGCGATCCGAGGATCATCTTGTCTCGTCCGACCGGGTCATCCTGGCTGTCCAGGATCGGCAAACAGAAGGCCGGCCAATCCTCCCGGTTGATCTTGTCCGTGAAGGTCATACCCCGGAGTTGTGCCAGTTGTGCCAGTATGTCACTTGGCATATCCTTATCCAAATCCTTAGAATCCTCTATTTTCCCTACTTTTTCCGATAATGTGCCAGTTGGCACAGTGGCATTGTTGGCACAAGTATCTACTTCCTTCGCAACACAGTTGTTGAATGAGCGATGCTCCTTGGCTATTTGGCTGATGTCTATTCCGGCCTCTTTAGCCATATAGAAAAAGCTTTTAATCGTGGTGCCGGATTTTTTGCCCCGAAGGCAGGAGGTATATTGCTTGTCGCACTCCGCATTATCGTATTCCGCATTCATCCGGCTTAGGTCATGGTAGAAGCTTCTGCCACTCTCTCCTAATCCGTCTGCGAGAGCGAAACCTAACGTGAGCCAGTTTTTGTAACCAATCGTGATGTCGATATTCCGTTCGACGAGAACCTTTACGGTTTCCGCGATCTCGGAAAACGCTTGATCCACTTGGATAAGGCGCTCCGATTGGGTGTTTCCCACGCTCGTTTGAGACGTTTGCGTCTCGCTGTTTTTTGTATCGAGGTTGGCCCATGCTTTCGGGTCAAAATCCTCTTTTACTTTATAATCCTCCATAATCAATTTTAAAAAGGACATACGTCCGGTTTGTTACTAATCTCAGGATGCACATAGCAGTTGGCATCGTAGGGCAGGAAGCAGGCTCTTGAAACGTTGATACATTTCGCATCCGTTTCCAGCCCGTAGGTGATTCGCACGTAGTTGCTTAATGCCTGAAACCAAGTCCTATGGTCGCACTTGGCGAGGTCTATCCCAACAACCCACTTAAACCCGTCACCACTGGGTGAGGTAAACATCATCCTTGTAGTGAAGTAGCGGTCGGTCAGAAGTTTTTCACGCAACGACCGTGTCTGCAGGTAAGTGCCTACATGATCGAAATCGAGGCAGATCAACCCACTGTGTTGGATCAGTCCTTCATCATCACGAGTCCGAAAGGTCCCCGAGAAGCAGGCATAGTCGAAATGCGCTGCTTTATAATCTCGTACCTCTTTCAGGGCTCGCTTGCCAGCGTGTGCCTCCCTCCATAACTCTCTCAACCGATGCGTATGCGTCAATGCACCCGCATCCAGCGTAATGTACTGATACACCTCCTTGAGGCTTATCACCTTCCCCTCCGTCAGTTTGGTGACGGGAGCGGGGTAAAATTGGAAATATTGTTCCATATATTATTTTGTCGGCTTAAACCCTCCGTTTCGAAGAGGGGGCCTGAAAGCCTCGGGAGAATCGAAACTGGCTGGGCACATGCCTTCGCCATTCACCGTTGGCTTCTGTATATGGGGAAAAGGGGGTGATTTTTGCCCGTTATTTTTGCGAAAAAACGGGCATAGCTGCTTATGAGTGGCGAAAAAAACAACGGAATCTCCTGATAATTAAGGGAATTTCGTTGGCTATTCAGATGTGTATTTTTTTTGAAAAAACGGGCAAAAAAACGGGCAAGCCTATATGCCCTTTGTTGATCTCAAATTCTTGTTATAGATTTCAAAAAGTACTGGTTCTTTGATGCTACAATTGCTGTCATCAACGTTGTACACATATAAATCTCTTAATTCGGGCAGCTGATTGGTAATATCGAGCACGAATGCGATGAGTTTAATTCTTTTTTTATCCACCTCGCTGATTCGGTTTTCTTTATGGTCGGGCTCTATTTTGAATTGCCCTTTTATAAGTGATGTGGCATTGACATTTGTTCTGGGGGAGATGTATTTTTCTTGCTTGAATAAGGTCTTTGCAAGTTTTGTAAGTATGGCTACGTTGGCTTTCCACTTGATATGACAATTGATCTCTTCACCTTCAAATAAATGATCGAAATTGTCAGGATCAGTGTCCTTGTCAATCCATTTCCATTGGGTGAGTAATTGGAGTACGAGATCAACTCGTTGCTGCTGCTTTTTATGATTGCTAGCATTTTTGGAATTGTAATAACTAAAGGTGTAAAGTGGATAGTCCTCTTTTTTCTTAGTTTTCTGCGCAGTTTTGGTTTCTTTGTTTTCTGTTGAGGCTACGCATGCTTGTGCCGAGAGAGTCGATTCTTTTTGCTGCTTGATTTCATCCCGAAGTTGCAAGGCATGCTCTTTGGAGAACATGAGTTTACCATCCACACAATGAATCGGGTCATAATGTGGAAAAAGATAGATTCCACAATTTTTCTGTATCTCATTCAGGTCAATATTCAGATTATCAGCTTCCTGAGCCAATTTATTGGCAAAGAATTTCATCCAATCAATCCAAGTGCTAAAGTAGGTACAAATTTGGTTTGGCTCTTGATGAGCTGCCAATTCGTTAAAACGAATCTGCTGCTTCTTGATAAACTCAATGTCTTTTTGGAGTTCATCAATCGTTTGGGTGCGAGTCATGATACACATAGGAAATGATCCGCCATGTGTAGAGCGAACAACCGTAGTCTCCTTATCTATAGGTTGTTGAAGGGCCTCCTTCTTTTGTTCGAGTTCGTCAATTGCGGCAAAAGGATGAAGCACATTTGCCACCTCTCTGAAGGACTCCACAATGTGGCCCAAATATTGTTTGCGCTCATATAAGGTAGAACAGGTTTTCAGGTTGGTTCTGATTTCCTGCATGATCCGGTTGTCTTTGAAAAAAAACTGGTGATCTAACATTTCAAATTCCACTTGAATAGTTTCAGGAAGCACCTTATCGTAGTATTCCTTCCATAGCTCAGGAATCCTTTCTTTCTCCGTCTTATCAGTGCCTGCATCCGGTCTTTCTTGAGGCAGATTGTATGCTTTGCGCATCCAGTCAATGCACAAACACACTGCACCGTTACTTCTATAGATATCGAAAAAGGACTCTTCGATGCAACGGTCGAGAGGATAATTGTTCAGTAGCGTATTTTGTCGCTTTCTACTAACAAATTTCAAATACTCGCTGGCAAACTCTTGTAAGTCTTCTTTGTCTGAATCTGTGAGATAGGCAAAGATGGTTTTCGATTGTTCGTTGCGTCTCTTTTCGGCAGGGATATGGTGTCGGCAAGTGAATTCCTTATTGAGATTCCTGCTCCAGGCATCCGCATCCTTTTCATGGGCTTGTTCATAGGCTTTTAGACAGCGATTGTAATATCCTTCAAAAAGGTCTTCAATCCGCTTCTTATCATGGTAACTCAACCAATAGGCGATAATGCCTGATGCTACGATCGGACAAGAGAGTTCGCTCTCCTCTGTTAAATGCTTTTTCCAAACGTTACCATTTGAATCTGTTTCATAGTCAATAAACCGATAGACACAATTGCCTTGTAGATCGACAATTTCACCAACCTGACCGTTTTGCCACTTGGTGATCACGCCATCTTTTGCTGATCTCGAAATCTTGTCGAGTAAAGAATTTGTCATATTTGTCCTACTATTTTATTCTCCTCCTCTTTTTCCCGTCAGATGGAACGAGGGGAGGAGCGGTTCGCCTACAAAGATAGGAAATCTTTTTTGTTTAAAAGCCATTAGTGAATAGTAGCTGTTTTTCGATTCAGTTTTACAACTTAAAAATGTATGTTTGAGTCGGAATAAATAGCCCTACTCCTTGTCGTTTGGCATTTTATCTGTATTTTTACTGCGGATATATGCAAGGGGGCTTTCAAGATGACCACGGATATGATCAAAAACAGCTTGGCGGAGTATTTCAAGGCGTAACCCGTCTTGAAGGCATGGCTATTTGGGTCGTTCTCCCGGGAGGAGCAGACACCAGATAGTGATGTGGATATCCTTGTGCTATTAGACAAGAGCCGTCCTATCGGTCTTAAATTCTTTGGCATGTGGAGTGACTTGGAGGATTTGTTAGGGCGTAAAGTAGATTTAGTATCTGAAGGGACACTGCTGCCTTTTGCTCAAGAGTCCGCAAATCAATGATGAATGTTAGGTAATGCGCCGAAAACACCGTTCCTATAGGATTTTTTCCACAACTTGTGGAAAAATTCAAGCCACTCCATAATATAGCTGTAGATGACACCAACTTGCTATTGTGGTGGTCCGTGCGCTTGGTGACATCACGGAAGATGGGGTGAAGTCCATAAAACTTTTGTATATTTGCTGCAAAACAGCGAGGATAGGCGTTCGGTTTGCACTATCTTTGCACAGCATAATTTATAACATCAACATTTGTAGAAACAACAGAAGAGACAGAAAAGAATAAAAAGTAAATAACATATAGCAGCATCAGACTATCATTGTGGTGTTCCAGAAAACAAGCGTAGGAAACTTTTTTATTTGGATAGAAACCACATCAATGATGGTTGGCTTCGCCTTCGTTTCATCTTAAGGCCATGCACAAATTCGTTTGGACAGGGCTCTTTGGCTACATGGGAACGTGGGTTTTGGCGTATCGTTACAGGCGTCAGGAAAGGGCCAATCCTAGTATAAAGATAGAAGATGTTTGCACCCTCCATAGGGGTGTGAGCACTTTTCTTATACTAGGATGGGGTCCAAATATTCCTACGCTTGTGCCCCGGAACACCGTAAGATTAGGGTTCATGCCCTTTTTTATGCCTGTTCCGGAAGGGGGTGTACGATAACGAGGTGAAGTCAGATGATAGTAGGATGATTTTGCTTACTATCATTTGACGGATATGAGTACATCCAACGCAAAACAGGTGAAATCGCGCGAACGCGTGCAACAGCATGGAGAGGTCTTTACCAACGAGCGAGAGGTGAATGCCATGCTCGACCTCGTGAAGCATGAGACGGAGCGCATCGACAGCCGTTTTCTCGAACCGGCTTGTGGCGATGGCAATTTTTTGGCGGAGATACTGCGACGCAAGTTGCGGGTATGTCGCGGCTATGTAGAGCAGGGGAAGAACACCCAACTGGAATATGAGAAGAATGCCGTGCTGGCTGTCAGCAGTATGTATGGCATTGAGTTGCTGCCCGATAATGCCATGGCCTGCCGGGAACGTCTGTTCCGGATCTTTTCCGATGAATATCATGCCCTCTATAAGGAGGGGATCAAGTCCGAATGTTTGGATAGCATTCGCTATCTGCTCAGCAAGAATATCATTATTGGTGATGCGCTCAACTATCACCGGGTGGATCGACCCGATGAGTGGATCGTGATCTCCGAATGGAGTTTGCTGGGAAGTGGGATGATGAACCGTCGGGATTATACGTTCAGTTATTTGGTGGCGACCAGTCACGGGAACGATCTCTTCTCAGACGTGCCTTGCGATACCTTTGAGCCGGTCTATTTCTTGAACCTTAATCCTGTTTCTTATGGCGAATAGCGAATACAATCCCGATGTGCTCAACTGCATCGCCAACCTGAGCAACGATGAGGTGTTTACGCCCCCGGTGTTGGCTAACCAAGTGCTGGATATGCTTCCGCAGGAGTTGTTTCGCAGTCCTGATACGAAGTTTCTCGATCCCTTCTGCAAGTCGGGTGTCTTTCTGCGTGAGATTGTGAAACGGCTCGACATGGGATTGGCGAACCTCATCCCTAACCGTCAGAAGCGCATTGACCACATCATGCACCATCAGGTGTATGGCATGGCCTTGACGGAACTTACGGCTTTGCTGAGCCGCCGAACCCTCTATTGCAGTAAAGCGGCTAATAGCCCCCATAGCGTCAGCTATTTTGATGATGAGCAGGGTCACCTGTTCTACAAAGCCATTCCCCACACATGGGTCAAGGGCAAATGCAAGTATTGTGGTGCCAGCCAAGAGGTCTATGACCGAGGCAGCCAATCAGAGCAATATGCTTACCAATTTATTCATACAGACAATCCCGAACAGTTATTCCCGAAAGATATGAAATTTGATGTGATTATAGGCAATCCGCCGTATCAGTTGAGTGATGGAGGAAATGCAGCAAGTGCTATGCCCATTTACCAATTGTTTGTTGAGCAAGCAAAAAAACTCAATCCACGCTTTTTATGCATGATTATTCCTGCAAGATGGTATGCAGGTGGAAGAGGGTTGGATGATTTCCGAACAACCATGTTAAATGATAATCATATTAGCCATTTAGTGGACTTTCCTGATAGTAGAGATTGTTTCCCAAATGTGAATATTGCAGGAGGAGTATGTTATTTCTTATGGAACCGTGATGAGAATTGTAATTGTGAGGTAATAAACATATCAGCACATGAAACAAGTAAAACAATTAGAAATCTTAACCAGTTCCCCGTTTTTGTACGAGCTAATAAATCTATATCTATCATAAACAAAGTAATGCAAAATGATTTTGAAAGTCTTTCAACCGAAGTTTGTTCTTCAAATCCATTTGGATTTAGAACATATATAAAAGGTGAAAATAAACCATTTGAAAATTCTTTGTTGCTTCATACTAGTGATGGATTTGGATATGTCTCAAAATTAGAAGTTGTTAAAAATCAAGATGCGATTGATACATTCAATGTAATTCTTTCACGTGCGATTTCTGGAGGAAATAAGCCTGGAGCAGATGGTAAATATTTGATAATACCAGCTACAATGAGGGTCATGAAACCAGGAGAGATTTGTGCAGAGACATATCAATGTATAGGTCATTTTGATAATGAAAATGAAGCTCAAAATCTAAGAATCTATTTATCGACAAAATTTGTGCGTTTTCTGATGTTTCAGGCAATTACGGGAATTATGGTTAATCGTGATTCTTTCATTTTCGTCCCCCTCCAAGACTTCTCCCATCCTTGGACGGATGAAATGCTCTATAAGAAATATGGATTAGACGAGAACGAGATCGCCTTTATTGAGTCAATGATTCGTCCCATGGAATAATACGATTATGGCAGCAACAGATTTACTCCAACACCAAGTAGCGGAAAGGCCCATCATCTATGCCTATTCCGACACACGTTATCCCGGAATGCTCAAGGTGGGCTTTACGTCTCGCCCAGTGGAGGTACGCATGAAAGAGCATTATCCGACGCTCGTGCCTGGGCAGTCGTGGAAGGTGGAACTCATTCGCCCAGCTATGCGTCAGGATGGTTCGGTCTTTAGCGACAAGGCCGTCCATAGGGTGCTTCGCGGCGCACACATTCCCAATCCCGAAGGGGAGTGGTTCCGATGCGGCATTCCGCAGGTGGAACAGGCGATTGAGGCGGTAAGGCACAACGAGACCACCCTCTTGCAACGCACCTTAGACTTCCAGATGCGACCGGAGCAGCAGAAGGCTGTCCGTAAGACTGCTGCTTACTTTGAGTCGTTTGCTGCCGACCCATCCAACAGAGGATTGACCGCCCACTTTCTCTGGAATGCCAAGATGCGCTTCGGAAAGACCTTCACCGCCTATCAGTTGGCCTTGCGGATGCGCTGGAAGCATGTGCTCGTGCTGACCTTCAAGCCTGCGGTAAAGAGCGCATGGAAAGAAGATTTGCTCACGCACAAGGATTTCAAGGATTGGATCTTTGTGGAGAAGCAGGAGAACCGAGCCTTTAATCCAGTTGAGCTTACGCAACGATTTGTCTGCTTTGCCTCTTTTCAGGACGTGTTGGGAACAAACAGGGCCGGTGGCATCAAGGCTACCAATGAGTGGATCCAGCAGGTACATTGGGATTGCATCATACTGGACGAATACCATTTCGGTGCTTGGGGAAAGCATGCCAAAGAGTATTACAACAAGCAAGATCTCGCCGTGCGCATAGCGGAAGAGACCCAAAGCATCTATACAGAAGATGCCACATCCCAGAAGGAGATAGAGGCTCGTGAGCTATTTGACGAGGAGTTGATGCCGCTCGAAACCAATCATTATCTCTATCTCTCCGGTACGCCTTTCCGAGCCATCGCCAGTGGCGAGTTTATCGAAGAACAAATCTTCAATTGGACCTATTCAGACGAACAAAGCGCTAAAGCCCATTGGGACAGCAGCCAAGGACAGAATCCCTATCTGTCGCTTCCTAAAATGGTGATGCTGACCTATCAACTGCCCGACAAGATTCGGGAGATCGCCGAACAGGGTGAGTTTTGCGAGTTTGATCTTAACGAGTTTTTCCGTGCCGAGGAGGATCGGTTCATCCATGAGGAGTATGTGCAGAAATGGGTGGATTTGATCCATGGAGCCTACGCCGAGAACGTGGTCAGCGACTTGAAACTGGCTGGAGAAAAACCGCCAATGCCCTTCTCGGATGCCCGCTTGCTGGACTATCTGCGGCATACCTATTGGTTCTTGCCCTCTGTGGCAGCCTGTCGAGCCATGAAACGGTTGTTGGAAAAACCGGTTAACCATAAGTTCTTTGGTCGTTACAGCATCATTGTGGCTGCGGGGAGTGAGGCAGGCATGGGGGCGGAGGCTGTCAATCCGGTTTATGCCAGTATGGGCAATCCGCAAGCGCATTGCAGCATCACGCTCTCCTGTGGCAAGCTATCCACGGGTGTCACCGTGAAGCCATGGACTGGTATCTTCATGTTGCGCAACGCTTCTTCTCCTGAGACCTATTTCCAAGCGGCTTTCCGAGTGCAGTCTCCCTGGACGATGCGGAATGAATGGGGAGAGGAGGTCGTGCTCAAACCGCTTTGCTATGTCTTTGATTTCGCTCCCAACAGAGCTCTCCGGCAAGTGGCTGAATACAGTTGCCGATTGAGTGTGGGTGAACAGAATCCGGAGCAAAAGGTGAATGAATTCATTCAATATCTGCCCATCCTTGCGTATGATGGCTCCAGCATGAAGCAGATTGATGCCGCAGGTATTTTGGATATGGCTATGTCGGGCACTACGGCTACCTTGCTGGCCCGACGTTGGGAAAGTGCGTTGCTCGTCAATGTGGATAATGGTACGCTCAGCCGACTGTTGGCGAGCCCTGAGGCCATGAAAGCGTTGATGAACATTGAGGGATTCCGTGCGCTCAACAAGGAGATTGAGACCATCATCAACAAGTCGGAAGCGGTCAAGAAGGCGAAGAAAGAGAAAGGCGATCGGCTCACCTCGAAAGAGAAGCGGGAACTGAACGCTGAGGAGAAGGAATACAAGTCGAAGCGCAAGGAGATTCAGGAGAAGCTCATCAAGTTCGCCACACGTATTCCGGTGTTCATGTACCTGACCGACTATCGGGAATACACACTCTATGATGTCATCCATCAGCTTGAGCCTGAACTATTTCGCAAGGTAACTGGTTTGACACTTCCTGATTTTGACCTATTGGTGTCATTAGGTGTGTTCAATCGTGAACTCATGAACGATGCGGTCTATAAGTTCAAGCGGTATGAGGATGCCTCGCTTGTATATACGGGAATAAACACCCATGAGGGAGAGTCTGTTGGTGGTTTTGACACGGTGATTTCCGAGCGGACGTTCAAGAACCAGATTCCGTTGGTCGATCTCTCCTCTCCCGCACCAGCCTCCGCTATGCCGCAAGAGGTCTCCAAGGCCATAACCGACACCATAGACAATGGGATTGATGTCGCACCTTGGCTCTCCTACGCCGTAGGCGATAGCGTGATGCATAAGTCTTTCGGTTTAGGAAGGATTACCTCTATCGACAATACATATATCGGGATAAAGTTTGCAAATAACGAGAAGCGGTTTCTCTTCCCCCAGTGCTTTGAGAAAGGCTTCTTCCATGTGTGAACGGTAGCTGTAGGGTATTGAGCGATACGATGGTGTAGGTGTTTTCTCGCTGAATGTTTTGTGGAAATCAAGTCCTATATCAATAATTCTTCGTACCTTTCGCCTCGGTGGAAACAAATAATGGATGAAGGATTATGGACACCTACATAGAGATATTCAATCGGCTTTGGGAACACTCGGAGAATGAAGTTGTAGAGTTCAAGAAAGCAGAGTACAACTTTGACATTGACGAGTTGGGACGCTACTTCTCTGCCCTGAGCAATGAGGCAAACTTGCGTGAGCGCGAGTGCGCTTGGATAGTATTTGGAGTATGGGACAAAGAGCACAGGATAATAGGCACCAACTTCAAGAATGGTGAAGTGGCGTTGAACAAGCTTAAGCAAGACATGTCGCAGCACACCACAGATAACCTGATATTCCGTGAGATAGTACACATGGAGATTGAGGGTAAGCGTGTCTTGTTGTTCAAAGTGCCCGCTTCGCCTCGCAATATCGTGATGTGCTGGAAAGGTATTGCTTATGGCAGAGACGGCGAGAGCCTGAAACCGTTGAACCAAGCCAAGCGTGATGCCATACGCCAACAACCGCCTATGCCCGACTGGACTGCCCAGTTAGTGCCTAATGCCACGATAGATGACTTGGACGAACTTGCTATAGCCACGGCAAGAGTGATGTTCAAGAAGGTTCATGCTTCAAACATTCCTGGCTCAGAGGTGGATGCCTGGAGTGTGGAGGATTTTCTTGCCCATAGTATGATGATGCGTGACGGGCAACTGACTCGTGCTGCCATATTACTTTTGGGCAAGCCTCTGTCTATACAGAAGATATATCCAGCCGTGGCACAGATTACATGGACTTGGCAAGATGAGGAAGACATCGTACTCGACTATGAGCATTTCACCATACCATTTATACTGACGGTGGATAAGGTGCTGAGCAAGATAAGAAACAAAACCATGCGTGAACTTCCCGGTGGCACACTGTTCCCAGACACCATGAAGCAGTATGATGAATACACCATACGCGAAGCTTTGCATAACGCCATTGCCCATCAGGATTATACTTTGCAGCAGCGCATCGTCTTTGTGGAAGGGCCCGATACACTCTATTATGGTAATGGTGGCAGTTTTATTCCCGGTACGATTGAGAATGCCCTTGAACACAAAGGTCCCCAGTTTCATTACCGCAATGAGTGTCTGTGCCGGGGAATGGTCAATTTCAATATGATTGACACCGTAGGTCGTGGAATCAAGAAGATATACACTGAGCAGCGCAACCGCTTCTTCCCGATGCCGGATTATGACATCGATAACGAGAAACGCACCGTTGGTGTTACCATATATGGTAAAGTGATTGACGATAAATATACCAATTTGCTAAAGCGAGAGACATCGCTCACACTAAAAGAATGTCTTTGGCTTGACGCTGTCCAGAAGCGTAGACCGATAACCAAGGAGGCAGTCAAACATCTTCGTGACAAAGGATTGATAGAAGGACGTTCGCCAAACTATATCATTTCATTGTCTGTGGCAAAAATGACAAAACAGTTAGGCCATTACACCAAAGAGACAGGATTAAAGTTGAAAATACTTCAAAAGATGATTCTTCAATTGGCTAAAAACGCAGGAAATGACGGTTTTAAATTAGCAGACGTTTATGAGGCCGTAAGCCAGAGTTTACCTGCTTCAAGAGGTAGCGACTCAAAGAAAAGGCTTTTGCGACATCAACTACACCTTATGGCAGAGGAAGGTGTTATAGTCGTAGAAGGCCGGATATGGAAGATAACAGAAAAAGGTTTAATGCAATATGAGAGTTGACTTTTAAGCATAGATTTGGCTATAATACGGTCGTTCTTTGGCTATAATACGGTCGTTACATAGGCTTTGTATTGTGGTTAAATGTTGGCCATCAGTATATTCCATATTATAGCCACAAAAAGGCATTTGGCTATAATTCGGTCGTCTTTTGGCTATAATTTGAACAAAGAGAAAACAGATAATTACATGGCATCAGGGTGATGACATGCTTTAGAAATGAATGAAGAAATAGGTATTCTAAATATTTTGTAGTATGGAAGAAAGGATAATTACTGTTAGTGGACGTGGTGGCATCCATGTGGTGCCGGACGTGACGAGATTGGATCTCTCGCTTGTCTCATTGCATGACAGTTATGAGGAGGCCTACGTGCAAGCCAAAGCGGATATTGATCGTTTGCAACAGATTATGGTCGAACTAAAACTGAATGCTTCGCTGCCGAAAACCAAACATCTGGATATCGAGAAAAAGACGCACAACGAATATGATGCGCATGGACATTTTGCACGTGAGGTGTTCTTGGGGTTTGAGCTGGATCATCGAGTCAAGATCGATTTGGGCATGGATACCGTATTGCTCAATCAAGTGGTTCGGCTTATTGGACAGCGGTTGAAACAGGCGGAAATCAACATTGGCTATACGGTGAAAGATCCTCGTCCGTTCCAGCTAAAGATGCTTGAGCGAGCTGTTAAGGATGCCCAAGAGAAGGCGGCTATCATGGCCAAGGCTTGTGGGTGTCAATTGGGGAAGGTGAAAACGATAGATTATTCCGTACAAGAGCTGCATATCTATTCGCAAGCCCGTAATCTGCATTGTGCGGAGGAGGCGGGTTGCTGTGATCCTTCTTCCTTGGATATAACCCCTGAGGATTTAGCGGCGTCTGAGACAGTGACGGTGGTATGGTCTCTTTCGGACAGTGAGCATAAAGAGTAATTGCTATGAACAGGTCTGGTTTTGTCATTTTCGCTTCTGAAGGATTGTTTGGTCTGAAGGATGCAGGCGGGAGAGAGGTCGTTCCATGCATGTATGATAAGATACTCGACTATGATGATGATGGTTATATTCGCTTGTTGAAGGATGGAGTGTATGGCACGATCGATCTTGAAGGGAAGGAGGTCATCCCCCATAGTTTAGGATTGACCCATCTTGGTGTTTTTCATGGAGGAACAGCACGCGCGCAGATAGCGGGTAAATGGGGATTGGTGGATGAGGCGGGCGAACCTGTGACCAATTTCACTTTCCTGGAGATTTATGCCCATCGTAAAGGAGGCTATGTGGCTATCAATGAGCATGAGCTGAAGGGCTGGCTGACTGAGGATGGAAATTTCAGGGCGTTTGACAAGCAAACTGCTGTTGGCAAGAAAAAGAAATTTCAGATGGTTAAGGTCTTCCATAACGGGGTGGCTCCGGCTTGTACCTGGGATGATAAGTGGATTTTTGTGGATGAGCAACTTCACCGTGTGAACGATTATGAATATGAGGCGATGGATCCTGTTTTGCGTGAGGGTATCTACCATACATGGAAAATAGGTGGAGGAGCCTACTGCGCCGCTTTTTATGATGGGAAGCCAATCAATAATGAGTGGTACAGTATCCCGTTGCATTTTGAGGATGGGTTGTCGGTTTGTCAGAAGTCGAAAGTAGATGAGAAAGGTAAGGAGTCTTCGAAATATGGCGTGCTGAAGAGGGATGGTTCTTATCTTTTCCCAATGGTGTATGACACGCTTCATTGGAATGATTATTCAGATAAAGATTGCTGGTTTGCGGAAGATACCAAGGCTTGCTACTTGCTCTTCCCCAATGGTTGCCGAAGGGTGTATGATAAGCATCTGGCTGAGAGACGCTGGAGCGGTTTAGCCTATATTCCAATGAATCAGATAGACAATTACATCTCTGAGAAGGAGCTTGAGGAAACTTATGAGCCGAAAGTGGTGCTTGAGAAGCATCTGGAGATCTTCAATAGGGATAAATTTGAGAGTGCTCTGAGTCGATATACCGGGCGTTGGTTCACGCCGTTGCGGTTTTTCTATCGGGATACCGATTGTCTATTCGATATAGATAAATGCTATCAAGTGGGCCAGGTGCTGCGTGCGGGACATTTTCTGGAAGCGACACCTAAGTTGCTTCGTCCGGTGAGTAAGGTTCGTTTCATGATTGCGGCCACTCGTCTGTTTTCTGTTGAGAATTATCTCCTTGCCTGCCGTCAAAAAGTGAATCCGTTTGCATTTAAGGAATATATCATCCATCGCAATGCCTATTTCGTAGTAATGGATGTGTATAGATACGCAGGGAAAACACAAATATTGCTACTGTGGATTCCACATGGTCTTTGGCAGTTAGGCAAAAAACATAGGTATGATTTCAGTGCCTTGAAAGCAGAGAGTCCGGATAGTGATCTCTCTCTGCAAGAGTTCGCTCGCAGGGATTTTGAGGATAAGTTATCGGAACCGGTACATGGTCACTCAATCAATGAGGGGTGGATGAAAGCTATGTATCAACCGATAGGGCTTGACTCGAATATGCGCCCTATCGAGTTGGAACGTGACTTGACTTCAGGACTGATAGAGGCTGACTATAGCAGGGGACATTATGAGTTTACGTTTGAGCAATATTATGATGCGTTCTCGGATGATCGTGATTATAATTGGCAAGAATCAATGTATATGACGAATCAAATGAATGGGATTAAGATCGTGGTGGGTGATATTACCCGCTTGAAGGTGGATGCTATCGTGAATGCGGCCAATCGGTCGCTGCTGGGTGGCGGTGGTGTGGATGGGGCTATCCATCGGGCGGCAGGTCCGGAGCTGTTAGCCGAGTGCCGGACATTGCATGGGTGTGAGACGGGACAGAGCAAGCTGACGGATGCCTATCGGTTGCCTTGTCGTAAGGTGATTCATACGGTGGGGCCTATTTGGCAGGGTGGAACTGCCAACGAGGATGTGTTGTTAGCTTCCTGCTATCAGACGGCCTTGGAGATAGCGATAGCGGAGCATTTCAAGACAATCGCTTTCCCTTGCATTAGCACGGGGGTGTATCGCTTTCCTCGGGAACGGGCGGCTCGTATCGCATTGGGTGTGATTGAGTCCTATCTGCGAGAGGAACGCTATCAAGGCGATGTGATTCTTTGCTGCTTCTTTGAGCAGGATGCGGAGATCTATCGGCGGTTGATGGCTGGTGAATAGCATGATCAAGTATCTTCGATAAAATAGTATTTAGTTTCTTTCATTTCAGGAAAGAAATCCAAGATTGTTTCCTTGATTTAGGGAAACACATGTAAAGGTACACTTTTTCGTTGAAGGTGTGCCTTGCCGCTACTATTTTACTCTCATTAGGGTCATGCAGCAGTAATGAAAATCAGTACGATGGCAATTTCAGTCAGGTACTCGCCGCGCTCGACTGGGGGGAGGGAACCACGACTTACGTCATCGGACATAAGAGTCCTGACACGGATGCGGTGTGTTCGGCGATCACGTATGCTTATTTGATGAACGCCTTGGGTTATTCTTGTGAACCCCGGGTGGCTGGTAAGTTGAACAATGAGACCAAGATGGTGTTGAAACGATTCGGTGTAGCTGAGCCTCAACTGCTGGAGAACGCCGGACTTATGCTGTCTGCGTTGCTCAGTGATACGAACAACATGACTTCAACCACTGTGACGGCTGTCGATAGTGCGATGTATGCCGAGTTGTTGCTGCTCACGGGCATCGCTGATGCGAATAGTTACTACGAGGAGATGACCGATTCGTTGGCTTCTTATACGGGCATGACCGACGAGGAGATTTTCTTCTCCGATTACAAGGACTATGGTTCAGAATCCGTTGGTTGCGACATGGGGGTGCCGTAGTCAACTCACTCGATGAGTCTTCGCAAGTGAGCCTGCGCAAGCGTATGCTCTCTTTCATGCCAACGGCTTTGCTGTCAAGAGAGCGTGAGATGGTATTCGCCATGATATTGAACAAGACGGCCAATTATACCGACATTATTTATTGTGGCGAAGGGGCGAAGGAGGCTGCGGAGGCGGCTTTCGGACAATCTGACACTGACTACATAAGGTGCCAAGGTCAACTATCCCGTAAGAACGATTTTATCCCGGCCATAAGCAAGGTCTGCCTCACGCAGCCGTAGCCGAAGAGGTCAGTGTGTTTTCGTACCGTAGCGCTTCATCAATTCTGTAGGCGTGCACCCAAAATTGGTTTTGCAGAAGCGATTGAAGTTTGGAGCGGCATGGAAGCCGTGTCGAGACATAACCTCCTTGATCGTAATGTTTGGAATGGCCATATCTGCTAAGATGCGATTACATCTTCGGCGCAGTTCCCAGCGGAAGAAAGTTTCATTGTATTCCTCTTTAAACTTTTTGAGGAAAGCGATCTGGCTCATGTTGCATGCTTTGGCGAGTTGCGTGACAGAGTCGTCTCTATCTTTCCATTTCTCAATTTGCTCTCGGAAACTCAACGGTCGTCCGATAAGGGGATAGAACAGGGTGGCAATCTCCTCTTTCTGATAGAACCCTCTTAACGAGAAAAACAGCTCGGCATGTTTCATGGAGTGAAGATGCGCGCAATTCATGCCGCTTCGCAGATAAAACACCATCAAGTTGATGAACGTGGAGAGCGGTTCCCGAATGTCTAATGGCTGGAAATCGTAATAGATGGCTTCACAATAGGGTTGATACCCCTCTAATACTAAACGGTCGCAGCCGCTATGCGGCAAGGCAAAGGTCATCTGTAGCCACTTGGCAGATTGGGTTACTTGCCCGTGGACAGTAGCTGCTCGAGGGATCAAAATCATTTCTCCTCCTTTAATCGTTCGGTCTTGAAATTCATTACAACTGATTGTGCACGCTCCCTCTACGAGAAAAAGCAGATGGTTGTATGTGTCTAAAAATTTGCCGTTCAGTGTACTGCCCTTCTCTTCTTCATGATAGGTAAATCCTGTTTCCACTGCGTGCAGGAAGTTGTTGCAATTTACATGCTCATCTAAATATAGCAATGCGCCTTCTACGTTAGCTTCCATAATATTGCATTAAATTGTTCTTAGATTGCTTAGTTTTGCAAAGGTAACGATATGTTTTGGAATATTTTTAAGATTCTCCCAAGTATTTTTGAATAATATAGAAGTGGATCCGAAATTTCTTTCTATCCGATACCCGTATCAGATCAACTTAAATAAAAAAAGAGTTACTCCAGCGAGTAACTCTTTGATTTCTAAAGTGGTGCCACCAGGAATCGAACCGGGGACACAAGGATTTTCAGTCCTTTGCTCTACCAACTGAGCTATGGCACCAAGTAGTTTTTTGTATCGTTGTTTTCGATTACGGGTGCAAAGGTAGGGATTATTTTTAGATTGGCAAATTTTTTTGATGAGAATTTTCGCAAGAAGGGGCGAAATAGAGGGAAATGAACTTTTCTTGAAAAAAAAATGGGCGCAGCTATTGCAGGTTCAAAAAATAGGTGTACCTTTGCACCCGTAATCGAAAAACAACGGTTACAAAGCCAGATCGGGATGTAGCACAGTTGGCTAGCGCGCCACGTTCGGGACGTGGAGGTCGGAAGTTCGAGTCTTCTCATCCCGACTTAGGAAGGCAGGAATCTGAAAAGGTTTCTGCCTTTTTTTGTATCACACAATCAAGGAGGAGCAACTATGATCGTTTATAACACTACGTTTCATATCCACAAGGAGATCTTGGCTGAATGCTTAGCCTTTCTGAAATCGCAGTATATCCCACGGGCAGCTGAAAGCGGTTTGCTGCATGACCCCTACCTGCGACGCATCTTGAACTCGGATAATGAGGAGGGCGAGAGCTATTCCGTGCAATTCCATACACAAGACACGGCTTCGCTGAATAAATGGTTGCAACAAGAGGGCAGCGCCTTGCAACAGGAACTGATCGATCGTTATAAAGAGAAGATTGTCGGTTTCTCAACATTGTTGGAGGAGATCGCACTGAACGAGTAAAGTTATGGAGCGGATTATCTTGGGAATTGACCCGGGTACGATCGTGATGGGATATGCGCTACTGAAAGTGGAAGAGCGCAAGCCCAAACTCATGGTGATGGGAGTGCTGAAATTGGATAAGTACGAAAGTCATTACCTTCGCCTGCGGAAGATCTTTGAGCGGGTCACGATGCTGATTGATGAGTATCATCCCGATGAGTTGGCGATCGAGGCGCCCTTTTTCGGAAAGAACGTACAGAGTATGCTGAAGCTGGGGCGTGCGCAGGGAGTAGCTATGGCTGCTGCTTTGGAACGAGACATTCCTATTTTTGAGTATGCGCCGATGAAGATCAAACTCTCTATCGTGGGAAATGGAGAGGCATCGAAAGAGCAAGTTGCAGCGATGTTGCAACGCTATTTGAAGTTGTCTGCCGAACAGATGCCGACGAAGTTAGATGCGACCGATGCCTTGGCCGCTGCTATGTGCCACTTCTTCCAAGGGAATAATCCAGTAAGCGAGAAAAAATATAACGGCTGGAAAGACTTTATCCAAAAGAACCCGAATAAGGTGAGGAAATAAAAAATGGGCCGAAGCCCATTTTTTATTATACAATACCTTGCGCCATCATGGCCTTGGCCACCTTCATGAAGCCGGCGATGTTCGCACCCTTCACGTAGTTGATATAGTCGCCCTCCTTGCCATGAGCCACGCACTGCTCGTGGATGTCGCTCATGATCTGATGCAACTTCTGGTCAACCTCAGCCGCTGTCCAAGAGATGTGCATAGCGTTTTGAGTCATCTCCAAACCGGAAGTAGCCACACCACCTGCGTTCACAGCTTTACCCGGAGCGAAGAGCTGGTGATGCTGGATGAAGAGATCCACTGCCTCAGCCGTACAACCCATATTAGATACCTCAGCCACACAAAGCGTACCGTTGTCAATCAATAGCTGAGCGTCTTTGTCGTTCAACTCGTTCTGTGTTGCGCAAGGCAAGGCGATGTCCACCTTTTGCTCCCAAGGCTTCTTGCCGGGGAAGAAGGTAGAGCCGGGGAACTCATCCGCATAAGGAGCTACCACGTCATTACCCGAGTTACGCAACTCCAGCATGTAGTCGATCTTCTCGCCAGAGATACCATCCGGATCATAGATGTAGCCATCAGGACCTGAGATAGTCACCACCTTAGCGCCTAACTGGGTAGCCTTTGTAGCGGCACCCCAAGCTACGTTTCCGAAACCGGAGATTGCTACGGTCTTGCCCTTCAAGTCGATGCCGTGAGTCTCGCACATCTGGTGTACAAAGTAGAGCGCACCAAAACCGGTTGCCTCCGGACGGAGGATAGAGCCGCCGAACTCCATACCCTTGCCGGTGAACGTACCTGTGTTCTCGCGAGCCAACTTCTTGTACATGCCATACATGTAACCTACCTCACGACCTCCTACGCCAATATCACCTGCGGGAACATCACGATCAGGACCCAGGTTACGCCACAACTCTAAGATGAAAGCTTGGCAGAAACGCATGATCTCCGCATCGCTCTTACCACGGGGAGCGAAGTCAGAACCACCCTTGCCACCACCCATCGGGAGGGTTGTCAAGGCGTTCTTGAATGTCTGCTCGAAACCTAAAAACTTCAGGATGGAGAGGTTCACAGAGGGATGGAAACGGATGCCGCCTTTGTACGGGCCAATGGCATTATTAAACTGTACACGATAACCCAGGTTGACTTGGATTTCGCCCTTGTCATCTACCCAAGGTACACGGAATGTGAAGATTCGCTCTGGCTCTACGAGTCGCTCGATAATCTTTGCTTTCTCAAACTCGGGGTGCTGGTTATACACATCTTCGATGGATAACAACACCTCTTTCACGGCTTGTAAATACTCTTTTTCGCCCGGGTGCTTTGCCTCAAGCGCTGATAAAATAACTTCTGTCTTCATAGCATACGCTAATTAAAAAGGATAACATTTTGACGGCAAATGTAGGTAATTCTTTTGAACGCACAAGTCCTTCGCTTTCCTTTTTTCGGAAAATCGCATTTATTTTCCCTCTTGCGTCAGAACCCGCAATTAGCTGTTCATTTTATACGATTTTTTATTTACTTTTGACTCCTGCTAAATCTATAGAATCAACGTATGAGCGGTATTCCGAATTTGAAAGACTTGGTGTTTAGGGACACTCCTTTTGCCAATCTGATGAATAAGCGTATATATAATGTATTGCTTATCGCGACTAAATATGATGCTTTCATGCTGGAAGACGATGGACGCGTCGACGAGCAGATCTTTAATGAATATACCTCGTTGAGCCTTCGCTATCCCCCCCGTTTCACGCAGGTGACAACCGAGGAGGAGGCGCTGAACGAGCTGAGTAATCGTAACTTTGAGCTGATTATCTGTATGCCGAATATGGATAATCGAGACATCTTCGCGGCGGCCAGCGAGATCAAGGTGCACTATCCGCACATCCCGATCGTGGTGCTGACCCCCTTCTCGAAGGAGGTATCGAAGCGCATCGCCCATGAGGACTTGAGTGCGATCGACTATGTGTTCAGCTGGTTGGGCAACTCGGAGTTGCTGTTGGCGATTATCAAGCTGATCGAGGATAAGATGAATGCGCCCGACGATACGGCGAGTGTGGGGGTGCAGATCATCCTTTTGGTAGAGGATTCCGTCCGTTTCTATTCCTCTGCGTTGCCTCACCTCTACAAGTTTGTCTTGGAGCAGAGCCAGATGTTCGCCAAGGAGGCCTTGAACGATCATCAGCGCACCCTGCGTATGCGTGGCCGCCCCAAGATCAAGTTGGCACGTACCTATGAGGAGGCAGTGCGCATCTTCGATCAGTATCGAGACAACATGCTGGGTATCATTTCGGATATGAGTTTCATGCACAACGGGGTGAAGGATCCCTACGCCGGCTATAAGTTTGGGCAGTATGTGCGTAAGACGGGTTTGATCATTCCCTTTGTCTTGGAATCGTCCGAGGCGGCCAATGCCATCTATGCGGGTGAGCTGAATGCCTCTTTCATCGACAAGAACTCCAAGAGCTATCCGCAGGATCTGCGGGCACGCATCATGGAGCGCTTTGGCTTTGGCGATTTCGTGATCCTCAATCCGCATACCAAGGAGGAGATCATGCGCATCAAGGATTTGAAGGATCTGCAGACGAAGGTGTTCCAAATCCCCGATGATTCGTTGGTTTACCACCTCTCGCGCAACCATTTCTCTCGCTTCTTCTATTCACGGGCGATGTTCCCACCAGCTGAGGTGCTGAAGCATGTGGATGTGAGCGACTATAAGGATATGAACGAGGCTCGTCAGTTGATCTTCGATTTGATCGTGCAGTATCGACGGATGAAAAACTCGGGTGTGGTAGCTGTCTATCAGAAAGATCGCTTCGACGAATACAGTAACTTTGCCCGTATCGGCGATGGCTCGTTGGGCGGTAAGGGACGTGGTTTGGCTTTCATAGGAGCGATGGTGAAGCGTTATCCCCGCTTGGAGCAGGAGAACTTTGCCGTGACTATCCCGAAAACAGTCGTGATCTGTACGGACATCTTCGATGAGTTCATGGAGACAAACGGCCTTTATCCGGTGGCACTGAGCGATAATGACGACGAGACCATCTTGCGCTACTTCTTGAGAGCCAGCCTTCCTAAGAAGTTGATTGAGGATTTGATGGCCTTCTTCGATGTGGTGAAGGGACCGATCGCCATTCGTTCTTCCAGCTTGTTGGAAGATTCGCACTACCAGCCGTTCGCCGGTATCTACTCCACCTATATGGTGCCAAAGATCGAGGAAAAGTATGACATGCTGCGCACGGTCAGCGATGCGATCAAGGCTGTCTATGCCTCTGTCTTCTACCGGGATAGCAAGGCCTATATGACCGCTACCTCCAACTTGATCGACCAGGAGAAGATGGCTGTCGTGCTGCAAGAGGTGGTAGGCACACGCTATGGCGATCATTTCTATCCCACCATCTCGGGTGTGGCTCGCTCGTTGAACTTCTATCCCATTGGCAATGAGAAGGCAGAGGATGGCATCGCCAACATCGCCTTGGGCTTGGGTAAGTATATCGTGGATGGTGGACAAACCCTGCGCTTCTCGCCACGGCATCCGCATAGCATCTTGCAGATGAGTACGATGGACTTTGCCTTGAAGGAGACGCAAACCCGTTTCTATGCACTCGACTTGAAGAACATGGCGGAGCATTTCTCGGTGGACGATGCCTTCAACTTGGTGAAGCTGAGCGTGAAAGATGCCGATAAGGAGGGCTCCTTGCGCTATATCGTTTCTACCTACGATCCCTACGACCAGATCATACGAGATGGCTACTATCCCGGTGGCCGAAAGATCCTCTCTTTCTGCAATATCTTGCAGCATGATGTCTTCCCCTTGGCTTCGACGTTGGATCACCTCTTGGGCATTGGCCAGAGAGAGATGGGGCGTCCGGTAGAGATCGAGTTCGCCGTGAATATCGACCCTTCTGACCCCAAGAAGGCCACCTTCTACCTCTTGCAGATCCGTCCGATCGTGGACAATAAGGAGGTGATGGACGAGGATTTGACCTTGGTGAAGCCGGAGGAGACGATTCTCTCCTCCACCAGTGTCTTGGGGCATGGCATCGTGAGCGACGTGCAGGATGTGGTGTATGTCAAGACGGGAGCTTTCAATTCGGCGAATACGCAAGCGATCGCTTACGAGATCGAGCGTGTCAACCGTGGCTTCACGGAGGGAGAGAAGGGCTATGTGTTGGTAGGACCCGGTCGTTGGGGCAGTAGTGATCCTTGGTTAGGCATCCCAGTGAAGTGGCCGCACATCAGCAATGCTCGGGTCATCGTGGAGTGTGGTTTGGAGAACTATCGGGTCGATCCCAGTCAGGGTACACACTTCTTCCAGAACCTCACCTCTTTTGGGGTAGGTTATTTCACGATCAACCCCTTCAAGGGCGATGGCTGGTTTGATGAGGAGTTCCTCAATGCCCAACCTGCCGTGGAGGAAACCGAATACCTGCGCCATGTGCATTTAGAGCGTCCGATCGTGATCAAGATGGATGGCAAGCGCAGCTTAGGTGTCGTGATGAAGCCTTAGAAATACGTTGCCCGTGGTTCCCAAAAATCATGGGCAATGTTTCAAAAAATTACGGGCAACGTTTTCCAAAACTACGAGCAATGTTTTTTCGAAACTATGGGCGAACCGCTATTGCTCAATTATCTGGATTCTTTTCGGTCGTTGGCGGGTAATATTTCCCCAGTTGGCAAAAAATATCGCTCCAATTGACGAAAAAAATAGGCATCTCCAACCATCTCACAAACAGCGAGGAAGGGATGCTCGTAACGTGGCTCGGCAGGGATGCCTTTGAAAAAAACTCGCCGAAAAGTTTGGCGGAATAAAAAATAGGCGTACTTTTGCACCCGCAATCGAGAAACGACGATGATTGCGAAAGCGATCTTTGAGGATACTTACATAATACGACAAGTAGTACAAGAAACGGAATCGAGTATATCGATGAGTACCGTCAAGAGAAAGACCTTGGACTACGA
>JALFJR010000031.1 GCA_022775005.1 Parabacteroides sp.
CGCGACTTGGCTGGTTCAGGCTACCGCCCATTGACCAATATTCCTCACTGCTGCCTCCCGTAGGAGTCTGGTCCGTGTCTCAGTACCAGTGTGGGGGACCTTCCTCTCAGAACCCCTATCCATCGTCGGCTTGGTGGGCCGTCGCCCCGCCAACTACCTAATGGAACGCATGCCTATCTATCAGCGATGAATCTTTAACAAATATCCCCATGCGGGGTCCCTGTTTCATGCGGTATTAGTCCGTCTTTCGACGGGTTATCCCCCTCTGATAGGCAAGTTGCATACGCGTTACTCACCCGTGCGCCGGTCGCCGGCGATGTGTTGCCACACCCCGCTGCCCCTCGACTTGCATGTGTTAAGCCTGTCGCTAGCGTTCATCCTGAGCCAGGATCAAACTCTTCGTTGTTCAAATTGTTTTCTTTTTATCCTTCGCCCGGATTCCGTCTCTCATCGTAGTCCAAGGTCTTCTTTCATTGACGGTACTCATCGATATACTCGATTCCGTTTCTTGTACTACTTGTCGTATTATGTAAGTATCCTCAAAGATCGCTTTCGCAATCATCGTCGTTTCTCGATTGCGGGTGCAAAAGTACACCTATTTTTTATTCCACCAAACTTTTTCGCGAAGTTTTTTCAAAGTTTTTTTTGTCGCTTTTCTCACTACTTGCGTACAACCACCTTAATAGCAGGTCGCATTCCACACTGCAGCAGGTAGATACCTGCTGGAACCGCCAGATGAACTGAGCCATATACATGGCGATGCAACAACAATCGACCACCACTATCCCAAAGCCGTACATCTTGCGGAACAGGCACCTCCAGCCATAGGCCACCCGTCTCAGGTGAGAATACATTTACATGCTCCTCTGCGATCAACTCATTGTCCACAGGAGAGCTCTCACCTACGAAATAAGCATGTATCACCTGATCTCCGTTCACTACATAAGGATAGGGATTGAGCGTATTACCATCCCACCAACGTACAAAAGCCATACCCTCTGCAGGCTTGGCCGCTAAAGTAACCACATCTCCATGCGATACCATATTGGCTGGAACACCACTCACTCTACCGCCTATAAGTTCATCTACTGTAAGCTGATATCGATTCAGTTGCAATCCGTCTACTTTTAACTCTACCAGTGGCTCGCTGACGGTCACCTCATAATAATAGCTCTTCGACACAGAGGTGGCACGTAGCTGCACATTCGGTTCCACAACCTTACCATTTGCCAAAAGGCGCACCTCGCTTTGGCTATAGGCAGGCAACACAACTACCCGCACCTGTACGCACTCGCCCCAATTGACTACATCGAGATTACTCGTCGAACCTGTGATACCCGCACCGGCAGTCTGCACCAAACTTATCTTTGCCGTCGGAGCCTCGTTCAAAGTCGTAAAAAGTGGATAAAGCTGGCGTGCGTCAAGCGCAGTCGCCAAACGCGGATTATCTGTCGAGCCATCCGTCCATTTCAGAAAGCGTTGCCCCTCCGAGGCTACCGCTCGCAACAGCAAGGGAGTCTCCGCATAAAGCGACGCTTCTGTCGCCTCTTCCATCGTTTCCAACTTCCAAGCCTTTACCTGAGGCGGTAATGTCACCGCAAAGGTATCCCGCACGATGCCCTCCACCGAGATACGAATATTCTTATTAACATGATAGAGCGCATAACCTCCCTTGTTCTTCTCCAATTCCTCGCCATCAGCACGCACCACCAACTGCTCCTCGTGGTAGCCATTAGCGATCGCTAAATAGAATTTAAACGTCCCGTCGCGCTTCACTTCCGTACTGTAGCCTGTGAAAGGTTTTACCGTCACACCCTCTACCTCCGGTAAGGTGATCTGATACGCCTTATAGTCGGAAATGAACTGCGCCGAAAGTGTTGTATCGCTCACCACCCGAAGCGTCAGCGGATTCTTCTGGCTGCCCGTGCTCCACTTCGAGAACTTATAATCTTCGTCTGCCATTGCCTGCACCGTCAGATCCGTGCCGTAATCTATCACCCGACTACTCTCTTCTGCTCCCTCAGCAAAGGTAATCTGTCCATGCTCCGTCTGGAGCAGTGTCACAGTACACTGACGCGCTTGCAAACCTTTCACTACCACCTTCACGTCGCCCGTTTGGTCGTAAAGACGATATACGCCATTCGTCCCAGGAGTGATCAATACCCCATTTGCCAATACCTGCATCGTGTCAGTCGATACGAAATAGTCTTTATCCACCTGTAGCTTAAACTCAAACGTACCACCCTTAACGATCGCATCCACCACCGTACCCCCATCGGGAGCTGTAGCTGTCACACCTGCCGGCAAATCGAATACCAAATGCAAACGACCGTCAAAAATGACCTGACGAGTGGCAATGCCGTCGCTATATCCCTCTCGCCGTGCGATCGCCCGGATCGTCACCGTGTCGCCAACGCTTCCATCCACCATAAACAGGCCCTCATACAAACGAGCCTGCTGCTCGTTCAAGGCATAATATAAGGTAGAGGCCTCATCTGTTTTCGCCAGGGTTACCTTCACCAAGGTCTCCGCATCCACCTTTTCCCGGTCTGGGTCGGTCGTAATTGTCGGAGCGGGAACTACCGGCAGAGTCGAAGCCACAAACTCCGCAGAGACAATTAAGTTCTCCTCGCCTATCGTCACCGTCTGCGGACTGGTTGTGTATTCCTTGTCGTTGATCACCAACTTCTTCAACACATAGCCGGAGGTAGTCGGCTCAGCGCTGATCGTCAGCTCCGTCCCCTTTGCCAAAGGCGTACCCGATGCAATCGACTGGTCGCCCTGCTTCACGCTGATCACACCCTCTTTGGGTTGAGCAATAATCACGGAGAACCCACGACTCCATGTGGCATAGAAAGTCTTGTCGCCATAATCGCCCGCCTCGATCTTCGTTGCCAAAGTAGTCAACATATCATCTTTATACCAACCGGCGAACGAGAAACCGTCACGCCTAACATCAGTTGGCAACATCACCTCCTCACCTGTTCGGTAGGAATCCACCCTGCCGGATTGGATCGTGCCACCGTAAGTATCATACGTAATCGTATATTGAATGGGGTTCCACTGCGCATAGAAGGTAAGAGTCTTCGGAGCATTGTCTGGAATCGTTACCGAAGTAACCATCTCACCCACAGGTTTTGTTAAATCGGCATCCGCATACCACCCGCCAAAAGCATAGCCATTACGATAACTCTTCTTCAACGCGACTTCCGATCCATACAGATAATTCAGATCCGCCACCGTCGTTCCTCCGTTCGTATTGAACTGAAGCGTATAGGTAGCAGGCACCCATTGCGCATAGAAGGTTTGACTTTCCGCGCAGCAACTTGCCTCCACTCGCCCCACATAATTGGAAGAAGAGGGCTCTCGAGTCCATCCCGCAAAGGTATAGTGATCTTTACGCATCTCCTCTGCGGTCGGCAGGGTCGCACCTACATTATAGACAAAGGTAGCCGGAGCGGAGGACAACTCATCACCCCCATTCCAATAATAGGTAATCGTATAGGTATTGGGAGTCCATTGCGCATAGAGTATCTTCTCGCCTGTACCTGCGGGGATCTTGGTGACAGGCTCACCAGTACCCTGCGCATTCTCATACCAGCCTTTCAACATATAGCCCGTACGGGTAGCGACCGTTTTATCGGGCAAGTTTTCCATACCTTGCTCAGCATTATAAGTATATTGATCGCCCTCCAGCATTCCGCCGCCCTCATAGTTCAAGTCAAACTTAACCGCATAAGGAATGACTGTCCATTTCGCCTCCAGCGTAAATGCAATCGGAGTCTGCTTTATTTCCCAATCAAAAGGCACCACGTCTTGCTTCACACCGTTCATGTACCAACCCGCAAAATCATAGTCATTGCGTTTAGCGACAACGGGTAAAGATTTTGAAGCATAGGTCTCAACCGTATAGCTGTCTGATTGATCCTCAAACCCGCCTAAATTGTATTTATAGACAAGGTTATACGTGATCTGCTTCCATTTTGCCGTCAAAGAAATATCGGCAGAAGTTCCCTTGGGGATAGACGTAAGTATGCGGGTTCCATCTGACCAACCTTCAAAGATATAACCATTCCGGTTAGGCTGCGGGAAATCCGTGACCGCTGATTCAATCGTAAAATACTTTTTCTGGGGATACCCCTCAACACCCTCCGTCGTGAAAGTCACCGTATAAGTCACGATCTCCCATTCAGCCGTAAGCGTCACATCCGCATCTCCATTATACACCTTACCTCCCGCATGAATGTTTCCTTCCGCATCTTTCCAGCCCTTAAAAGTATAGCCTTGGCGTGAGACAGAAGGCAATTCCTTCGGTTCGCTCACAAACGTGGTAATGGGAGCCGGAGCTGCAACATCGGGAAATCCGGTTTTAAAAGTAATCGTATAGGGCACATCCCAAATCACCACTAAATCCAGATTCGAAGGTTCTGAAGAGGGAAGTTTGTTGTTCTCCAGCACTTTCTGAAGCGTACGATCTTTCCATCCACCAAACCTATTTATCTCATGCGTAGCCGCACCAATAGTTATATCATCACCCACTTGATAAGTCTCAGGATAGTTGCCTCCGGCTACTGCCGCCCCACCATTATAATCATACTTGATAGTATAGGTGTCCTTCAGCCATTTCGCATAGAGTGTCAAATCGCCGGTCCGTCCTGGCCCCACGGTTGTTACCTCCGCACCACTACCAGCCGCATTCTCATACCATCCCTGAAAAGTGCGATAGGCATATACCGGTTTATAGCGATCCACATAATTACTCCCATTTTTTAAGATAACCGATGTTTCGATCGTATAAGACTCGTCTGCGATAGGACTTCCTCCCTGCGAATTGAATTGGATCGTATAGGAGGCAGGAATCCACTTGGCGTAAAACGTAATCTGAGTTGTATTCGTTGGATAAGACTGTGTAGTTACCTGCATCGGTAAACTTACCGGTTGAGTAAGGGCTTCATCATAATACCAACCAACAAAAGCATAGCCCGCACGGGTTGGGGTGGGTAAAGAAGATAATTTGCTGGATATAGAATAGGAATAATCACCAGAAACCGCATTACCTCCATTTGTTTGGAAAGTGGGTATATATCTATTTTCAAGGACTTCAATCGTTTCTGATTGAGAGCCAGAAAAACTTGTTACAAGGTTATTGTTCTTATAGAAGCCATATCCAGGAGCAAGCATATCATTTAGCGCAAGAGATGTTTGAATCGCATAGCCATCTCCAAACGTGTCTCCCGAATAAGCACTTCTCGTCCCCGTGAATGTTGATGTGGCAATCTTTACAATTGGACTATTTGAGATTTTCAATGCTATAGCCTCCCACCCACTGGCCGTCTTTGTTCCCGTTTTAGCCTCTACTGTTACATTATCTATAGATACAGTTCCCCCTGAGATAGCCAAGGCTGTAGCAGTTTGTTTCTTCGTAACTCTTCCATAATAGGTTGCTGCATAAATAGTTCCATTTTTAATTACGACATTTCCTCCTGTAACAGATACAGTAACAATGGTCTTATCAGCATGCCAACTTAATTTTTTTCCATTCAGATCTAAAGTAACATTTCTATTGATTGTCAATGTTCCAGAAAGATTAATACCCTCACCCAATTGAATAACATCATAGGTAGAATTATTGATCGCACTGGTCAGATCTGTCTCAGAAGAGACCGTTTTCGTTTGGGCCCCACTCTCCAACACGCCCCCAAGGATCATCGCGATCACCAAGAGGAAACGGAGGGCGAAGTGTGGGAAGGAAAAATTGTTTCCTCCCGAGGGAAAAATTGTTTCCTCCCGAGGTAACAAAAATTTCCTCCCGAGGTAATAGGCGTTTTTTACCGAAAGAACTGCCGTTTTTTGCCAAAAGAACAGGCGTTTCTTCCCGGAAGAACGGCCGTCTGTTCCCGAAGGGAAAATCGATTGAGCCGGCTCAAGTGATCGTTCCACCCCGGTCAAACGATCGTTTGACCCCGGTCGCATCGGTTGTTGAGCGGGCTGCCCCCCAAAGAGGAGCCACCGCACGCCCTGTATGATCATTCGTTTCATATCGTTTCGTTTTATCGTCATTTCATTTTCGTTTAAACATTGTTTCAAAACCCGGTGTCATCAACGCAACCCCAACGGGGTCGAACCAACCGATCATGTCACCCATCCGAGACGTTGCACGCAACGTCTCTACAATCGCAATCGCAATCATTCCACCACCATCAGTAGAGACGTAGCGTGCTACGTCTCGTCACCATCATGGATGGACAGCCGATCATCCGACAATCGCAATCGCCATTATGCCATTCCGTTACCATCCCGGTAGGGACGTACGGCCCGTGCGTCCGCTACCATCGCAACATGGATCACACAATCGCAATCCCCATCCCAACACCGTGTCACCAACGCGACCCCAACGGGGTCGAACCAACCGATCGTGGCACCCATCGGACGCACGAGCCGTGCGTCCCTACACCGACACCCAACGGAGACGTTGCACGCAACGTCTCTACTCGTAGATTAACTCCAACTCATCGACGAGGAGGACGCTACAGGTGCTGCCGGTGAAATAATCGCCAAATGCACTGGCGGAGGCAACGATCAGGATGTAGGTCGGCTTCGTGGTCTCGTCACGATACTGCAAGTCGATGCGGAAGCGAGTGTAATCCTTGACGGTTTGCCCCTGTCGAATCTCGCCGAAAGCCAACAGGTTATCGTTGTTCCAGGTCAGATCGACAAAGATACCTTCGTTGGTATTGACCAGGAAGGGGGCGGTCCAGCCACTGAAAAGCGCCATGTAGATATTGGCGGTATCGGGACGGCCAATCAGATCCTTATAGGGATCTTTCGCCTTGTCGATGATGCCACAGTTGTATTTATAATAGCCCGCGATGGCCGTCGGACGGCCGGTGAAGGGACGACCGAAATGGAGCGAGGCACCATTCAGTCCCTCCACCTTATTGAAGGAGCCCGTATAGAAGCTGCCGGCGGCAAAGACACCCGCCACGGTCTTGCTCTCCATGCGTGCCGCCTTACCCCGGATCACATCTGCTGTCTCCGGCGAGGTGGGGTTGGCCTCTCCCACGGCATTCGAGCCTTTGTTGCCCGTATCCCAAAAATAGTTTTCCGGGTCGAGGTTGATGTTGGGAAACCAGCTTTTGCCCTCTTTGATCCAATCGTCGAGCGAGAGGTTGGGCACGAGTTGCACCGCCTCTGTCGTGAACCGCTTCACCTCCTCGGTGGCTCCATCCACCGTTACTTGATACTCGTAGGTAGTGGCAGGCTTTAAATGGGTGAACGAGAGGGTAAAATTGCCCTCCTCAGCGATCTTGATCTCTGAGGCAAGCACGCTCTCCCAAACCTCACTGACCGTTTCTCCCTCCTTTGCTGCCTCCCGATAGATCGCAGAGACCTGTCCCGTGCGGGTCGTTCCCCGCAGAGTAGCGTGTTTCGCCCAAGGTGCGATCGTCGTGAACGACATGCCCTTGGGAGGATAGGCAACACTGACCGTCCACTCCTCGGTCTGTCCAAAAGCCGTCACAAGGAAGACGCGAGGACGAGTAAAGTCGGTAATACCCTGTGGATCAGGTGTGACCACCGCATTGCTTCGCCCCAATTGCAATGATTTGATACGTATATCACGCAAAGAAGGCTGAGCCGTGGAATCCACATAGACAATGGCATTATGGGTATCCGCATCAATCAATGCCGATCCCAACTGATTCTCCACCTCGATCTTCCGTGAAATATCGGCCTCAACCGTCACTCGCCAGGTATAGTCTTGATAGAGCCTGAGCAGAATGGAAACCGGGCGAGAGAAATCCATCCGGGTGTTGGCGGTGGCAGGCAGGCTGTCCGCCGAGATGAAACCGGAATCGGGAAAATGGGTAAAGCTCTTGCAGGCTGACGAGTCGGGAATGACGCGCATTCCTTCCGTCACCACTAATTTCTCTACCCGCAGATCTCGCAGGTCGAGCGTATCGACTACCTTGACCGCAATCGAACCTTCCGCCTTATTGATCTTGATACTGGTTTGCCCTTCAACGGCAAACTCTTCGATCTCTCCCACGATGGTAGGATAGGGCAAATCGTTTTCCACGCACCCGCACAATAGGATAAGGGCCCCCAAAAGCCATCTTGTAAACCTCTTTCGTTCCATACACCGATCGGATTAAAAGAAAAAGACAAGGCCGATATCGACCGAGAGCAGATTGACCTTAAAATTCGCGGAGCTGGAATGGCGAGAGCCCTCTTCCACCTGATCCTTCGTCTGGTCATACCAATTGAAGTTCAATCCGGCGACATTCACGGAGGCCTCCGCCGCCACATGGTTATTGATGAAACAGGTGATACCCGGAGAGAACCCGATGTTGATATTATGCTTCAACTGGTAAACGCCGCTCAGATCGGCTCCCGATCCCGAACGGCTGTTGCTCTCGGAATAGCCATAGGCCAAACGCCCCTCACTAAACAACCCAAAACGTTTATTATCGCCTAAGTTCAGATACATTCGCGTGAAGAACTCACCCGTATAAGTGTTAGAGACAGCCTTATAGTTGTCGACATCGAAGCTGATGTCATCGCCCAACTCCAATGAGAGATTGCCCAAATTGGTGATGCTCCGCCCATAAGCGAAACGGGCGCCGATCGAAATATTGTCCTTGATGAAATAGCTGACCATGGGAGTCACCTTAAAAGAATATCCATCGCTGGAAATGTCTTTCAAGACAGACATAAACTCAAAATTGTCATCCACATGCTCGTTGTAGGAAAAGGTGGCACCCACCATCCATTGTCCCTTGGGGATAAAGGTCTTCATTTCAATGCCTCGGTCATAGACCGTCCGCTCCGCCCGCAAGGACTGAACGCCCGATCCCCACAGCGCGACGGCTAACAAGATAGTTGCTAATAGTCGTTTCATTCGTTTGTTATTCTTCTGATATGTTATTTGGCAGCAATGCCCCATAAGCGGTTCCCGCTATTGAAGCTGCATTATAATCGTAGTTAAGTGAGAGCTCATCGATGTAGAGAACACTATTTGTCGATCCGGTGAACTCATCGCCATCGATACTGGATGTCGCCACAATCGTAATATAAATGGGCGTACCTGCCGCGGGCAACTTCCCCTCGCGATAGATCAATGGGATCTCAAAAGCCTCATAAGCGGAGATTTCCTCAGCGATGACATATTCACCATAGGCAATAATGGAAGAAGCAGACTTGTCGAAACGATTGATCGATCCATTCGTCAACGACTGCAAGCGGAATATTTCCGTGCTCAACGCAATATAGATAATCGCCTGATCCTTTCCGCCACCCTGTTTAGAGTTGTTCACATAATCTATCATTCCAGGTGAATACTTGCAATAGCCACTCAATCGGGTAGGGAAACCATTGTGCAAACGGCCATATTCCAACTTCGCACCGCTCGTCCCTACACTGGTTGGTTTACCGGTGAACACGCTACCAGCAGAGAAGGCACCCAACGAGCCTAATCCCGCATATTGCGATTGCATCTTGGCGGCTTGCGTGGAACCTTCAACCGCCACATCAGTAGTATTTTCAGTCAGTTTCTTGCTGATAGCTGAAGCACCATAGTTACCTGTTTCCCAATAAACCTCATTGAAGTCATTGGTCGCATTAGGTGAAAGATAATCTTTACCCATACTGAAACTGAGTTTGTTCGTGGTAATTGTATTCCATTCCTCAAAACCCAAGTTGGGCACAGCCAATGGAGCGAAGATCGTAAACGTTTGCATCGAGCATTGCATCGTCGGGTCATTGTCGGAGACAATGCGATAAGTATAGGCTACATTGGGTCGCAATCCTATCAATAAGGCAGTCATATTACCTTCCGCATCTCGTGAGATCACCTTCACCTCCTTCTCCTCTCCATCATTGGCTTTCACCATGAAATAGCTTCCCTCATCCGCACAGAAGCCTTTGATCACAGCGAAGTTCGTCCAAACCGCGGCGGGTTGCTCCACAAAGGCGGCCACACTCGGATTGATCTTGATAGAGAAAGTGGCGCTCGCCTCTTGATACTTATCATCCAATAACTCCACCGTAAAGGTATGCGTGGTCGGCTTTCCATCCACACAGCGCACATATCGCAAGATACCCGATAAATCTACCGTGTAAGAGGCTTTCATATCCTTCACCTCCGTGGGTTCCTTCCGGAAAGCGGGGAAGCCCAAAGCCGCAGCCCGAGCCGCGTCAGCTTCGTCCATCCAATCAAAATAACCCAAACCTTGCTCCATAAACTGCGGTGAATCCGTAGAGACCTTAGCATACTGCAGCTGGCTCTCCTTACCCATCGTATAGGTTAACTGGATTGTTCCCTCGGAGGGCAACTCACTCCCCTCTTTATAAACGTAGGTATTTGACTCGTCAAATCCGTTCAACGCCAACGAAGGCCGAACCGCATTGGTCAAATCCTCCTGCTTGATATAAATCGGATAGATAATCTCGTTATGCTCCGTATCAATCGACACATCCATGTCCATGCCAGCATCGGTATCACCGTCTCCCTCTGTATTCAACTTGAATGCAAACGTATAATGGCATTGCGGTTTCACGTCGGGATAAACCCGCTTTAAGGCAAACTTGTTGCCATCTCGATTGACCAAATCCAATTGAACAGTCAATTTCTCCGGCGCAAAGTAACCTGATCGGTACTCATCGCGGGTATAAGTCAGTTCTCCGGAACTATTGCTCACGGTAGTCTGGTAGTCGCTAAAATAATCGCGCATGGAGTCAGCATACTTCACCGACACCTTGGTATTAGCAATCGTGCAGGTAACCTTAGCATTGGTGATCTCTCCCTGCTTCACTGTCACCTCCTCGCTACCTGCGTAAAAGGGGGTCTCCCAATGTGCCTTACCGTCATAATTGGAAGAGACCGCCACTGTATAGACACCCACCGGCAAGATCAAACGTTCGCCTCTCACCTCTTGCAAGTAATCCTGATAAACTTGCAGCGTATCCCCCTCTCCTCTCAAAATCGCCACTCGTAGCGACTCATCCACTACCGCTGCCTTGGTCAGCAACGTGGCATCTTCCTCCACATTCAAATAGAGGAAGCCCATAGGCTCCGCATCCCGCTCCGCATCGCAAGCAAATAACAGGCCTGCCAACAAACAGAGGCAGAAGCATTTCATTATATAGCTTATCTTTCTCATTTCTTCGTCAGTTTAATAGTTGCCGTATCGTCCTTGCCATTCTTATCTTTCACATATAGCTTGAAGGAATTATTGGTATCCAACATGCCAATGAAGGCTGAGATATCGAACGTCAAGTTTCCTTTAGAGCCCTTTGCCGGCACAGTCAAGGTCTTACCCATACCGGACAGAATACCATTAATTGCCGCTACCGCACTTGCGTCAAGTAAATCGAGAGGCAAGAAAATATCTCCAATAGAGACATCGACTGTCAATTCCTCCAAACCTGTCGGCAAATAGAGATTAATCACGACACTCTTTGTATCGTCAGAGACAGTTTGTGTCTGATTGACATCAAACGATTTCCCATCGATCTTGCCGGTTATCGTTACATCAGTTGACTCTTCCGGCTGGCCAGGATCACTTGGATCCGTATTCTCACCCTCACCCGGTGTGGTAGGAGTATCTCCATTACCCGTTCCCGGTTTGCTATTCTCCACGAAATTAGAGGGTATCTCGATCACATAGTCCTTCTCAATCAAAGTGACATCCACCTTGATCACCGGGGCTACCGGTACATCCGGCTTCGACTCATCGGGTTCATCCGGTTCAGGATCTGGCTCAATCGGATCATCCGGCTCATCGGGTTCATCCGGTTCATCGGGATCGACACCGCCCGGCTGATCAGGAATGGTCGGCACCGCTCCCAGCTCCACAAAGATATTGTTATGCGCCAATACCTGCTCATTATCCGAAAGGTCACAAGTATAAGTATGTACTTGCCCTTCGTAAGTGGTCGCATAAAGCGAGAAACGCAAAGCGCCTGTATTCTTGAAAAAAGCAGACCCTAACTGTGACTTAGAGAGCATCAAGATACCCGTTCCATTATCAACTACAATTGAATAATCAGACACAAACATGGACCGGAATTCTTCATTGACGGCAAATTGCACTTTTTTGTTTTGCAACACGCATCGGACCAACACCTTCAATACCTGTCTATCTGCAATCACACAAGTAGTATCACCCGCATAATAAGGACTGTTAAATCCCGCATTCACATCCGCCCCGTATGCGGCATGTACCGAATAGGTTCCGACCGGCAACAGCAGCTCACCCGCCTCTTTCATAGCTGCCAACGAAGGAAACGATTTTACTACCTGTCCCGTGCTGTCGGCAATCTCAATTGCAAACTCATCTGGCTTTAAGGCATTCGACTCCTCCACAGAGACACTGCCATCCGCACGCAACTCAGCCTCCCGTTCCGCTTGGATCTCGATGTCGAGCAAGCCCAAATTGTCATAGGAAGGTGCCTCCTCTTTTGTACCGCCACCGAAGAGGTCTTTCTTCATCTCACAGGCTGTGAGCAACGGTAACAATATACCTATTATATATAGTATGTATCGCTTCATCTTTCGTGATTGATTTGTACGGCCCGCAACGAAGCCTCATTTGTTTCCGGCTCTTCGCCCGCATCCAACGTAATGATGTAATACTCTCCCAACCGTGGAGCCTGCCCATCGTTCTTAATACGATAGGTTCGGATCGGATACCATTCATTACTACTACCCAGACGCACCCGCACCGTAGCCACCAACTCGTCGCAAGGCTCGATGAAATAGCCTACGGTCATCTGCTCTGGCGAGAACTCCCACTTGGCTTTGCCATTCGTAACTGTTACCTCGTAACTATAATTATTTGGCTCCTCCTCCATCTTCGCCTTGAATCGCTCCGACAGTTGCAGCTCTACGCCGATGCTTTGCAGTGTGCAACGCAACACAGCGGTAGAGATCCGCTTCTCCTCCACGATCACGTTCTCCTGCGTAGCCGCAAAATAGGGAGTCGCCATCACACCATCCGCCTCTTTCGTGCTGGTCGAGGCTTTCACCGTGTAACTTCCCAAAGGCAGCACGATCGGCAAGCCACCCTCGCCCTCCTCATCCTGCTCCAAAAGGTCACCGTAGGTCTCTGCCCCCGTATTTACCAAGGCACCGCTCTCATCGTAGATGCGGATAAACAGATCCTCCACACGTAAGTCGCTAAAGTCCGCACTCTTGGTAATCACCGGAATAGTGATCTCCGTGTCCATCTTCGCTGTCAAGCGCAGACCGCCCATGCCCTCTGCAAAAGGCGAATCGACCTCATTGCTACATGCCGCTAATCCTAACGACATCACTAGATATATCCAAATCTTCTTCATTCCTACTTTATTCATAGATTAACTCGACGTTGTCGATGTATAATTGGCTACCTACTGATTCACCATCACTCAAATTGGCAAATGGTGGATATTTCATCAAGTTGGCTTCTAAATAATCTTTATTAGTAGAGGAACTTGACTTAAACCGAATACAAAGTTTGGCGGCTTTGTTTCGTCCAGCATTCGACGAATAGTTCAAACGCACCTCAGCTTTCGACCATGAAGCATTAGACCCACATGAGCCTTCCGGAAGTTGAGCTGTCGCAATAACAGAACCATCTCTTGCATAGACAACGATCTCTGCCACAAATTTATCATCTGATCCACTCTTTGTTTCATATTTATAATCGAAAGAGAATCCAGTGGGTCGTGATGCAAAGTCAATGCCATATTTCGGTTCTAAGTTTACACAATCACCCAAATACAATTCACCCGGCGTTAAACGCTTGATTATTGACTCACTACCTCCACCTGTACTTCCAGAACCCCAACCAACTGTCCGAATTAAGGCTGCACTTTGGGCAGTTCCTTCTGCATCTTTCGTGGGGATCGTACCTGAATTAGCCACATAGCAACACCCCACATAAGGAGGAGTAGGAGTATCTGTTGGCCATAGAAGTGTTGGCGAAGCTCCATCTTGTGTTGTAATTTGATTAACCGTATTCCAAGCTTTTGTAGATAAATCAGATTGATTCCATGGGAACCATTTATCCCAATAAACTTTATTTACATTCTTTGTAATTGGGTTACCATCTTTATCAGTTTTTTCCGAATACCAATGTTCAAAACCGCTATTAGGAATCGCATAATCCTCCTTCTCCGTTAAAAGAGATTGCTCATCCGAGACTCGTTCCATCCTCTTTCCATCAATAACCATCGACTGATAAACCGCACGAACCTGATACTTTGTTTCAGGATTAAGCCCACGCAAAGTATCTACCCATTGCTGCCCATCTGCTGTGATGTGAATATTCGGAATCGTTTGCCAAGAGGAGCCATCAGCAGAATATTCGAAACGTAACTTATCCTTTTGCGCACCCTCTTCCATGCTGGCACGGAGCACAATGCGTTTTGCAAAAGCATCCCCCTCTGTGGAAAGTAATTGTACATTTGGATGCTTCACCGTAATCGTATGAGGCTGAACGGTTGCTTCTTTATCATTTCCATCCGTCATGTGCAATTGATAGGTATAGGTTTGAGTTGCACCATCATTGTTCGCTTGTAAGATGGAAGTGAATGCCTTATGGAATGTGATCTCCATATCTGCACCACTCAACTTCTGCACCTCAATGCCCTTTTGCCAATAAAGTTGATTGATTGTTTCATCAAGTAGTAGATTATAAGTTTGCTCATTGATGGCCAAATCCACCGATTGAATACCCGCATCTGCATGAAGATGCGTAGTCACATTCTCGCTCATCTCATTACCCTCGACAACAGCCTCAGGCAATGCCGACAGCTCACTAATAGTCGGTGTTTCCGCTTCTGGTACATTGACTGTCAAACGAATCTCATTGGATGTAGCCTCCTTGCCAGATTGATCCACCGCATAGAATACCAAATGATAAGTCGCCTTTTCTCCCTCTTTAGCCGGCAAACCCTTAATCACAGAAGAAAGATGAATCTGTCCACCTTTCGAGCCAAGCATAGAGGCATTTTCTTCGCCATCTGCTGTCCAGGAGAAATAATACTGCACTTTCGCTTTCTCCTCGTCAGCCACTAAGTCAAACAGGGTTGCCTCCTGCTCATCCTGCTCTTCTTCCCAGAATTTCACATACAGATGTTGCAAGCCGCCTTTCACCACATAACCCAACTCAAATTCTTTGGAATACGCATCAATTCGCTCAATCTGATCTCCAGATGCAAACTCTACCGCCTCCAAGGTCGGCTCTTTAAACTGTTGCCACATGAAATCGGGAATAGTTGTCGTGAAAGTCAACTCCTCCAAGGTATTATCCAACTCCACCTGCAGGCCAATCCCCTCCAAAGCTTCGCCATCGGTCTTGAAGATCAGGTGAACATTTTGGCGACGAGCCAAGTTGATGGGAGTCTGCACCCAATAGGTCTTGGCAGTGGTCTCGGTCTTCTTCTTCAGCTTGATACCAACTGCCATCTGCGTGCCGCCCGAAGCCACCTGCAGATAAACCGCCCGTGTCTCGCCTTTCGGCAACTCCACGTCGGCTGTCGTATAGGGGGTACTCAGCAAAGCGGTATATTCGTCGTAGGCTTCCAAGAAATCATTGGTGTAATCGACCGTCACTCGGGCATTCGCCAGCGTACAGGTCACGTCGATGGGGGTGTTCATCTGCTCCTTGACCGTAAACGAAGCACTACCCTCGAAATAGGGATTCAGAAACTCAGCCGGCAGATCCTCGCCCTTCTTAGCAATCAGCTGGTAGGCACCCTCAGCCAAGGAGATGGAAGCGGGCATCTGGTCGAACCGCTTATAGTGTATCACGGTATCCTTCTCCTTCATCACCAAGACGGTGTAGTCCGCGATGTTCGCAAAGTCTTCCAACTCCGAAGCGACCGACTTCGTCAAGCCGCTACTCATATCCTTTATAATAGAAGTTGTATCCGCCGCAAGGCGCAGAGAGAATTGCCCCATCCGTTTGGAGGCTTGATCATCGCCCTCGCACGAGGTGAGCACTATCCCTATCGACAAGAGGACGCTCCAGAGCGTCGCCCACTTTTTCTTCGTCATTCTTCCTAACATTAGCTTTTGAATCAGCGTGCAAAGTAAGCCATTCTTCCCCTAAATCGCAAGCGCATTTCCCAAGATTCACTGTTCCATTATTAAAAAGAGGAGGTGTACGACTAAATGCATAGCCGCACACCTCCTCCCTAAAAGTATATGATTATCCTCCTAATTAATAAAGGAGAAAACCGCTCAGAGAAGTTTATTGGTCGCTGTATCGGGGAAAATCACGGCCGGCTTGAAGTGCTTCGCCTCCTCGAAATCCATCATCGCATAAGACATGATAATCACCACATCGCCCGGTTGCACCTTGCGAGCGGCCGCACCATTGAGGCAAACCACTCCCGATCCTCGCTCCCCGGGAATCACATACGTATCTAAACGCTCTCCATTGTTGTTGTTCACAATGGATACCTTCTCATTGGGGATCAGATTGGCAGCGTCGAGCAGGTCCTGGTCAATCGTGATACTACCGATATAATTCAGGTTGGCCTCCGTGACCGTCACCCGGTGAATCTTTGATTTTACTACTTCTATGAACATATAAAAGATGCTATTGTATTGTTGCTTAGTATTTAATATTGTCGATAAGGCGTACCTCCCCGCAATAGACTGTTATGCAACCTACCGCATAGGATGTATCTTTCCAATCTCGGATAGCCACTAAGCTGTCGCCATCCACAATCTCATAATATTCCACCTCCAAGTCGGGATCAGCATTGAGCGTGCTGACCACATAATCGATCACCTCGCTCACCGAGTGGGTAGCGGCCATCGCCTTACTCTCCCGCAAGGTGTGTGCGATCATCGGGGCTTTTGCCCGCAACTCCGGAGTCAATCGGGTATTACGACTACTCAACGCCAAACCATCCGCCTCACGTACAATCGGACAAGCATTGATCTGCACCGGAATCTGCAGCTGCTTCACCATCGCACGGATCACCGCGATCTGCTGAAAATCCTTCTCGCCAAAATAGGCGTTGTCTGGCTCAACAATGTAGAACAACTTGCTGACCACTTGCGCTACACCATTGAAATGGCCGGGACGCTTGGCCCCCTCCATCACCTGCATAACCGTACCGAAATCGAACGTGCGGGTATCAGGCTCCGGATAGATTTCTTCCACGGACGGAGCGAACACAAAATCACAGCCAGCCGACTCTAACAAGGCGCAATCCGCCTCCAAGGTACGCGGATAGGTCTCCAAGTCGTGCTTGTCATTGAACTGAGTCGGATTCACGAAGACACTCACCACACAAATGTCGTTCTCACGCACACAACGCTCCACCAAACTCAAGTGGCCCTTATGCAGCGCACCCATTGTCGGAACAAGCCCCACACGCTTCCCATCTCTTTTACTATCAATAAGATAGCCTTTCAACTCTTTGATACCTTTAACGATTTTCATTGAATAGATGCTTTATTTGACGGTGCAAAGCAACTAAATAATTATCGTAAATGAAAGATTTTTCCTATCTTTGTAGCGTATTTAATAAAAACACCTATATAGAATGGATGCGAAAAGAATCTTGTTTTTAGCTCAAGAAATCACCCCCTACCTTCCTGAATCTGAGATTGCTACGATATGCAGGAATCTGCCGCAAGGCATCCAGGAGAGAGGGCGAGAGATCAGAACTTTTATGCCTAAATTCGGCAACATCAATGAGCGTCGGAATCAGCTGCACGAAGTGATCCGTCTGTCTGGAATGAACTTAATCATTGATGACACAGACCACCCCTTGATTATCAAGGTAGCTTCCATTCAAGCCGCACGTATGCAGGTCTATTTCATCGACAACGATGACTTTTTCCAACGTAAGTTTACGGTAACCGATGCCAATGGCGAGGAATATGCGGATAACGACGATCGCTCTATCTTCTTCGTACGTGGCGTGTTGGAGACAATCAAGAAGTTGCGTTGGATCCCTGATCTGATTCACTGCCATGGATGGATGTCTGCGTTGACCACCCTGTATATCAAACGGAAATATGCAGATGATCCCTGCTTGCGCCATGCGAAGGTGGTCTATTCAGTCTATAACAACGAATTTCAACAACCCTTCTCGAAAGGACTGGCCGCCAAGTTGCGTGCCGACGGCGCAAAGGCCAAGGACGTGGAACTGCTGAAGAAAGACACCAGCTTCGTCGCATTGAACAAGGTGGCGATCGACTTCGCCGATGGTGTGATCCAAGGTAGCGAGCAGATTAATCCTGAGTTGAGCGAATATATCGCTTCCAAAGCGGATAAGCCTTTCTTGCCTTACCAATCGCAGGAGACTTATATTGATGAGATCAACAAGTTCTACGACCTTATTTTAGATCCCAACAAGAAATAATAAAAAAAACGATGAATTTCAAGCAAGCGTTACTTGGACTCAGCCTAACGGTTATGAGCATCCTGGCTGGGTGTAACGACGATATTAGCTCTATCGGCATTACGATCCAGCCAGGTAACGATACGATTTCGGTATTTACCGATACATTTCTGATTAAAGCGACCACGATTAAGATTGATTCAATCTACGCACGCTCCACAAAAGCGCAACTGGGTGAGCTCTACGATCCCCTGTATGGCAACTTGAAGTCGGACTTTCTCTGCCAGTTTTACAGCCCGGAGGGATTCCAATTCAAGCACACGCCCTACAACGGCAAGATTGACTCCGTGGATTTCAAGCTCTATTACGCCTCCTCCTCTAACACGAACGGAGCCTGGATTGGCGACTCGTTAGCCCCCATGAAGGCAGAGCTCTTCAAAGTGACCACTCCCCTGCAAAAGAAATTCTACACCAATATGGACCCGTTGGACTATAGTGATATGCAGACTTCCTACGGATCACGTGTCTATACGGCCTATAACAATGAAGTGCCCGACTCATTGCGTGAGTTGGATACGTACAGTCCCAACCTCCGTATCATGATGCCTACGGAGATTGGTCAACGTTTCTATGATGAGTCAATCAACCATCCGGAAACGTTCAAGAATCAAGAGTCATTCAATGCTTTCTGGCCGGGTTTGTATGTGACGACCACTTTTGGTAGCGGTAACATCCTGAACATCTCCAGCAGCTACATGACCATCTATTATCAGTATGCTGTAACCGGCAGCGCAGGACAGGATTCGTTGGTGCAAGGCTCGGAGATCTTCTCCACCACCAAAGAGGTGATCCAGTTAAGTCGTTTCAAGAATACAGATCTTGATCAGTTGTTAGTGCCCAATGACACCTATGGCTATATCAAGTCTCCGGCAGGTGTATGTATGCAAGTCACCATCCCAGTCAGCGAGATGAGCACGATGATGCAAGAGCGTATTGTCAACGATTTCCCGCTCTCATTGAAAGCGATGCCACAAGAGGAGTGGCAATATGCCTTGACGGCTCCCTCCTATCTAATGATCTTGCCCGAGGATTCCGTGCAGACCTTCTTTGAGAACGCACAGGTTGAGAATAACAAAACAGCATTCCTTTCTGAAGCCTACGACAGTAGCACACGTACGTATAAGTTCCCCAATTTGGCGACACTGATCAAATATCAGATCGATAACGCACCGGATCAAGATCTGCGATTGGCGGTACTTCCGGTAGAACGCGTCACGAAGACATCCAGTTCGTATTACGGTACGACCACTACTACCTCTGCCATCTCACATTACATGGTTCCGGCCGGTGTGAAGATCCGTATTGATGAGGAGGTTCGCAAGGTGGGCATTACTTCATGTCAGTACGCAAAATAAAACATACCTATATATAATCATACTCGGATGGCTAAACATAGAAAAGTACAAGCTGCTTCTTTCTTTCATTCCCGCTTAACCTCCATCATCAGTATCACCTTAGTGCTATTCTTGATGGGGTTAATCATGCTGATGGGATTGTTGGGCAATAAGCTCTCCGTTTATGTAAAAGAAAACCTCTCTTTCTCCATTGTGCTGAAAGATAACATCAAGGAGACTGATATTCAGAAAATGCGTAACAAACTGGATGCGTTGCCTTATATCAAATCGACAGCATATATCTCAAAAGATCAAGCGGCCAAAGAGTTAGAGGAAGAGTTAGGCGAGAACCCAGAGGTATTCTTAGGATTCAATCCGTTGCAAGCCTCCATTGAGGTCAAGCTACATGCGGAGTATGCCAATCCGGACAGTCTGCAACTGATCGAACAACAGATTAAACGCTACACAACGGTGGACGAGCTCCTCTATCGTAAGGACATGATGGAGATGGTGCATAACAATATGCAACGGTTAGGGGTGATTCTTTTAGCGTTAGCCGCCGTGCTAACCCTCATCTCGTTTGTCTTGATTGGCAACACCATTCGTCTGTTGATCTACTCCAAGCGATTCTTGATCCATACGATGAAGTTGGTAGGGGCCACCGCAGGCTTTATTCGTGCACCCTTCATCCGCTATAACGTAGTGAGTGGATTGATAGCTGCCATATTGGCGATCTTGCTACTGACGGGTACATTATATTATTTGCAGACCGAGCTGGAGGGATTGGTCCAGCTGTTGGATATACACACTATATTGATCGTGGACGGAGCGGTATTGGCATTAGGCCTGCTCCTATCCACCATTGCAACGATCTTCGCCGTGAACAAATACTTGCGCATGGAGGTTGATCAATTATACTATATATAATAAGGTAAGAACTATAAATCAAGAGTAGAATGGCAAAAAGAGATTTCGCCTTTGGAAAAGAGAATTTTGTCTGGATCGTAGCTGCGATCGTATGTATTATTTTCGGTTTCATGTTGATGAGTGGAGGCGGCTCAGGGGATAGCACTTTCAACCCTGAGATTTTCAGTGCTCGCCGTATTGTCGTGGCCCCTATTGTGACAGTAATCGGTTTCGTAATGATGATTTGGGGCATCTTGCGTAACGGCAAAAGCAAAGGCATTGCGGAATGAGCACGATTGAGGTTATCATTATTGCGATCATTGAGGGTTTGACCGAGTTTCTTCCTGTTTCTTCCACTGGCCACATGATCATCACACAAAGCTTGTTGGGCGTGGAGAGTACAGACTTTGTCAAAGCATTCACCGTGATCATCCAGTTTGGAGCCATCCTTTCCGTTGTATGCCTGTATTGGCAACGCTTCTTCCGGCTAAACCCAGGGAAGGTGACGGATTGGCGCAGCTTCATCTACAAATTTTATTTCTATTGGAAACTGTTAGTGGCATTCCTACCAGCGGCTGTTATCGGATTGCTGTGTGGAGACTGGATTGATGCCCTATTAGAGAACGTTTGGGTAGTAGCTACCATGCTGGTTATTGGCGGCATTTTCATGTTGTTCGTGGATAAACTATTCAATCGTCCGGATGAGTCACAAGTCATCACGGAGAAAAAAGCCTTGGCCATCGGTTTCTTCCAGTGTATCGCCATGATTCCTGGTGTTTCTCGCTCGATGGCTACCATCGTAGGAGGTATGGCACAACGCCTGTCGCGCAAGACAGCGGCAGAGTTTTCTTTCTTCTTGGCTGTACCGACTATGTTCGCAGCCACGGCTTATAAGGTGTTGAAACTGTTCTTGGCACCCAATGGCATAGAGGTGTTGAGCGAAAATATCAGTGCGTTAGTGATTGGTAATGTGGTGGCATTCATCGTAGCTTTATTAGCCATCAAATTCTTTATCGGTTTCGTCACCCGCTACGGCTTCAAAGCCTTTGGCTACTATCGTATCGTAGTGGGCGGATTGATCTTGATGATGTTGTTTTCAGGTTATAACTTACAGATTATCTGATGGATTTCATAGCTGGAGAAATACTTTATTTCAACAAACCGCTGAAATGGACCTCGTTCGACTTAGTCAACAAGTTTCGTTATAAGCTGAGTCGCAAGCTGCATGTCAAGAAGATCAAGGTCGGCCATGCAGGCACATTAGATCCCTTGGCTACCGGTGTGATGATTGTCTGCACAGGTAAAGCGACTAAACGCATTGATGAGTTTCAATACCAAACCAAGGAATACATCGCCACTTTGAAGTTGGGGGAGACCACCCCTTCGTTTGACTTGGAGAAGGAGGTGGATGCCGTGTATCCCACGGAACACATCACCCAAGCATTAGTAGAAGAGACATTAAACCATTTCTTAGGAACCATTGAGCAGATTCCACCGGTATTCTCGGCTTGTAAAGTCGATGGAAAACGTGCCTACGAGTTGGCTCGCAAGGGCGAGGAGGTCAACCTGAAGTCGAAGACTTTAGTAATTGATGAGATCGAATTGTTGGAATATGCCCTGCCCATCATCAAGATTCGCGTGGTTTGCAGCAAGGGAACGTACATTCGAGCCTTGGCACGCGACATTGGCGAGGCGTTGCACTCAGGCGCCCACCTGATCGGATTGGAGCGAACACGCATAGGCAACGTGACATTGGATCAATGTATGTCGCCCGAAGAGATTGACGCTTTCTTAGACAAAGCAGTGGAAACAGAAATAGCAGAAGAAAAAATAAACAAATAGCGCAAAGAGCATTATGAAGCTTTCAAAATTCAAATTTAACTTGCCGACAGAGTTGCTCGCAACCCATCCGGCAGCACACAGAGATGAATCCCGCCTGATGGTCGTACACAAAGACAGCGGAAAGATTGAGCATCGCATCTTCAAGGAAATCTTAGACTATTTTGGGAAAGGTGATGTCTTTATCTTCAACAACACCAAAGTATTCCCCGCACGTTTATATGGCAATAAGGAGAAAACAGGTGCACGCATCGAGGTGTTCTTGCTGCGTGAGCTGAACGAGGAGTTACGCTTGTGGGATGTTTTGGTGGATCCCGCTCGCAAGATCCGTATTGGCAACAAATTGTATTTCGGCGAGGATGATTCGATGGTGGCTGAAGTGATTGACAACACCACCTCGCGCGGTCGTACGCTCCGTTTCTTGTTTGACGGCAATCATGACGATTTCAAGAAAGCGCTCTATGCCTTAGGCGAGACACCGCTGCCCAAGTATATCAACCGTCCGGCAGAACCAGAAGATGAAGAGCGTTATCAAAACATCTTCGCTACGGAGGAGGGTGCCGTAGTAGCTCCTGCAGCCGGCTTGCATTTCAGCCGCGAGCTGATGAAACGTTTAGAGATCAAAGATTGTCATTTCGCATTCTTAACGCTACACTCCGGATTAGGAAATTACCGTGAGATCGACGTTGAGGACCTCACCAAGCATAAGATGGATTCCGAGCAGATGTTTATCAATGGGGATGTGACTCGCATCGTCAATAAAGGAAAAGATGAGGGACATCGGATCTGCGCAGTAGGTACCTCTGTCATGCGGGCTATCGAGACCGCAGTCAGCACAGACGGACACCTGAAGGAGTTTGAGGGTTGGACCAACAAGTTCATCTTCCCACCGTATGAGTTTGGCGTGGCCAATAGCATGGTGACAAATTTCCACCTGCCCCTTTCAACGCTCTTGATGATGACCGCTTCGTTTGGAGGCTATGAGCTGATTATGGAAGCATACGATGTTGCAGTCAAAGAGCAGTATCACTTTGGTGCGTATGGAGATGCCATGCTGATCATCTAACATCATCCGATGGTTAATAGAACTGCTTATATAGGATTAGGCTCTAACTTAGGTGACCGTAAAGGGAACCTGATTAAGGCCACCGCACTTTTATCGGAAAGGGCAGGAACCATTCTTGCCCTTTCCAGTTTGTATGAGACCGAGCCTTGGGGGTTTGAGTCGGCCAATCAATTCTTGAATGCGGTTGTCGTGTTGCAAACATCACTCAGTCCGATGGAGCTCTTAGAGGCCTCTCGCCTGATTGAATTGGAGATGGGACGGATCATCAAAAGCGACGGATGTTATCATGACCGGCCGATCGACATCGACTTGTTACTGATCGATCAACTTGTGATACACAACGAGCGATTGACCCTCCCCCACCCCTTGATGCACCAACGACGCTTCGTCATGGAGCCATTGGCAGAGATAGCACCCGACGTGCGGCATCCCCTATTCAGTAAAACCATGCAAGAACTACTCAACGAGTTATAAATTAGTACTTATACCCTAAAAAAATTCCTATTCATGGATCAAGACGCGATACATAAAGCCATGACGCAAGGTCTTGTCTTTAAAAAAAGCAAGGCTGATCATACAGATGCTAACGGAAAGAAAGTCAAGTTCTCCGACTTTCTGAAAGGAACACACGATTCCGATTCCGCCAAGTGGAAAGCCAGCTTCAAGTATAAAAAAGCACTGCGCAATACACAGAAGAAGAAAAAATAGTTATCTTTGCGGCCGAATTGACGTGGATAGATTTGTAGTGCTTGCAACCACGGGAAAAAATGCTAAAAACATCTCTCCTTTGTTGCCGTTCGGCAACGAAATCCTCCACCTCAATTCATAGATTAATTGTTCAAATGCTATGAGTTATTTATTTACCTCCGAATCGGTGTCTGAGGGACACCCCGATAAAGTAGCCGACCAAATCTCGGATGCTTTGCTGGATGAGTTTTTGGCGTATGACCCAAACTCAAAAGTAGCTTGCGAAACCCTTGTCACAACCGGACAGGTTGTCTTGGCTGGAGAAGTGAAATCAAGTGCTTATGTTGACGTGCAGGAAGTGGCACGTGAGGTGATCCAGAAGATTGGATACACTAAGAGCGAATATCAATTTGAGGCCAAATCATGCGGTGTCTTTTCCGCTATCCACGAGCAGAGCGGTGACATCAATCGCGGCGTGGAGCGTGCAGATCCCTACGAACAGGGTGCGGGCGACCAAGGCATGATGTTCGGTTATGCCACTAACGAGACAGCCAACTACATGCCTTTAGCATTAGACTTATCGCACAGTCTCTTGAGTGAATTGGCAAAAATCCGCAAGCAGGAACCCGATGTAATGCCTTACCTACGTCCGGATGCCAAGAGCCAAGTCACGATCGAATACGATGACAACGGTACCCCTTTACGTATCGACACCATTGTCATCTCTACACAACATGACGAGTTCATCCTTCCGAAAGGCATTACCCAAGAGGAAGCAGACACCGCCATGCAAAAACGGATCGCCAAAGACATGAAGAAGATCTTGATTCCTCGGGTCAAGGCACAATATCCTGCTCACGTGCAAGCACTCTTCAACGACCAAATTACCTATCACATCAATCCCACAGGTAAGTTTGTGATTGGTGGTCCTCACGGTGATACAGGTTTAACCGGAAGAAAGATCATTGTAGATACCTACGGTGGTAAGGGCGCACATGGAGGCGGAGCCTTCTCCGGTAAGGATCCCTCTAAGGTGGATCGCTCAGCTGCGTATGCCGCTCGCCATATTGCCAAGAACATGGTAGCCGCAGGTGTGGCCGATGAAATGTTGGTACAGGTATCTTATGCGATTGGTGTAGCCAAACCGATGAACATTTTCGTAAACACCTATGGCAGAGCGAAGGTAAACCTGACAGATGGTGAGATCGCTGCCCGCATCTGGGACATCTTCGATATGCGTCCAAAAGCAATTGAGGAGCGATTGAAACTACGTAATCCGATCTATTTCGAGACAGCCTCTTATGGCCACATGGGACGTACCCCACAGGTAGTCACGAAGCGATTCTGCTCTCGCTATCTGCCGCAACCCATTGTAAAAGAGGTAGAGCTTTTCACTTGGGAGAAACTTGACTACGTGGATCGTATCAAGGAAGCGTTTCAGATTAAATAACAAGGGAAACATAGGTTGAATGTCCTTTCCCTAATAAGTCAAAAGCTAACAACACCCCTATTTGAAAGGCGTCCGAACGCCGTCAGTCAATCGACTGACTACCGTCAAACGATCGACTGATAAACGTCAAACGATCGTTTGACGGCGTCCGGACGTCTTTGTTATTTAAGTTCCTTCAGAAAAACAATTAGTTTCCTTTGATATAACTCCCTACTGATCGCATTAGAATCCATTGAGCGGAACGAGAACCGTGGGGATTAACAAGAGGAAACCAAGAATCACCAAGGTCAAAATGAATTTCCAAGCCCAACGAAACCATTTATCATAAGGAATACGACTAACACCCAATACCGCGATCAGCACACCCGAAGTAGGCGTAATCATATTGGTAAAGCCATCGCCAAACTGGAAAGCCATCACCGTAGCCTGTTTCGACAAACCGATCAATTCCGAGAAGGGAGCCATGATCGGCATTGTCAATGCCGCCTTCGCACTGCCCGAAGGGATTACCAAATTGATTAACGTCTGAATCACATACATCATTCCGACTGTAGCCACCTTACCCAAGCCATCCATGCCTTGTGCCAAATGATAGAGAATCGTGTCTATAATCTTGCCCTCTTGCAACATCACAATAATGCCCCCGGCTAAACCGACCACCAAAGCCGCACTCAGAATATCCTTACAGCCATCCAGAAACAGCTTGACCAACTCATTAGGCGTACGCCCGTTCGCCAATCCAGCCGCAATGCCCAAGGCAAAGAAGAGAGCCGCAATCTCCATAATATACCAGCCATAGCCCATCACACCCACCACTAAGAAAAAGATGGTGAAAAACAGCAAATTGAGAATGTACAATTGTACCGTCTTTCTGAGACAAAACCAGCTACTCACAACAAAGGTAACGGTCAGCAAGGGAATGAGCGGCAATCCCTCAATAGCCCCATTGCCAATACGCAACGTAGTCGATGGATAAACAACAGCGAATAACGCCAGGATAATAGCCAATAAGACAAAACTCACCCATGCCATGCGGGGTGTGTAATAGCTTACCTCGATGGCTTGCGCACCATGCAAATCACGCCAATACTGATCCTCGACATAAACCGGTGATAACTGCGGATTACGTTTCACCTTGGCAGCATAACGCAAGATCCAAGTGAAACCTACAGCGTTGATCACGAACCAACAGAAAAGTCGATACTCAATGCCCGAGAACAGCGGAATCCCCGCCAAACCCTGTGCGATACCTATTGTGAACGGATTGAGAATCGCTCCGGCAAAGCCCAATGCGGCTGCCACAAAGACCATACAAACGCCCGTGATCGAGTCATATCCCATCGAGATGGCCATAGGTACCAAAACCAAGCAAAAAGCGATCGTCTCCTCGCTCATGCCAAATACAGCGCCAAACACGCTGAACAACAACATAATGGCAATCAGAAGCAGATTATCCACACCGATACGGCGAAACAGGGCATATCGCTCTATCCCTCGTGCCTTCCGCAAGAAGCTCACCGTGCCCATATCGAATGCCTTGCTATCGTTGACAATCCAAAAAGCACCGCCAATTATCAGGATAAAGACAATAATATCCGCTTTATCCACAAAGCCCTGATAAAAGGCGGCGAACAGTTGCCACGTTTGGGGCACATGCTCCACGGGTTGATAAACCAAACTCTTCGTACCATCCGCAGACAGCATCTCTTGGTACTGTCCTCCCGGGACGAACCAAGTCAGCAAAGCACAAAACAGGATAATGTAAAAAATGATCACATAAGTGTGGGGAATCTGTCTCTTTTTCATGATATAGTCTGTTCTTCGTCTGTTAATGCTCCAATTTCCGGAAGAATCGCACGTGCCTCCCGATCATTCAAAGTATCGACATCCTTCAGCCGACGCTGGATAGCTCGTGTGCGTGTGCCCAATACCTCATCAATCTGTCCGGTAGCTGTCTGAAGATTACGTTGTGCCTTTTCCAGCATACCACCCATCTTCTCAAACTCCTTCTTAACCGCACCCAGGATGGTCCATACCTCACCCGAGTGCTTCTGGATAGCCAACGTGCGAAAGCCCATCTGTAAACTATTGAGGATGGCCGCCAAGGTAGTCGGTCCTGTAACGACCACTTTATAAGTACGTTGCAGTTCTTCCAGCAAAGAGGCTCTTCGTACCACCTCCGCATAAATGCCCTCAAACGGCAGGAACATAATACCAAAGTCGGTCGTAGCCGGTGGAGCCAAGTATTTCTCCGAAATATCCTTGGCCATCTTTTTGATGGTCGCCTCCAACTGCTTACCGGCCACCTCTATCTGCTGCGGATCGGCCGCATCATAGGCATCCAACAGCTGCTCATACACGTCCTTCGGGAATTTAGCGTCGATGGGCAAATAGACAAACGCACGGGCATCATCTTTACCAGGCAACTTTACGGCGAACTCCACCACCGCATCCGAGCCCTTGCGGGTATGCACGTTCGCCTCATATTGCTCCGGAGCCAACAACTGCTCTAACAACATGCTTAGCTGAATCTCGCCAATATTGCCTCGTGTCTTTACGTTGCTCAACACCCGTTTCAAGCCACCTACGTCTTGCGCCAAACTCTGCATCTCGCCCAGCCCCTTTTGCACATTCACCAACTGCTCATTGACCAACCGAAAGGACTGGCTGATGCGCTCGTTCAAGGTCTGCTGCAATTTCTCATCCACCGTTTGCCGAATCTCCTCTAATCGCTTTTCCGCATGGTTCACCCATTCCTGCTGCCGTCTATCCAACGCCTCAAATTTCTCTTTCTGCAATTGGTTGAAGGAGGCAATGCCTCGCTCAAAAGACTCCTGGAACGCCCGCATGGAGGCGGCCAACTCCTCCCGGTTATCCTTGGCCACCAAACGGCTCTCCTCCCGATTCAACCGAAAATCCTCTCGGAAATTCTTCTCAATCCGTTCAAAAGAGTGTTGCATCTCCGCAAACAGTTTCTCCAAAGTCTCCTGTTCCTGCCGATCCTTACGAGGTCGCCACACAATCTGCAGCACGACCACGATCAGCAAGCCCACTATAATAATTCCGTCTATCATACCCTTATTATGCTATTAGTCACGCTATGGTATCCTTTTGCTGCCACAAAAATAATCATTTTCCCCTATGCTTCAACTCTACTCTGAGTCCATTGTAACTCCGCTGTTCCTCTAAACCAAACTCGGTGCTCCTCTAAACCAAACTCGGTCATGCTCTAATCGTCGATTAGAGGAACAGCGGTTTTGCAGCGAATTTGGTGCGAAGGAAAAGAGGGTATTCAACGAGATGACCATTTAATCTTTAAATAAGGTTAATAACAGAACATTTCTTGGCAAAAGGGTTGCCGCCTATGAAATAGTTATTACATTTGCAATGTCAACGAAAGCGAAGCCAATTGGTTTAGACCTAAAAGGTGAGTGAGTAGATGACCTCTATGGGAAGAGCGAGAGCAATTCACAGAGAGTAATGAAATAGAAGATTATTGTTTTTCATTGGTTAAAGTTAAGGGTTAGTGTAGGAGGCCGTTGGATGTGAATCCGGCGGTCTTCATTTTTTTATAGGATATAACAATGAACAGAAAGATACTTCAGATAGCCATTCCCTCTATTGTCTCCAATATCACCGTACCACTATTGGGTCTGGTGGACGTAGCCATTGTAGGCCATTTAGGAGCGACGGCCTATATCGGGGCGATCGCCGTTGGAGGCATGTTATTCAGTATGCTTTATTGGCTCTTTGCCTTTCTGCGTATGGGTACCAGCGGCATGACCGCACAAGCGTATGGCCGACGAGACCTGCAAGAGGTGTTGCTGGTATGGGAACGTGCCTTGACGATTGGTTTAGGCATAGCCCTCATTATGATTCTGCTGCAAGAGCCCATCCTGCAAGGGGCCTTCTCATGGATCGAGGCCACCGAGAAGGTGAAAGCCGGTGCCGCACGCTACTTTCGCATCTGCGTCTGGGGCGCACCGGCGGTGTTAGGGCTCTATGCGCTTTCGGGTTGGTTCATCGGGATGCAAAACACACGCCTACCCATGCTGATCGCCATCGTGCAAAACCTGGTCAACATCGCCAGCAGCCTTTGCTTCGTGTTCCTGCTCCACATGAAGATCGAGGGCGTGGCTCTGGGCACCCTGTTGGCGCAATACACCGGATTCCTGTTGGGCTTGGGCCTTTGGCTACGCTACTACGGTCGTTTACGCGGTTATCAGCAGGGGAAATCGTTTTGGCAAGCCGCAGCCATGCGCCGTTTCTTCCTGATCAATCGAGACATCTTCCTGCGTACCCTTTGTTTGGTGGGTGTAACGACATGCTTCACCTCCGCCGGTGCACGCCAAGGCGAAGTGATCTTAGCGGTCAACACCCTCTTGATGCAACTTTTCACGCTCTACTCCTACTTCATGGATGGATTCGCCTATGCCGGAGAGGCTTTGGGAGGTCGCTTTATCGGCGCACAAAACACCTCGGGATTGCGACGCTGCGTGCGGCTGCTTTTCGCATGGGGAATCGGGTTAGCGATAGGCTTCACCCTGCTGTATGCCTTAGGCGGGCAACGCTTCTTGGGCCTATTGACGGATGACCGGGCGGTATTGGCCGCTACGGGCGATTACGCCGTTTGGGCGATGGCAATCCCCCTCTGTGGCTTCGCCGCCTTCATCTGGGATGGCTTCTTCATTGGCGCTACCGCCACCAGCTGGATGTTTCGAGCGATGCTGATCGCCTCCGGCAGTTTCTTCCTGCTTTATACTACGCTTCATGGCCACTTAGGCAATCATGCCCTGTGGATCGCCTTCCTGAGCTATCTCTCCCTGCGTGGCATAGTGCAAACCTGGGCCTGGCACTTCCGATTACACCCTACCAGATCCCGATGAATCATCCAAGGGATTTCATGCCCGCTGCCGTTTGGCCAATTGCCAGCGAATGTGTAGCTTTGCGGCATAAAGAGGAGGAATCATGACACATACAGTTACAATTGATCAAAGATACTATGAAAGTGCAATGGCCTATGCCAAATTGCATGACATCAGTATGACCAGTGTAGTAGAACAAGGATTATCCCTGTTGTTCAATCAATACAAAACAAAAAACGCATCCAAATCTATAGCCAAACACACCGATTGGGAAGCTGCTATGTCTTAGTCTTATATCAAGACATTATCAGCCCGAGGAGGTGATCCCGTCCCTGTTGACGAAAAAGGAATTGAAGCGCTAATAGATGCAAAGTACGCACAATGAAGGTCTATATCGACACAAATATATTGATAGATCTTGTATGCCTTAGGGAACCTTTCGCTGAGCAAGCCCAAAAACTGTTTGCTTTAGGCTATATAGGCAAGCTATCTTTGATAACGTCTGCGCTTTCCTTTGTAAATACCATCTATATTGGGAGGAAATACAATTATGTAGATGTTCGAGAAAAGCTGAATGAAATATCCCAATTCGTACATGTTGCAGATTTAAAAGGTGACACTGCTATCTGGGCCTTGTCGTGCCCTTGGAAAGATTATGAAGATGCAACGCAAAGCCAAAGCGCAGTGATCGAATCAGCCGATTGCATTGTCACTCGCAACAAGAAGGATTTTTTGCTCTCCCCTATACCGGTTCTATACCATTGAAGAACTATGGCAGCGACTCATGGAATAATCCACAAGATGGTTCTTACCACCGCTCCGCGGTTCTATTCGATGGGAATTGTTTACCGGGGGTTACGCCACAGGCTTCACCCCCATTCAACCCCGTAGAGACGTTGCGTGCAACGTCTCCTGAAATACCTTCTGAACAAGCATTGAGACGTAGCACGCTACGGGTATCGAAATTTCATGTAGTCATGTAGGGGGTGTATATGGTATTTTCCGAGACGTAGCGTGCTATGTCTCGGAAAATACCATCAGAAAATTCATTGGTTCTGTTCGATGGGGCTAGTTTATTGGGGGGTATGCCATCCGTGCCGTGGGTTGTTACCCACGGCTGTATTCCAGCGCTCCTACGGAGCTTTTACAAAACGGATGGGGAGCACCGGAGGTGCGAAAAGAGAGTAGCCGGGGGTGAAGCCTGTCAGGGCGTACCCCCCGGTTTGCGTGTTCCATCCCCATTTGGAACCGCGGAGCGGTGGCCAGCGATCGCCACAGGGCATAAAAAAAGCCGCCCCCGGTTGATTGGAGGGCGGCTCCACTTCTCCATGAAGGAAGGGATTGTTTAGCTAATATTTAACGCAACAGGTTGCGTCCCTACTTTTCAATAGGTTGTTGTTGAATTATTGCGTAATAGCAACACCATCAATAGTCAGCTTACCACTGCCATTTTGAGGCACAAAACGACCATAGAGGTTGCTATGTTTAGGAGCTGTCTTGCCGTCTTGCGTCAACTCATTGTCGATTGCTGTAATGTTGGAGATTGTTACCTCACCAACATTCGCTGTACCGACAACCACACCGACACGCCAGCTGCCGTCATCCTTTGAATTGAGTGTACAGTTGGTTACGGTACAGTTTGTAATAGTAGTAAATGTCCACGCATTATTACCTGCATGACCATTGATAGCGCCTACAGAACCGTTAGCCGTGATTTTGCTGTCCTTTACGCTGCAATCCTCAATAGTAACATAGGTCTTAACTGGACCATCATTCTCTTTATTATATCCCGCTGTCCAGCCAATCAAACCACCTACACGTGCACTTCCTGTACTGGTTACATTCGCATTCTTCAGATGACAATTTTCCAAAGTAATCGTTGGCATGCTGTCAATAGTCTTGATAAAGTAGCCCCAACCAAGAGTATCTGTGCTATTATTAATCGTCACTTCTGTACCATCAATCGTCAAATCATTGATGATGATACCTGATCTACCCGCAAAACCACCTGCAAACAAAGCATCTTTCAGCTTTTTAATCATATGGTTATTTCCCTCGACGGTAACTACACCTGCACCTACCTGGCCATCTACCATAACAGGAGTCCAATTAACCTCTGAGAAATCCAAATTAGCTGTAATCGAGATAGTTCTATCACCTGTCCCACTACCAGCTGCCTCTAAAACAGACTTAAGAACGGATGCTGTGCCGACAACGTGTATCTTGGTAACAGCTAAAGCATCCTCGCCATCATAATAGGAGTATGGCTTATCACCATATCCACCAACAAGTGCACCTAATGTTGTCGGAACAGCCTCTGCGTAACCATTTGTGTTATCTTGAATCAAGGTCACATTGCTTACTGAGCAGACTGTCACGTTATCCTTATTTCCTGCATAACCTACTATACCACCCAGCTCACGATAGCCCTTGATCGTTACATTGCTTACGGAACAATTCTCTACATTTGAGTTTGCATCCATATGGCCCACAATACCACCTGCCTTATCGCCATTGTCATAATCAGTTTCACTATTAGTCTTAAGATGGGGTGTGCAAACGAACTCTGAACTTTCCACCGTACAGTTCTTTATAGCACCCTTCTCAACATAGCCTGCAATACCAGCCACATAGTGAAGACTTTTTGCCGAAGAGTTTCTGACAGTAACATTTTCAATCGATCCAGAAGGGTAAATTGAGCCTGCTACAACAGCCACTCCGTTATCTGTTATGTTGCTTGCATTACCTGTTGATTGACTTGAAATCGTTGCGCCATCAATCGTGAAATTCTTGGCTGTACCGTTTAAAGCACCGAAGAAACCAGCGGCTTGATATACATCACCTATTGCAACCTTGAAATTCTTAATCGTAAAATTCTGTCCATCAAATGTACCTTTGAACTTTTTAGCATCGTCAGCATTTAAGCCTATCGGTGTCCAAGTGGCATTATTCAAATCAATGTCGGCACCTAAATAAACAGTTCTGCCTGCATAGGTATCGCCTGCATTTACTGCCTCGGCGAAAGCGAAGAGCTCTTCCGCTGAAGTAATCGTAGATTGTACGATTATTTTTCCATCGGTAGGTGTATTGGTCAATTCACCACCTGCCAGGAAGACAATCGTCGTGGCATCTCCATTATCTGTTTCACGTGTGATCGTACCTACCTTACCACCCTTCTCGATGCGGACATTACCTTGCTTTACATTCAAGGTTCCGATTACTGTACCTGGGCCAACAACTAACGTGTTTGAAGCGGTCTCAGCTGTCATTGTAGTTACCTTCACGCCATTGACATAAACCGTTGATTGCGGTAATTGGATATTTGACTCAGTGATAGCCTCACTAGCTCCCAGGGATTCTGGAATCGTGATATGCACAGTGGCAGGACCACGGTTATTAGATTCGCCTTGTCCAGTAGTGTTATATTTGAATACATAACCCGACATGATTGGCTTCTCCAATACAAGTTCGATCACCTCTGTATTCTCCTGTGCATAAGTTTGCGGGACGATACCTTCAGAACTTTCGGCAGAAGGAAGCTCTTCCGTCAGCGTTACTTTTGCTGCACCATCCGCAAATGCTGCAGCAGCTGCTGCTTCTGAATCAACCTCTCGCTCCTTGATTTCAATATTTTGCTCAGGAGGCTGAGGAGTATTGAAATTCTCATCGATCATAACATTAAATTTTCCGGTTGCAGTCAACAGGTTACCATAGATATTGGTGCGATAGTTCATGCGAACCGGTACACTCTGTACACTCAAGCCATCTCCTTCCGCATCCTTTACCTTCATATTGACATCGGCCAAAACAATCTGAGCCGTAGCATCTGCAGCATTATTCACCAAGAAATAGGTGATTGCCAAATAGAAATATTGAATGGCATCCTGTGTTCCTGGATCTACAACTGCGTTATCTTTAATCCATAAACTTGAAGAAGATGAAACAGTCTCACCTGACACAGAGAAAGGAACATCAGCAAAGTTAAATGATACACCCTCTTCTGCATTAGACACGCTCGGCTTTTCATCAGGATTGAAGGATAAAGGTGGAGTCAAAGTTTGAGCCGCAGAAGCAATCGTGATGCTGGTCTGATTGACAGATAGACCTCCGTTTTTAGCGGCTATAATATCCTTTGCCGTTGTCAAGAAATTGAGCTGCGCAAAAGGACGATGCAAAGTCACATCCTCTTGAAAAGAATCGGTTACAGTTTTTGTCTTTACCGCATAAAAGGCATCACGCTTCTCTTCATTCGCTGCAGCATTTACGTAGGATACTTTTACCGTATGACCGTCAAAAGAGTAAGGAGCACCAGTTTCACCGGATGTATATGCTTGTGACCAGAAAAGGAAATGGTAGGTTTTGCCTTTTACCAATGCAAAATTCACCTCCTTTGTCAAGTCATCTTCCATCTGTACATCGTTCTTGGCCAAGGTATTAATCTCATCTCCTACAGACCCATTATTATCCTCAAAGACACGGACAAACAATTGCTTTGCCGTTTTTCCATCACTAATGGCTTTCGTCTGGATCCCATCCGCCAGGTTGACGGAGAAGGAGACGAGGGCCTCGTTTCCACTGCCGCTCAGCGCTTCATTCTCGTCTGAGCAGGACGGCGAGAGCAATAATCCGATTGCTGCGATCGCCGAAAAATAAACTTTTTCATTTTGTTTGTAATTAATGCATTAACAATTAGTTAGTTTCATTTTGATAGTATGAGTTTGCGGGTCAAGCCTGCAATGACACGCCCCGCGGTTTTTATCGGACTGATAAATGAGCGTTTATCGGTCGCGTAAATGCGGGACGGATCAGACGACATCCGGATTCTCCGGCTCCGGCTCACCTGCCACGGTCAGCGGATAGGGGAAGCGGTTGCGCCGCACCTCCTTCAGCAGGACCGCACTGTTGCCACCGTATTGCGAGGCGATCTCGAGATAGTAGGTGCCGGGCGCCAACTGCGGGATGATGAAGGAGAAGTTCTTCGGCTCGTCGCGCAACAGCGAGGTGACAGCCACGGCGGTCTCCTCCTGCGTCTCGGCATTGATGAAGAAGAAGCCAACCTCCTTCCCCGGCTCGCCCACCACCTTGACGCGTGTGCCCTTGCCATTGAGACCTCCGCCGGGGGTGAGCTGCTTGTTGATGAGGCCGGTAGCCACGTCGGTAATGGTGGAGATGGTGGGCAGGCCCTCCTCGATGTGGCTCACGATAACGGTCACCTCCGACAGCTCCTTGCGGATGGCTGCCGTGGGGGTGGAGCGGAGCACGACGCTGTGCTTTTCCGGATCGAACTGCGCTAAGGGGCCTACGAAGCTGCCCTCCACGCCTACGCTGTTGTTGGTGAATCCAAACTCCACCGTGGCACCACCTAACAGCTCGGTCTTGGCAGTGGCCAAGAGCACGTCATAGAGGGTGTGCATCTCGGAGGCGGAGTATTTCTCGCCCATCTTGGGCTGCGCCAACTTGCAGATGTCGTCGATGCTGCGTGTGCCTACATACTGGGTGTTGAACGTGTAATCGTCCTCGCGGGCGGTCAGCTTGTTGGGAACAAGTCGCCCGGTAATGCTACGTAATTTCGGATCTGTTGCCATAATTCCTATTGTTTTATGTTAGACAAATGAGTATATCGTTTTAATTGCTTTAGGGAATCTGCAGGTTGAACTCGCCGTCAAACGAAGGATCGATCGAGACATCGCCCGACGAACGGGCGGTGAGGAACTTGCCACGCACGGTGGTGAGCAGCCCGCGACGCAGGGGCACCTCGATGCCCGACACGCCTGCCACTAACTTCCCCTTATCGTCGTAGATAGAGAGGGAGACGTTGGCACCGCTCTCTTGCTGCCCGATGAACATATAATCGAAACCCAGATCGACCTCCTCCTCCGCGATCTTGCGCAGCACGATGCTGAAATTGACACCGGTGCGCACGTCGATCGGCTCGTCGGTGGCAAGGTTATAGACGGTGGGATAGAAACCGCTGTAGGCGATCACCACTTTATATGTGGAGAGGTCGATGGGCGGCGGCGTGCTGGTCAAATCGCCATCTTTCTGCGCCTCACGCAGGCGCAGCTCCTCAAACTCCTTCAGGTCGGTAGCCACGAAGCGGAACTTCGCCAAGGGGCGCTCCATCTGGATATTTAGCTCCTGCTCGGGCTTGACCTCGGCGGGGAATACCTCCGCATCGAGCGTACCTCGGAAGGCATCGCGGCAGTCGGTTCCTCCCACGTGCGGCTCACGCAGGGTGATGGCGTCGAAATCAGCGGTATCGTAGAAATAATCGGCCAAGCTGTCGGCAGGCACGAAATCGACCCAAGCTCGGAAGCGGTATTGCCCCGGTACGATCTCCAAGGGGAGGCGATAGTCGAGTGCCTGCAACTGCGAGTGGCTGAAGCTGTAGCTAAGGCAGCTGTCCATCAGGAAGCCCCCCTTGCCATTGGAGGGGTGTATGCGCAGCTGATAACGGGCCTCGAACGCGATGGAATCTTCCGCGGCTCGGGTTATCACATAAATAGTCTTGAAGTCTTCCATCTCACCCATTCCGAAGTTAAAGAGGAGTTTGAGGTTCAACGCCACGGGGGGCAGGGGCGGCTCGGAGAACTCATGCTCGTCGCACACCGGGAGGAGGAGGCTGAGCATCGCGTGGATGCAGGCAAAGAGGCTCTGTCTCATTTCCGGCCTCCTTTCTTGCCAAAGGTATAGACGATGGAGAGGTTGGCCTGATCGCAGCCATAGAAGTTCTTGCGGCGTGTCTCGATCAGCTGCCCGTTAGGCTCGTTGAGGGACTTATCGTAGTAGAGGCGATAGACTCCACCACCCACGGATGCCTCGATGGCCCAATGGCGGTTGAAGCGCCAGCGATGGCCGACCGCCAAGCCGCCTCCGTAGGCGGGATGCTTGCCGTCGTGATCCTGGTAGCGATAGCTGTTGCTGTGCGCCTCGTTCCAGTAGGTGACTCCAGCATGTGCGCCAAAGAACCAGCCCTCGCCACGGCGCAGCTAGTAGCGGAACACGGGCTGTGCGCCGAGCATCCGGAATTTCTTATTCGTGTTGAAATAATCCCAGGCAGAATAATAGAAAGGAAGGTTAACGGAGCAGTGCTCGCCCCAGCCGATCTCAACGGCAGCGTTGGCTACGGCTAAGCCCAGGGCAACGGCATTGGTCTTAATATCTATAGCGCATTGTGAATGAGGTTGTTTGCCCCCTCCACGGCTTATGCAAACGCTTGACTGACTGTGGGAAGCGTCAGTGCGATGCACAATGGAATGATGTATTTCGGCTGATTATGATGAACATGATACCCTTTTCTATCCTATAAACATTCTTGAAAATCCTATAAACCTGCAAGCCTAAGCCTTGAGGAACAGTGGCATTGCGACTGCAAAAGAAGCCATAATTTTATAGATATGCAACAATCGCCCGCAGATATTGTAAAAAAAGATGAAGGAGCATACATAAAAAGCAGCTCCTTCAAATAAAGGTATATCAAAATGCGCACTGTGTCCTTGCGGGCTTGACCCGCACCCGCAATCCCATACTATTCAATGCTTTGACAGTATGAGGTGCCGGGTCAAGCCCGGCAGGACACGGGGAACTATTTCAACGGAATCAGCGTGAAGCCCCACTGATACTCCCGGTTGGCCGGCAGCGTATAGGCCGGCTCGGGACGTGCGCCCCAGCTGTCATAACCGGCTACGCCCTGCTGCTTCAGGTCGAGGCAGACCTCCACGAAGTTGCGTGCCGTGATGTCGCTGATGTGGTGCTGACGACGCAACACGTTCACCGCCTCTGCCTCGTTGTGGTTCGCCACCTGCTCGGGCGTCAGGTTGCCCCATTGCCGCGGGAGATCCCGCTGCTCCTCGGCATCGAAGTCCTCGATGGCGTTGCGCAGGGCATTGAACTCGATCAAGCTATCCGCCACGATGCGCAGCCCTCGTCCCTTGGCATCCTGCAAGGTGAGCCAGCGGGTATCGGTGTGATGGCCATTCTCTTGCGGACGGACATAGGGGAAGTATTGCTGCTCGGCAGTCGATTGATAACGGCCAACAGCCGTTCCTGCCTTGCGATCCCAATAGTTCTCCTCCGGACCCCGACCAAAATAGGTGAGTCGATCCATCGCCTGCGGCAAACGGAAACGGACACCGATGCGGGGCACGTTGAGTTTGGAGGCCTCCTTGCGAGCGGCATCGCGTCCCGGCGTGAAGGTAGCCGTACGGGTAGCCTCAGAGATCTCGGTCTCGGCAGCGCTCATCTCCGTAGAGGTGAAGCGGGCATCCACCTTGACCACACCACTCGGATGCACCCGGTAGTTGACCAAATAGAGGTTGCCGGCGGGCAAGAGGTAGCTGATGCGTAAGACGGCATCCTCACCCTCCATCGTCACAGAGGCATCGGTTACGTTGAACGCCCGGCTGCTCTGCTTCCACACCTGCAGACGCTTAGGCATGCCGTTGCCATAATCGTTGTCGTTGGGTGCCCGCCAAAAGTTGGGTTGCAAGCCGAAGCCCTCAGCGAAGTATTCCACGCCATTCACCCGGTAAGAGGTCACCAAGCCGGTCGGTCTGTGAAAGACAAACTGCACTTTCGAGGAGTTTACCGAGAGGTTATCCCCCTCCGAAACGGCCGTTAATTTCGGGCCTTTCGTAGCGATCGCCGACTTCGGTGTCTCGATCGGCAGGCGGAACTGGTCGGCAGCCACCTCATAGCCTGCCGGCACTAAAGCGGAAGCAACGTTATTGGTCACTCGGAAGTTGACGAAGTATTCCGTGTCTGCCTGCGGCTTAAAGCCCTCGACATTCACCGTATAGTTCTGGCTCTGCTGCGGATCCACCGTCAGGATAGTCTTGCCACTGCGGATCACCCGGTCGTTAGCCGTCACCGTGTAATGCACGGTATAGTCCTTCAGGTTGGTGAAATAGAAACGGTTGGTGATGCGGAAATCGCCTTTCGTCAGATCCACCGCCTCAAAGCCTACATTCTGGTGGGCATACTTCACCTCCGCCATACCGGGATGCGGTGTGCGGTCGGGGCCTACCAATCCGTTGCACAGGAAGTTACCGTCGCTCGGCGCGTTCACGCCAAAGTCTCCGCCATAGGCATAGAAGGGACGGCCATTCTTCTTGTCGGTCTGCAAGAGTCCTTGATCCACCCAATCCCAGATGAATCCACCCTGCAGGTTGGGATATTTATAGATGGCTTGCCACTGATCCCAGAGGTTACCCGTGGAGTTACCCATCGCATGGGCATACTCCGAGGGAGCGATGGGGCGGTCGCTGCCTTTCCGGCCGATCTCTTCCAACCACTCCGCACTGGGGTATTGGGGCACGTACATATCGGTGTTCCACTCCCACAAGGCCCGCTCGTAGTTGACGGGACGGTTCATGCCGTTCTTCTCCCTATGCTTTATATAAAGGTAGGTCTGATAGAAGTTATAGCCATTGCCCGCCTCGTTGCCGAGCGACCAGAAGGTGACGGAGGGATGATTCTTGTTGCGCTCATACATATTGATGGTACGATCCATGTGCGGTAAGAGCCATTCCGGGTTGTTGCCTAACGTTCCCCCCTTGCTCAAATTATAATACATACCGTGCGACTCGATGTTTGCCTCGTCATAGACATAGAGACCATACTCATCACACAGCTCATAGAACTTCCTGTCCTGCGGATAGTGGCAAAGACGAACCGCATTGAGGTTATTACGCTTCATCAACTCGAAGTCCTTGCGCATCAGCTCCTCGGTGACGTAGTGCCCCGTCTCCGGGTTATGCTCGTGGATATTGACACCCTTGAACTTGACCGGCTGTCCGTTGAAGAGCAGAACCGTGTAGGGCTTACCGTTCCCTGTAAGCTGGTCGATCGGCTTGATCTCCAACCGACGGAAACCAACCCGGGCCGGAACGACCTCCAAGGTCTTTCCCTCCTCTTCCACACGCATCAACAGCTGATAGAGGTTCGGATGCTCAGCACTCCATTTCGCCACATCCGGGAGGTTAGCAGCAAAAGATGCCTGTTGCGGCGTAGTGGGGCTTACCCATACCTCTTTTGCCTCCGAAGCCACGCATTGCCCCGCAGCATCCAACAGTTCATACGCTACCCGCAAATTACGGCTCTCCCCCGTATGGTTCTTCAAGTCGATCGCTAAGCGGAATTGCCCCTCTTGGTAGCTGTCATCCAACGTAGAGACCACTTGGAAGTCTTGGATGCCCGCCTTGGGCTGCGCCCACAGAAAGACATCCCGTTCGATACCGCTGATGCGCCAAAAGTCCTGGCACTCCAGATAGGAGCCCGTGCTCCAACGGAAGATCTTCAAGGTCAATACGTTCTTGCCCGGCTTCAGGTAGCGATTGAGCAAGAACTCCGCCGGGTTCTTCGAGTCCTCGCTGTAACCTACCTCCTGACCGTTCAGATAGACATAGAGTCCGCTCTTCGCTCCGGCGATGTGGAGATAGATGTCTCTTCCCTCCCAATCAGCCGGAACCTCGATCTCCCGCCGATAAACACCTACGGGATTCGCCTCCGGCAGCTGCGGAGGCTTTGGGTTACGCGGCTGGAACTCATAACCATGATTCGTATAAATCGCCACACCATGTCCCTGCATCTCCCAGTTGCCCGGCACCTGAATCTCTCCCCAATTGGATAGATCCGCATCCGCCGCTGTACAATCGGCAGGCAGCTCCTTGTAGGCCTCCACATAACGGAAACGCCAAGTGCCATTCAACAACTGATAGTAGGGACTCCGCTCGTAACGATTGGTGCGTGCTGTCGCCCGATCGGCATAGGTCATGAAAGAGCTACGGGGTTGCTCTTTGTTTACTTGCACCACCTGTATATCCTGCCAATAAGGCAATGAAGTGGAAACATCTGGTGTCTGCGCCATTGTTCCTCCTGCGCAGAGCCCACACAATGCTCCAGCAAGGATTGTTCGCTTGATTCGATTCATCTTCATGAGATCTTAGTTTTATGCTAAATTGTGCTACGAAGGTAATATTATTCCTCAAAGTTTCCTATTATGAAAAGGAATTACACCATTTTCTTAAATATTTCTTGCGATTTTGTTTGTTTTCTAAAAAATAGCTGTACCTTTGTCGCACTACAAAAGGGGCAAGTTATTTTTAAATTGAGTTAGATTGTTGGAAAGGGAGAGGTCGAGAGGATTTCTCCTTTTTTTATTGTACCTTTGCGTCCTGTTAAAAACAAAGAGTAGCGTATGATTTCAGTAGAAGGATTGACTGTCGAGTTTGGAGGGTTTACCCTGTTTGATGATATTTCATTTGTAGTGAACAAGAAAGACCGCATCGCTTTGGTCGGCAAGAATGGTGCCGGCAAATCGACCATGTTGAAGATCTTCGCCGGACAGCAATCCCCCACAAGTGGTAGCATCAGCATCCCTAAAGAGGTAACCATCGGCTACTTGCCCCAGCAAATGCAACTTGTGGATCATCACACTGTACGGGAAGAGGCAGAGTTAGCCTTCGCCCATATCCACGAGATGACCGCCGAGATCGAACGGCTCAACAACCAATTGGCAGAACGCACCGACTATGAGTCAGAGAGCTATCAGAAGCTGATCGACCGCATGACCTACCTCACCGAGCATTTCCAGATGATGGGTGGCAACAACTACCAAGCCGAGTTGGAACGCACCTTGATCGGATTGGGCTTCCAACGTAGCGACTTCGATCGCCCCACGGCGGAGTTCAGTGGTGGTTGGCGTATGCGTATCGAGTTAGCGAAGTTATTGCTGCAACAACCCGACGTATTGCTGCTTGACGAGCCAACCAACCACCTCGACATCGAGTCTATCCAATGGTTGGAGAATTTCATCGCTACCCGTGCAAATGCGGTCATCCTCGTCTCGCACGACCGAGCTTTCATCAATAACACCACCTTCCGCACAATCGAGATCGAGTTAGGCAAGATCTACGACTATAAAGTCAAGTACAACGAGTACGTGCAGTTGCGCAAGGAGCGCCGTGAGCAACAGCTCCGTGCCTACGAGAACCAACAAAAGAAGTTGGCTGACACGGAGGCCTTCATCGAACGTTTCCGCTACAAGGCAACTAAAGCCGTGCAGGTACAATCACGCATCAAACAGTTGGAGAAGGTGGAACGCATCGAGGTGGATGAAGTCGATACCGCCATGCTCAACTTGAAGTTCCCTCCCGCACCCCGTTCCGGCTCCTATCCTGTCATTTGCGAAGAGGTGGCCAAGCGTTATGGCGAGCATCTGATCTTCGACCACGTGACGTTTACGATCCATCGGGGCGACAAAGTGGCTTTTGTCGGCAAGAACGGTGAAGGTAAATCTACCCTCGTGAAATGTATCATGGGCGAGATCAACGATTACACCGGCAAATTGCAATTGGGTCACAACGTCAAGATCGGTTACTTTGCCCAGAACCAGGCGCAACTGCTCAACGAGAATCTGACCGTATTCGAGACGATCGACTATGTAGCCCAAGGTGATATGCGCTTGAAGATCCGGGATCTGCTCGGCGCTTTCATGTTTGGTGGCGAAGCCTCCGACAAGAAGGTGAAAGTGCTCTCTGGCGGTGAGCGTACCCGCTTGGCGATGATCCGCTTGCTGTTAGAGCCGGTCAACCTGCTGATCCTCGATGAGCCGACCAACCACCTCGATATGCGCTCAAAAGATGTCTTGAAAGATGCGATCAAGGCCTTCGATGGCACCGTGATCCTCGTGTCGCACGACCGTGAGTTCCTGGATGGCTTAGTGGATAAGGTCTATGAGTTCGGCAATCAACGGGTCGTTGAGCATTTGGGCGGTATCTATGACTTTCTGGAGCGCAAAAAGATGGAGAGCTTAGCGGAGTTGGAACGTAGCACCAAACCAACCTCCACTTCCCAAACGGCAGTTGAGGCACCGGTTTCACAGAACAAACTCTCCTATGAAGCACGCAAGGAGCAAAGCAAGGCGATCAAGAAAGCGGAAAAAGCCGTGAGCGATGCCGAAGCTCGCATCGCCGCTTTGGAAAAGGAGATCGCCGACATCGAGACCCGCTTAGCTACGCCGGAAGGTGCCGCCGACACCTCGCTCTATACCGACTATGCGGCCCGCAAGCAAGCCCTCTCCGATGCGATGGATGAGTGGACGGAGCGACAGATGGAATTAGAGGAATTGGTAGCAGCCCAAGGATAATCCTGGGCTTATGCCTCCCCTACTCTGGACTTAGAAACCATACTTAAAGTCCATCTCTTGTTCCAAGGAGATACCCGTGCTGAAGTCGTGCAGCGTCAGTTTACGGATCTTGTAGTAACTCAGCCAATAGTTCTGCAACGCCCGGATGTAATTGCGGCGTGCCTCCTGCTGGCGGTTCAGTGAGAGTGTCAAGCTGTTGATGTCCGCCTTGCCAATCATGAAGCGTTGCTTGGTCTCCTCATAGGCCATCAGCGCGATGTCGAGCGCCTCCTCCGCACTGGTGATCAACCGTTGCTGCACGTTGAAATCGCTAATCGTCATGGTCACATCCTCTTCTAAGGTCAGGGCCTGTTGCTGGGCACTGGTCTCCGCCACCTTCAAGTTACTCTTGGCAATGTTATACTTACCCTTCCGTACCCCCCAATCTACCAACGGGATCGAGACCGAGATTGAAACCAAATCTTGCTGTAACGGATGCCTATATACATCCTTGAACTTGGAAGCAACCTGGTTAAAACCTACACTGGCATTTAACGACGCATTGAACAGCGTCTCCTTATGCGCCTTATCCACCGACTGCTCAGCCTCTAACACCGACTGCTTCATGCTCAGGAACTCCGGGTTGTTGTCCCTTGCCAAAGCCAACGCCTCATCCACCTGCACATCCAACTTAGAGGGATGAGAGGGCAGACGAAGTGAAATCTTCACATCTTTATCCAAGTTCAAATAGGAGGCCAAGCTGAACATCGCCCGTTTCAGGTCAATCTCCGCATTCTCTAATGTATTACGGGCATTCACTGCATCCAGACGCAACGTCAGCAGATCGGCCTTGCTGATCGAGGCGATCTTCAAGCGCTCCTCCCCCGTACGATAGAGGGTGTCGGCCGTCGCTAATTGCTCCTTGGCCATGTCATACTCCATCTGTGCCATCGCCAAAGAGAAGAAATAGGTGGTCGCCTGCTCGCTAATCTCCTCCAAGTTATACAGCAGCTCCTTCTTGACCTTCTCATATTTCAGTGGCTCGATCTTCTTTGCCCAACGAAAAGGATTATAGCCAACCAGCTCCTGCGTATAGCCCACCCGTACCGGCACGGAGGTAAACTGGTTGTAGGTGCTTGCCCCGAAATAGCGCATATACTCCAAGTCGGTATCCAAATAGAAGCTACCACCTAACGGATCGAAATTCTGTTTCATTTGTAGTTTACCTCCGGCATAGAATGACTGCTGCTTGCGATACTCGTCAATATCCAACGCTGAGTTGTAACGCTTCGTGATGTCGCGATAATACTGCGCAGGCGTCAGATTCAAGGTCAAGCTGGGCAATCGCTCCGCTTGGTAGTTGCGAAACTCCCAATAACCCGACAAATAGACATTTCTGGCCCGGAAAGCCGCCAAAGAACTGTCTGATGCCAATAAGATGGTCCTGTCCAACGAAAGCACGATCGCATTTTGTGCCACAGCGATGTGCATCACCAAGCATCCCAACAAGATGCCAATGAGCTTACCTAACTGATTTCTTACATGATTATCATTCTGCATACCGTATTCCTCCCACATACACGCCAGGCACTAATCAACTACTGTCACCGGAGCCTCATGCGCCAAGTTGATGTTGCCTGTCGTAATGACCTGATCGCCGGCCTTCAAACCCTCCACAATCGTATAGCTATCCGCATTCTCCAAACCTGTGCGCACGTAGTTCCAATAGGCTTTGCCATTCACCAACGTAAAAACCACCTGCTTGCCTGAACGCAGCACCACGGCCGACTTCGGCACCACTAACTGTTTGCCTAACGACCGCTGTACACTGACCCGCACGTTCATGCCCTCAAAGAGCCGCTTATCCGCGGTGACCGATGCCTTTACACGCACCATGCCCGATTCATCCACCAGCGGATTGATCTCGGCGATACGTCCCTGCGTCACCAAATCAGGAGTCGCAAAAGGGCTCACCTCGACCTGATCCCCCACATGAATCAGAGGTAACTCATTCTCTAACACCGTGAAATCAGCCTCCAAACTCTGCGGGTCGATCACCGTACAAAAAGCCTCTGTCGCCGAGGCCGGATTGCCTTGATGGGTGAACAAATTAGCAATCACTCCGTCGAACGGAGCCACCAACATACTCATTTCCAACGAGCGTACAGCCAGCTCATAGGCAGCCAACGCCTGGTCATAGCCACTCTTCAACCGAGCCAACTTCCGGGTAGCCGCCGGCACCTTGGCCGAATCCGCCAACATATAGCCCTGACCGATCAGTACATCCTGCATCTCTAACTTCGCCTTCTCCAGAGCATCCAACGCCTGATCTACCTGATTCTTCAACTTAAAAGCATCTTGTTCGGCTAATTTCATTCCCTTCCGTACCCGGTCGCCATTCTTCACATAGATATGCGCAATCAATTCTGACGACTCAAAGCGCAAGTCCACCCTACGCTTTGCCGCCAACTTTCCATTACTTATCAATTCATGCTGAAAATCCACTTCCGCCAAAGGGATGACCGTCACTGCGACCTCCTCGTCCGAAAGGACGGTCTCCACGGTTTCTTGACGATCTTCGCTCGCTCCCCCGCAAGCCATCAAGCCGCTTAGCAGCGACCCGAAAAGGAATGTATAGAAAAATACTCTCATGGCATACCATTTTTAGATGGGCACAAAGATATAAGAGATATTCGAATCCTACACCTCTGCAAGGTGGACAAATGCGCCGAAGAGAATGCCATATCTCCTTTTTCATTTCCCTGCTTTTCAATGAAATGCCAGGGATTCCCTCAAAAAACAACTGGACAAATCGGTTTTCACCTCAGTGAAGTCGCCAACGTATCGGCAGATTCCAACCAGAAGATGGGCAATAAAACTTCATAAAGTAGGCACAGAAACTTTCTGATACACGGACAGAAACAATGAGAACTGTCCATCTAAACTTCAATTCATGGTTTGGATTTTGTAATCCAAAGCTTGGATTATACAAACTAAAGCTTGAACTGTACAATCCAAGCCTTGGATTTGAGTTTTCCTCGGCAATTCGACAAGTTTATGTCGGGGATCTACTAAGTTTTGGTGCCGACATCGCCAAGTTTTACTGGGCAATCTTTGGGAGAAATATGAGGGAAAAGCGGTAGATACCTCCGAAATAGTTCGTATCTTCGCCGTTGGAAATTCCTAAACAGGTGAGCGATATGAAATACCCCATTGGCATGCAGAGTTTCGACCGAATCCGGGAAGAAGGATTTGTCTATGTGGATAAGACCGACTTGGTCTATCGGTTGGCAACTGAGGGACAAGTCTATTTCCTCAGCCGCCCCCGGCGGTTTGGCAAGAGCCTCTTGGTATCCACCTTGAAGCACTATTTCTTAGGTCATAAGGAGCTGTTTAAAGGCTTGGCCATCGAGCGGTTGGAGCAGGATTGGTTGGAATATCCCGTGTTCCATATTGATTTTAATGGAGCAAACTTCTTGGAGACGGGTGCATTGAAATCCAAAATCGAAGGGTATATCTTCGACTGGGAAAGGCAATATGGCATAGAGCCGCAAAGCTCCTTCTTAGGAGAACGCTTCGCTGCCGTTTTAGCTGCCGCACATCGAAAGACCGGCCGGCGAGCTGTTGTGCTGATCGACGAGTATGACAAACCTATCCTCGACGTGTTAGACAGTGAGTTTTACGCCACCGTAGATGGGAATCGAATCCGTTTTGAGGATATGCACCGTGAAATCCTGAAGGGTTTCTATTCCGTTTTCAAAGGAGCGGACGAACACCTGCGCTTTGTGCTCCTGACGGGTGTTACCAAGTTCTCGCAGATCAGTGTCTTCAGCGGGTTCAACCAGCCCAAGGACATTAGTATGGATAAGCGCTACGAGGCGCTTTGCGGCATCACAGAGGAGGAGCTATACACTGTTTTCGCCGAGCCAATCAAGGAATTGGCCGAAAGCCAGAATCTGGATGAGGGGGGAATGAAGCAACTGTTGAAACGACAATACGATGGCTATCATTTCAGTACGAGATTGACCGACATCTACAATCCCTTCAGCCTCTTGAATTGCTTCGATAGTATGGCCATCCAAGACTATTGGTTCGCCTCCGGCACACCCACCTACTTGGTGCGCCTGCTAAATCATTTCAAGCAGAACATCAATGAGCTGATCCAAGACTACCATTTCCCCGAGGAGTTCATTGACTACAAAGCAGACGTGGAGCAACCCCTGCCGATGATCTTCCAAAGCGGCTATTTGACCATCAAGGAGTATGACCCGGACATGCGAAGCTACCTGCTGGATTTCCCCAACAAGGAGGTGCAGCGGGGATTCGTCACCCTGATCGCTTCCAGTTATCTCGATACTCGCACGCATAGCCTCTCCAACTGGATGCTCCGGTCGATCCGTCAGCTGCAACAGGGCAAGATTCAGGAGTTCGGCGAGGCCTTGACCGCTTTCTTGGCCGAAATCCCCTACTCCATGCGCCGCAAGGATTCCGAGCGGGAGCGGGAACGTTATTTCCAATATACCTTCTTCCTATTGCTTCGGATGCTCAGTTGTTTCACTGTCTATATCGAGAAGGAACAGAGCCAAGGTCGTGTGGATTGCATCGTCGAGGTGCCCAACTACGTCTATATCTTCGAGTTCAAGCTGGACGGCTCCGCTCAGGAGGCCTTGCGACAGATCGAAGAGAAGGGCTATGCCCGCCCCTATGCCACAGATCCCCGCAAGCTCTTCCGCATCGGCGTGAACTTCTCCTCCGAGACAGGCACGATCAGTGAGTTTGAAGTGAGCGAGGGATAAATGAGTCCTCTCCCGAACCCCGCAAGGTAAAGAGGGGGAGATAGACAAAAATACCGAGAAGCGACAGGATCAAGCCACCGATCGTGCCAGCAGCCAATGGGAACCAAAAGGCCTCTTTATCTGCTCCCAACAAGAAGGGAACAAAGCCCAAGATAGTGGAGAGGATGGTCAGTAAGATAGGTGTGATCTTCGCATTCCAAGCCTTCAAGTAGGCACGTAATGGGGTGAGCATTGGGAAACGCCTACGCAGCTGATTATACTCATTGAGGATATAAATGCTGGCATTCACCGTGATGCCACAGAGCAACACGAAAGAGGCAAAACCACCTTGATCGAAGTTCAACCGGAAAAGGTAGAAGGTCAAGAAGACCCCGATGTAGGAAATAGGGATCACGAAGATGACCGCCAACGGCTGTTTCAAGGAGTTGAACAGGATGCTTGTCGTGAAGAAAATGATGACAATGATCAGTCCCAACAGCAGATACTGGCTATTGTCGCTCTCAGTCCAGCTCCAATAGCTGCGCTCCGCCTGGGCGGTATAGCCCATCGGCATCAGTCGATTGAATACTTTGATCTCCCGCTCTTGGATCTTGTTTCCTTGCGAAGTCGCCCCCACATATTCATATTGCAAGCATAGGCGATATTGCTGGTTCACCTTGGCTATCTCTTGCGGTGTCTGCCCCTTCTCCACCTGCGCCAACTCGGAGAGCTTATAGTGCGCCTCCCCGATCGAGAGCGGGATATGGCTTAAGCTCCAACGATCATATTCCCTCGATTGACGAGCCGTCAGACGAACAGGTTCCGTGCCGTTTTCTGCCAAGAGCTCCCCGGCAGGTAGATCCTTACCAAATACCGGAAGCAAAGCATCAAAGAGTTGGTTGGCCGAGAGCCCTTCCTGCGCCAAACGTGCCTTATTGAGTTGGAAATGAAACTCCTGATAGTCCTCTTTCCACCAAGAATATTGGGAATTGATGGAGACCTCTTTGATGCGGCGATAGGTCAGCAACTGCTCCCGTAGCCGCTCCGCCCAACCATACAACTCATCGTAGTTGTAGCCATACATATCAATCCGGTAGGAGCCCGCACTCTCCCGCACATCGTTGCTGAATCCCTGATCCGCCAAGCCGCTGACATTCCAACTGCCACCGCCCAGCTCCAAGGCTTTCGAGATCACCCGACTCTTCAACGTGTAGGGGAAACCATTGCGTTCGCTCTCTCGGGTGAAATAGACCTGAATGCCCGCTTGACGAGCGTTGTAGATGTGTGTCTGGAATTGGCGGATCTCCTTGAACCCACTGAGAAAAGCCTCCATCCGGCTGATGAGGTGATTCATCTGTTCCAAGGTCGTCCCATTGGGCATGGAGGCGGAGATCTGCAAGACGGTCTCCTCGTTGCGGGTGAAATAGCTGCCCGCATATACCTTCTCCACGAAAAGGCGCAACGTGCCGCCCAAGCTCTTATCCAAGATCGGTTTTACGGTCTCTTTCCACGTATCGGTCGCCACCCATTCATTATAGGTATGGATCCAGAGCGAATCCCTTGCCGTCAGCGTTTTCTTTGGGTCTTTCGAAGTCAACTCAATCTTTTCCGGCAACAGGAACACAGGCAAGCCAAAAGCTAAGAGGAGCAACAGACAAGCGCTCTTCTTCCAACGCCCCAAGAAACAGATCTGCCTCTGGTAATAGTGCTGGAAGGCCAAGGCCATACCTCTTTGCTGAGCCTGCCAGCGTTTCCCCCGTGCGGAAAGCACAACCGATCTCCCTACCAACCCCATTTTCTCAATCAACGCAGGCACCAAGAACAGGGCAGTCAGCAACGAGACCGCCAAGTTGATGATCACCACGGCGGCAAAGTCTTGCAGATTCAAGCGAAGCTCCTCATCGAGGAAAAAGACGATCACCAAGGCACCCATCGTCGTCAAGGTAGCGGCGAGGATTGAAAGGAAAGCCTCTCTGTTCTGATGTCGGCGGATGTGGTCGGTCATCACGATGGTATTGTCGATCACCAAACTGAGCGAGATCGTGATACCTGCCAACGAGTAGAGCTGCATCTCCAATCCTAACAGGTAGTAGAAGATGACCGCCACACAAAGGTTCACGGCAAGGCTTACGACAATCAAGGCCAAATAACGCTTCTCACGGGTAATCAACCAAACAAAGAGCAACAAGATGAGCAACGTCAATCCGGTACGGACATAGATCTTATGCAATTCCTCTTCAATGTATTCCGTCGCATCATAGCTCACATGCATTTCGTAGCCGGATGGGAGGATCGCACGGATCTGCGCCATCTCCTCCTTCACCTGCTTGGCGAGGCGCAACTGATTGGCGGTCTCCTCCGCTTGCAGGGAAAGGTAGATCGAGTTGAGCCCGTTGATGCGGTAGTAGGACTGGGGTGCCTCCTCCTGATGCTTCACCTGCACCAACTGGCTCAGGTGGATCAGCTGCCCCTCCTTGCCGCGCAGCAGGATCGCCTCCGCATCAAAGCCTGCCGTTTGTCGGTCATTCCTCAAAGCCAACCGGATCCACCGCTTCTCCCCGGTCGCATCTTGTTGATGAGCCAGCCCCAAGAACTCCTCCCGGTAATGCCGACTGATCGCCTCCTCGATGGCCGTCAAAGTGATGCCTAACTCAGTCAATTGCTGACTGTCGTAGATTAGCTGCCACTCCATAGGGGTTGCCCCGGTCACGTCGATCCGATAAATACCCGCCAAACGACTCAAGCGAGGCTTGATCTGCTCCTCCGCAAAGCGTTGGATCAAGAGAGGCGCAGCAGCGGCATTGAGCGTATAGCTCATGAAAGGTCGCTCCTCCTTGTCGTCCGGCCGACTCATTTGCAAGAGTGGATAGCTCAACGAGGCGGGCAACTCCGGCCACGTTTGTCGGATGATCGTAGAGACCTCAAAACGGGCGGCATCTACCGGCGTATGCTTGTCCAACTCCAAGGTGATGCGCCCCCAACCGTTGCCAGAGGTGGAGGTAATCTCCTTGATTCCCTTCACCCGTGCGAACATCGCCTCCAACCGAGAGGTAACCTCCATCTCGATCACACGGGAGGAATTGCCCGGCATTTGATAGGAGACCGACAGCTTCGGCAGGGTGCGTGAGGGAGAGAGCTTGACCGGCAACAAAGGCACGAGCGCCAAACCGACCAATGCCACGCAAAAGAACGCGACAATCAGGGTGAATGCGGAAATGGAAGATTTAGGAGCCATACTTATAGACTAACGGGATAATAAACAGACTGACCAACGTACCGATCAACATCGCCGAGATCATGGCAATAGCTAACGGCTTCTGCAACTCACTCCCCATATCAAACGAGAAAAGCAGTGGCACCATGCCGAAAATCGTGGTGAGCGAGGTCATGATGATGGGGCGTAGCCGACGCCGACCCGCCTCATGGATCGCTTCCATCATGGGAGTGCCTCCCTGTCGCAAGGTGTTGATCACATCAATCTTCAAGATGGAGTCGTTGATGATGATACCACAAGTCACCACAATACCGATCGCACTCATCAGGTTGAGCGAGTGGCCACACAGCCACAACACCAGCAGGGCCGCCGCCACATCAATCGGAATCTCAACCAGAACAATCAGCGGCTGCTTGAAACTCTCGAACTGTGCCGCCAAGATGAAATACATCAACAGGATCGAGAGGAACAGGATAACCACCAGCTCGTTCAACATCTGCCGATTGGCAAAGAGACTGCCCGAGAAATCCACCTTCCACTCCTGTGCGGCCGAGGCGTTCACCACCTCCCGCACCTGACGCATCAGGGTCTCCGCATCACGCACGCCATAGAAGCTGAAAGGGATGTATTCCCCCTGCTTGCCAGCGGTCAAGGTCTTCAAATCCTCGCCGGGTACCACCTTGACCAACGCACGCAACGGCACCTGCCGACTCTGACCTGCCTCATCGGGCAACGTGCACACCAACGTCCGACTCAAGATCTCCTCCACGGTGCGCTCCTCACCCGATAGGTGGATGGGCAAATATTGCTGATAGGAGCGCAACGTGGCCACCTCGTTCTCCTTGAAAGCCGTGCGCAGGGTCCGATAGAGCTCCGCCTCGTCCACCCGATAGAGCAAGAGCCGTGTATGGTCGATAGACAGGTTCAACTGCCCCTCGAACGCCACGCCCGTAGGGGACAGGCCCGTCCGCTCCTCCAAAGTCTGAGCGAATGCTTGCAACCGGTTCGCCTCCGGAGCCTGCTGCTTGTTGCGGGCATAAAACTCCGCCACCACATCCGCCTCCCCGGTCTCGAACAGCTTCTCGAAAACGGTCTCCGGAGGAGCAAACGTAAAGACCGCTTGCGGATAGTGCGTGCGCAACCATCGCTCCACCGCTGCCTGCAAGGGAGCTACCTCGTCTGGACGAGCCGTCTTGAAATAGAGTTCCGCCTCCGATACCGCCAACTCCCGATCGCGGTTCAAGAGGAATTGCTGTTGACCGATATAGGCAGTATGCAACGCCCCCAGCCGATCCGCCTCGGCGAACAGCGCAAGCACCCGATCCCGGTTCTCCTCCACATGGATCGGCTCGTTCCACTCCACCCGTACCAACAGCTCCCGCTGGTCGATCTCCGGCATCCGACTTTTAGGGATCACGTAGAACAGCAAGGCGCACAACGGCAGGGTCACCGCCACACCACAGAGGCAACCCTTCGGATGGGCAAAGACCCAATCCACCCCAGCATCGTAGAACCGATCCAACGTATGGGTCTGAATGGGATTATGGAAACGGTTGGACAACGCCCGCCAACGAAGGTCAGGCAAACTGTAGATCCATTGGTAAAGTACGGGAAGCAGCAGGATACCGGTCAAGTAGGAGGTCAATAGCCCCACCGTCACGGCAAAGGCTTGGTCGTAGAAGATCGCCCCGGCGATCCCACTCAGGAAGACCAACGGCACGAAGACGGCGATCGTGGTGAAGGTGGAGCTCAGCATAGGGGTGATCACCTCCGACGTACCTCGGTCGCACGCCTCAGCGATGCCCATCCCCCTCGCCCGGTATTGGGCGATATTCTCCGTCACGATGATCGCGCTGTCGATCATCATACCCAACGCCAAGATCAGGCCGGAGAGCGAGATGATGTTGAGCGACAGGTGAAACAGGTAGAAGAAGAGGAAACTGGTCACGAGGCTGACCACCATGCTCAGCCCGATCACCACCGGGCTCTTCACGTCACCCAGGAAAAGCAACGCCACCACGCAGATGAACAGGAAGCCCAGCGAGAGGTTTTGCTTCAAGTTCGAGATCGTATAGTTCAACAGCTCCGTCTGGTCACGGGTGATCGTGAAATCAATGTCGGGATTGATCTGTCGGAAATAGGCGACCACCTCCCCCAGTGCCTCCTCCATCCGCTCCATGTTCTCGTCCGCCTGTTTGATGATGGCTAACGTCACCGCCCGCTTTCCCTTCGTCAGGGAGAGCCCCGTCTCCCGTTCAGGCACCACCTCCACCTTCGCCAGGTCCTTGAGCTGCAAGAGTCGATTGCCCTGTCGCAGGTAGATCGCCTCCACATCCTCCGGCGTGCGCAGCAGGGAGGAGAAGCGGATGTGATATTCGTAATAGCCATCTCGTACCACCATACTACCCGGATCCACGTTGTTGGCCACCAAGGCACTCTCCAGATCGGCAACGCTCAGCCCCAGCATCTCCATCTTCCGCTCATCGGGCAGGATGCGCACCTGCCGCCCCACCAAACCGGTCACGTCCACCATCGCCACCTCCGGCAACTGCTCGATCCGTCGCTTGATGACCTGCTCCGCCAGCTGGCAGAGATCCAAGAAGGCCGCCTCGCTCTCTCCCCGCTTCAAGGTCAAGTTCAAGCAAAAAACGGGAATATCCGTCGCGCTGGCCTTCACCACACGGGGGCGATCCAACTCCCTCGGCAGGTAATTCATGGCCGCGTCAATCTTCTCATTCACCTCGATAAAGGCCAAGTCCGTGTCCGTGCCATAGTCGAAACTCAGCCGAACGATCGCTGCCCCATCACGCGTCTCGCTATGGATGTCACGCAAGCCCGCCACCTGCATCAGCTGCTGCCGGATGGTCTTCACCACCGTGTTCTCCAACTCCCGAGCCGAACGGTTCGCCCCCGTCACCTGCACGGTGATCTCCGGGATAGCGATGTCGGGCAAGAGCGAGACAGGCAGCGTGAAATAGGTGGCCAACCCCATGATGAAAAAAGCGGTGAACGCCATCAATACCGCAATAGGCCGTTGAAGCAAAAAACGAATCATAAACGAAGCTTGTTGAATAAGTAGTGTACATTCATCGAATGGCTACAAAGTTACAGGAAATGATCGAATCATTGCCTTTTGGCAGGTGGACAAATGCGCAGGAGGAACGACTGAAATTCCTCCTGCATTTTCCTGTTTTTCAACGAAATACCGGAAATCCCGCAAAAACTCAGATGGACAAATGTGTTTGCATATTTAAGCAACCGCTTGATCAACCGACATCCACGGGTGATAAACGCCCGTTCACGCAAATATTGCACCGTATAGCTCCGCCCATAATACTTCGCGATCATCCGTAAGCAGGTCGGCCCACAATCCATCGAGTCTAATTGGCGATAGGTAGGGAAGGATTTGAACATAGGTCTATTCCTTTAATTAAGATTCAGTATTTCCTATTTACTTCAACTTCCCGATAAACAGCACCGGATTACTCTCCTCGTTGAGGCCGGGGAAGCGGGCGGCGAACAATGGATTCGTCAACACCTTGTCCGGATAGAGCGGGATCACGCACCAGCCATCCCGCAAGGAGAAGACCACCTCCGGCTCCCAATTGAAGCGATCGTCGAAAATCAAACGCTTCATCAACCGTGTCGCACGGGTTTTCTTGTCTATCGTCGCATAGGCACACAACTCCTTTTGCCCACCCTCAAACCGTAGGAAGATCAACGAATCCGATTCCACGTAATAGGGGATGTGACCAATGTAACCGCTACGGCCATAATCATCATACAGTTGGCGTGAGGTTAATTGAGGCTGTGTCCAATACCC
>JALFJR010000038.1 GCA_022775005.1 Parabacteroides sp.
AGCAGATTGTGCCGTTTGCTATACCATCGACCCGCACTTCACGACGATGGAGCGTCTCAAAGCCTTCCTAAAGGGAAAACCACTACCGAAAGCGGTCTTTACGGATGCTTATTTCCTCGACAAGGCGAAGCAGATGGAGGCACTTGGGGCGGACATGATCACCATCAAGGATATGAGCGGCTTGATCCCGCCGAAACGGGTGGCCAGCTTGATCCGTCTCTTCAAGAAGCATCTGCATGTACCCATTGATTTCCATACCCATTGTACACCGGGTTATGGCTTGGCTTCGGTCTTGTCGGCCATCGTGAACGGGGTGGATATTGTCGATACGAACATCTGGTATTTCGCCGGAGGTCCGGCAGCTCCCGCTATCGAGTTGATCTATCTCTTCTGCCAAAAGATGCAGATCGACTGCGGTGTCAATATGGAGGCTGTGGCGAAGATCCGGGAAGAGTTGAAAGGAATCCGCAAGGAGCTGGAGGCATTCGATGCCGTGAAGCAGTTCCCGAACGCTTTCGATCCGTTGAAAGACAAGCTGCCGGCTGAGATCGACCAGGCCCTCGACCGGGCGATCGCTTTGGCGAAATCGGAGCAAGAGGAGGAGTTGCTGGCCGTTTGTCATCAGATCGAGCAATACTTCAACTTCCCGAAACCGAATGAGCTGGTGAAGAACGCGGAGATTCCGGGTGGTATGTACACCAACATGGTGGCGCAGCTCAAGCAACTCAAGGCGGAAGACATCCTGGAGAAAGCGATGACGTTGATTCCTACGGTTCGCTTGGCAGCCGGTTTGCCGCCGTTGGTTACGCCGACCAGCCAGATCGTGGGCGCGCAAGCTGTCAACTGCGCGTTGGATCAACGTGCGGGTAAATCGATGTACACCAACGTCTCCAATCAATTCGTGAACTTGGTGAAGGGTGAGTATGGCAAGACCCCTGTCCCCGTGGATCCAGAGTTCCGTCTGAAGATCGCCGGTGTGCGTGAGGAGACGCCCTACGATACCTCTCGCTATCAGATGCAACCCAACCCCGTTTTGGAGGATTGCGGTGGCGTGAAGTTGGCCGAGAACGAGAAGGAGCTACTCTTGTTAGAGCTCTTCCCCTTGGTGGCGAAAACCTTCCTGACCAACTTGAAGAAGGAGCGTTATCAAGCTACGCAAGCGGTTAAACAGCCGGAAGAGGCCGCTCCAGTGGCGAAAAAGCAACCCATCACTGGTCATGTGATCGCCGCTCCGATGCCGGGACGTGTCTTGAGCGTCAAGGTGAAACCGGGCGACACCGTGAAACGCAACCAAGAGCTCTTGGTTTTGGAGGCGATGAAGATGGAGAATAGCATTATGGCGGATAAGCCGGGTGTGATCAAGCAGGTGCTTGTTGGCGATGGTGAGAGCGTAGGTGCGGATGCTCCCTTGGTGGAATTTGAATAAGTGATCGCTGTCACATGTTGACCCTAAGGAGGCGGACTTCCCTGTGCAAAGGTTCGCACCCTTAGGGTTGTTTTTTTATGAACTGTACCCCTCTTGTAGAGCGGCCAAGAGTGCAAGTATTGCTATTCCTGCAGCCAACCCTTGGAATAAAGCAGTCTCTATAACATAGATACTAATAAACAGCAGCAAACCGGTTAAACGATTGAGAAAGGTATGCTGGAATATATTTGTGCTCTTTCTCAAATAAGTACAAAGCATGTTACCGATTCGGATGCACACGATGCAGACAAGGAGCCCCCACAGCCAAGCCGGGAAATGGAGGATCGGCCAAATTTTCCACCCAATCACTCCGAAAGCGATCAAATCAGCAGCTCCATCCAATTGAGCACCGAAGGGAGTTGTACAGTGCCAACGCCTTGCCAACCACCCGTCAAGTATATCGCTGATGCCGATCAGCGTATAAAGCAAGTAAAACAGGGGGGAGAGCGTCTCAGTCATACCTAACGGAATGCAGAGCAACATTCGTGCAAATGTGAGCAAATTTGGGATGCAATGTCTCTTATCTTTCATTGCTGAATCGAGGAATCAAGGATTGAGCAAAACGGAGATTTAGGGCGGTAAGGAGGATTCCTAACGGCACCGCTACGATGGATTGAGCGGGAGATACCATCAGGATGGGCCAGCAGGAGTAGATGATCCACAAGCTGATGGGTAAGCAGATGAGACTGGTTGCTAAAGCCGGGATATACCCACGGAACAGGATCGCTTGAACGACATGCACCACCAAATGTAATGTATAAGCCATGAATGCACCCACCCATAATAACTTGAAAAACATCCAAGGTAGAGAGGCCAACAGACAGAAGAGGATGCAGATACACAACTCCTCAAACACCGCCACAGCGAACCCTTCGGTGGTAAAGTTCGTATAAACCTGTGCGATCTTCGGAAATCGTTTGGCAAGGATCGACTCGTTTCTGATGAGCCAGCTTCGCAACCCGATAATCTCTTCCATGTCGTGAAACATGAAAAGTGTCGGGAACAGCCAGATGTAGGTATCTATTGTCATGATCAATCTGTTATTTCTGTGCCCGATAATCCTTAGGAGAGAGGCCGACATGGAGCTTGAAGAACTTGCGGAAGGTGAATTGCTCCGGGAAGTGAAGCTCAGTGGCAATCTCCTTGATGCTCTTGTTGGTTTGCCGCAAGAGGAGTTGCGCATTAAAAATGGTGATGGTCGCAATCCATTCGGAAGGAGTCTTGCCGGTGTTCTTCTTCACGATGCGGGTAAAGTGGCTGGGGGAGAGGTTCGCTTGCGAGGCATAGTAACCGACGCTTCGCTCCGTTTGGTAATGCTGATTCAAAAGAAAGAGAAACTGGAAAGCGATCATCGTGTGCGGATTCCCCTGCTCGGGATTGACCATATTCTGACTGCGGGTATAGAGGAACACAAACTCCACAAAAGTTTCCTGTATCAACAGCTGAATCATTAACTTGACCATGCTTAACGCATACTCGTCGCTCAACGTCTGCAACAATGATTGTTTGGAGGCAATCCACTTCGCTCTTTCAAGGAATAGGGTAGTTTGTGCCTCGTCGAGTTGCAGGCAGGGATAACTCCGCATGCGGGTACCCAAGGTTTGATTGGCAATCTGGCGGATGATGCGATAAATCACCTCCATCTCATCCAAAATAGTGGCCTCCTGGTAGTCGGCTTCCCTCGACAGCTCGTAGAAGGAGAGAACAGGAGAGGAGAAACAGAGCATTCCCGGCTTGATGTGATACAATTGACCATTATACAACACCTTCCGGCTGCCGGCTACGCAGAGAATCATACCGGCTTTGTCTCTTAGAAAATCAAACGTTATTTTCTCCATGTGCGCAAAGATAGGAAAGATCGTCTACAAAAACGGAGAAATAGTCGAATTTGCTCAATCCACGTCAGATATTACCCTTGTCGGCATTGGGGAGAATAGCTACTTTTGCAATTGATATCGAAAGAATTAAAGTGTCATTTTGTGGAATCCATTAAAGTAAACGCATGATGAAAATACATCAATACATCTGCAGCGTAGCCATCGGGTTGGTGCTGGGCGCATGTACGTCGCAGGAGGAGCAGTATGATGCCTCCGGGATATTCGAGACCACTGAGGTAATCGTGTCAGCCAAAGGGACGGGTGAGTTGCAATCGTTCCAAGTGGAGGAGGGGCAAGCGGTGCGACAAGGGGAGGTGTTGGGATGGATCGACACCCTGCAACTCTCGCTGAAAGATCGGCAGCTGGCGGCCTCCCTGTTGGCTACCGAGAGCAAGCGGCTCGATGAGAAGCGCCAAGTGGCGCACCTGCGTCAGCAAATCGAGAACCTGCAACGGGAGAAAGAGCGCTTCACCGCCTTGCTGAACGCTAAAGCGACGACCGCCAAGCAGGTAGATGACATTGACTACCAGATCAAGGTGCTACAGAATCAATTAGTGGCGACACAAGAGCAGATCAACAGTTCCAACAGCAGTCTTTCCCGCCAAAGCGAGAGCATCCAAGCGCAACGGGCGCAGATGGAGGATCAAATACGCAATGCCATGATCTCCAGTCCTATCACGGGAACGGTCTTGACCAAGTATGCGGAGCAAGGGGAGTTCGCGGTTCCGGGCAAGGCGCTGTTCAGAGTGGCCGACGTGAGCCAGATGAAACTCCGTGCCTATATCACCGCCGATCAATTAACGCAGTTGCAGATCGGTCAAGCAGTAGCGGTTTATGCGGATCGTGGCACAACCGATCGAAAGCGTTATGCGGGACGGGTGGTTTGGATTGCCGACAAGGCGGAGTTTACCCCGAAAACCATTCAGACACGCAACGAGCGAGCCAATTTGGTGTATGCCGTGAAGATCGCCGTCGAGAACGATGGCTTCATCAAGCGAGGCATGTATGGGGAAGTGCGGTTTAATGAGGAGTGAGGAGTTAGGAATGAGGAATTGATTGACTGAGGAATTAGGAGTGGGAAGTGAGGAGTTATGATTCTTGAAGTGAATGAGTTGAAGAAACGTTACGGCAAGGTAGAAGCGTTGCGGGGGATCTCTTTCGAGGTGGAAGAGGGAGAGATCTACGGGTTGATCGGACCGGATGGAGCGGGCAAGACCACGCTGTTTCGGATCCTGACCACGCTGCTGTTGGCCGATGGAGGCACAGCAACCGTGGATGGCTTGGATGTCGTAACGCAATACAAGGAGATTCGCCAACGGATCGGCTACATGCCCGGTCGTTTCTCGCTCTATCAAGACCTATCGGTAGAGGAGAACCTCCAGTTTTTCGCGACCATCTTCGGCACGACTATTCAAGAGAACTATGCTTTGGTGGCTGACATCTATCGGCAGATCGAGCCTTTCAAGGATCGTAAGGCGGGCAAGCTCTCGGGAGGTATGAAGCAGAAGTTGGCTTTGTCTTGCGCTTTGATCCATGCGCCACGAGTGCTGTTTCTTGATGAACCTACGACCGGGGTTGATCCCGTTTCCCGCAAGGAGTTTTGGGCGATGTTGAAGAAGCTGCAGCGGGAGCAGGGGATCACGATCGTGGTCTCTACGCCCTATTTGGACGAGGTGCGGCAATGCGACCGCATCGCTTTCCTGCATGAGGGAGAGATCCGTGGGATCGGCACACCGGAGGAGATCCTGCAACGCTTCGCAGAGATCTTCTGTCCCGCGTCGTTGAACCATACCACGACGCAAGCGGAGTCGGAGACGGCGATCGAGGTCAGCCATTTGGTCAAGACCTTCGGCGATTTTCGGGCGGTGAACGACATCTCTTTCAGCGTGAGGCGAGGGGAGATTTTCGGCTTTTTGGGGGCGAACGGAGCGGGCAAGACCACGGCCATGCGGATGCTCTGTGGGTTAAGCCGGCCGTCGGCGGGCGAGGCCACGGTAGCCGGCTTTGATGTCTATCGGCAGACGGATCAGATTAAGCGGCACATCGGCTACATGAGCCAGCGCTTCTCGCTCTACGACGATCTGACCGTCTATGAGAACCTGCGACTGTTTGGAGGCATCTACGGGTTAAGCGGTAAAGTGATCCGGGAGAAAGCCCGGCTGCTGTTGGAGGAGTTGGGATTGGCGGCTGAACGGGATACGTTGGTGCGCTCTTTACCGTTGGGATGGAAACAGCGGCTCGCTTTCTCACAAAGCATCTTCCACGATCCCCAGATTGTCTTCCTCGATGAGCCAACCGGGGGTGTGGATCCGGCCACTCGTCGCCAATTCTGGGAGTTGATCTATCGGGCGGCCGATCGGGGTATCACGGTGTTCGTCACGACTCACTATATGGACGAGGCGGAGTATTGCGACCGCATCAGCATCATGGTGGATGGCGAGATCAAAGCACTCGACACACCCGCCGCCTTGAAGCAACAGTTTAATGCACCGACGCTCTATGAGGTCTTCCTGCAATTGGCACGAGCGGCGAAGAGGAGCGAGGGTTAGTTAATTAAAAATACGATGAAGCGATTTTTTTCATTTGTCAGAAAAGAGTTCTATCATATCTTCCGCGATAAGCGCACGATGCTGATCCTGTTGGTGATGCCGATCGTGATGATCGTGCTTTTCGGTTTTGCAATCACAACGGAGGTAAAGAATGCCCGGTTGGCCATTCTCGACTATTCACAAGATGCCGTGACTACCCGCATTCGGGAACACTTCGCACAGAATCGCTACTTCACGTTGGAGGCTGAGTTGTTCGACGATGCAGCTATTGATCGCCTTTTCCGAGAGAATAAGATTGATGTGGTGTTGGTCTTCAATGATCATTTTGAGGGAGAGTTACGCCACTCCGGACAAGCCTCCGTACAGTTGCTGACCGATGGCTCCGAACCCAATCAAGCGGCAATGCGCATGGGGTATGCCAGCCAGATCTTAGCCACCTTTGCGCAACGCTATGCGGAGGAGATGGGTATGGAACCGACCTTCCAGATTGTACCGATCACCCGTATGCTCTATAATCCACAGAGCAAGAGCGAATACAACTTCGTGCCCGGCGTTATTGGCTTGATCTTGATGCTGATTTGCGCCATGATGACCAGTATTTCCATTGTGCGAGAAAAGGAGATGGGTACGATGGAGGTGCTCTTGGCCTCCCCATTGCCACCTATCGTCATTGTGTTGGCGAAGTTAGTACCCTATTTCGTGATCTCCTGTCTCAACCTCACGACCATCTTGCTGCTTTCCACCTTCCTGCTTCATATCCCCATTGCGGGAAGTCTGATCGGGTTGGTGGCGATCACGCTGCTCTATATCATGGTGGCTTTGTTGCTTGGACTGTTCATCTCTACCTTGGCGAACAGCCAGCTGGCGGCCATGTTGCTCTCGCTGTTGCTCATCGTGCCGACGGTTTATCTCTCCGGGTTGGCCTTCCCGATCGAGAGTATGCCGGAGGTGTTACAACGCATCTCAAACATTGTCCCTGCTCGTTGGTATATTGCCGTCGTGCGAAAGTTGATGATCCAAGGGGTGGAGATGCGTTATGTCTTGCATGAGACCGCCGTGTTGGCGTTGATGGCGGTAGTGCTGTTGTTGGTTTCCTGGAAATTGTTTAAAACTCGCTTATAATCTCTCCGAATATGATCCTTCCTTATCTCATCGAAAAAGAGTTCAAACAGATGATGCGAAACATCATCCTGCCGATCGTCTTTATCGTCCTGCCGATTGGTATGATCAATTTGATGCCTCGGGCGGCTACGCAGGAGGTAAAGAATTTGACCATCAGCGTGATCGACAACGACCACAGCACCTGGTCACAACGTTTGATCCAAAAGCTGTCGGCCTCCACCTCTTTTTCATTGACGGATGTCTCATCGACTTACGACGCTGCCTTGCATCGGGTGGAGGCTGGCGAAGCCGATTTCATCGTGGAGATTGAGCCCGATTTCGAACGGAACTTGGTGCGAGAGGGAGTGAGTCGTGTGCTGATCTCCGCCAATGCGGTCAATGGCGTGAAGGCGGGGTTAGGATCTTCTTATCTCTCGCAGATTATCACCGACTATGCGACGGAGTTGAGGGAGGAGCAGGGCGCGGTGGCTTCGGCTGTCAGCCAGCCGGGGTTGACCGTAGCTCCCCGTTATCTCTACAACCCCACATTAGATTATAAATGTTTCATGATTCCCGGGCTGATCGCCATGCTTTTGGTGCTCATCGTCGGATTCCTACCTGCGCTCAACATCGTAGGCGAGAAGGAGAGGGGCACCATTGAGCAAATCAACGCGACTCCCATTGGTCGTTTTGCGTTTATCTTCTCGAAGCTGATTCCTTACTGGGCGGTGGGTCTCTTCATTTTGTCCTATTCCATGCTGTTGACTCGGTTGATCTACGGCTATGTGCCTGCGGGCAATATCGGGTTGATCTATCTGTTCGCCACGCTCTTTATTCTTATCGTGTCGAGTCTGGGGTTGATTGTCTCCAACTATTCCGATACGGCTCAGCAAGCCGCCTTGGTAATGTTCTTCTTTCTGGTCATCTTCATCTTATTGAGTGGTTTGCTGACTCCCATCGCCAGTATGCCGAGGTGGGCACAAACCATCACCTTTCTGAATCCCCTCCGCTATTTCATTGAGGTGATGCGCTCCCTCTACCTCAAGGGTAGTACCTTCCAAGACCTCCTGCCCAACTTCCACGCGCTCTCCCTCTACGCTATTCTCGCTTGGATTTGGGCCATCTGGAGTTATCGGAAGGTGGAATAAGCCCCATATCCCCTAAAAAACATTAAAACGATGAAGATTTATGCTGCGAAAGCATGTTGTATAACATAAAGTCTCTATATTTGCAACGTGTTTTTCATGGTATTAGATTTAAGGTTAACAATTGAAATTGGCTGTCCGTGATGGATGGCCTTTTTTATTGGTATCTATGCCATTTTACCTGATCGCTATTTCCCCTTGGCCACATACTCTTTGATTGCTTTGGAGAGCGCTATCCAATGCTCTTCGGTCATGCCGTTGCCCGTGAACAGACAGATGCCGGCTGCACCGCCTTCGAGTGAGGTCACCGTGGCCTCCGCGATCTCAGAGGGAAGCAATCCTGAACCTTCCGGATCGGTGATCTTATCCTTGTTTCTCCAGTCGTGGCAGATGAAGAGACCGCTATAAACGGGAGTGCCCTTAGCGGATACACGCTTTGCCTCCTCAGCGGCCATTTCGCCGACCCAAGCGGGTGAGGCCAGATAGAAGTCGTTGTAGTTCATCGGGAAAACGGCATCGACATTCCACTCGTTCCATTGCTGGCGCACCATCCAAACGGCATGGCTGTCAGGGCCGGGGAACACGTCAGCGCTCACCTTTTTACCCATGGCGTGCACAGCGTCACAGATGTGGTTGACTAACCGGGTGACATTGTCACAACGCCACTTCGCCCACGCCTTGACCGTATCGGGCTCCGCTGTCGCACGGATGTCGATGCCTGTCTCCGCCTTGAAATCCGCTACGCACTGGTCGCAATAACAGAAATCGGCCTTCGGATATTCCTTGTCCATCACCAAGCCATACTTGTCCCATAAGCCGCGGCTCAGAATCACATCGGCATAGCGGATGTAGTCGAGCTGCACATAATCCACCTCCGGAATGGCGGCAATCTTTTTCACCTTTTCCGTGAGAAACTCCGCCACCTTGGGATTGCGAGGATCTAATGTGGTGTAGTAAGAGACATAGGGAGGTTTGTCGTAGGCCGATTCACCCAAGCGATTCACGGTGTACATCGTAGAATCCACCCCCTCTTGTTTGGGATTCTGCACCATCATAGGGCACCAAGCGTGAAACTCAAGGCCATACTCCTTGGCCAAGTGGGCAGCCGTGTCCGCATTCGCCACGTTGAATCCCACATTGATACAAACGCCCTTCAAACCATATTCCTTGTATTGGGCGAAATGTTCACGCAGTTGGGCAGCACCTGCATAACCTTCCCATGCGTACACGGGTACATCCTTCACGTCAATGGCTTGCTGGCACGATACACAGGCGATCAGTGCCAACACACCTAACCATAATTTCTTCATGTTCAATAATGTCTTTAGTGATAGTTATTTGTGATTAGTCGTTAATGCTCTCGGTTATCGCCTACGCAGGTAACCCTCCGCATCGATATAGATCTGTTTACCATCGGCTTTCGTCACGGTGATCTCGTAGTTGCGGCTGATGGCCTCTACGCTCAGCTTAGCACCCTCCGGCAGCATCGCCCACTCCTTGTCGGTCAATCCGAATTGCCAAACGGTGGAGTAGTAGCGACCCGTCTTTTGGAACTGCTCCTCTTGCGCATAGAACATCGCCCAAAGCAGGCGCTCAATCTCGAAGTCAGCCGGATAAGCAAACGGCACCTGGGCTTCGCTCGCACCTACGGTCTTGTCGCTCAGATAGACAAATCCCCAACGCTCCGGCATGTGCATGGCGATCTGCCCCGTAGAGCCCCATGTCCAGTTATCCTCGGGCAGGTATTTGCCTTCGGCATCCTTCTTGCGTTGATACTTGCCGTTCTCCAACTCAAATTGCCACTCTACCCGCGAGAAGCCCACACGCAGGTAGTTACCGGCTTGCAGATAGTTCTCAAAACTCTGCGCGATGGCCTTGCGAGGGATGGCGAACTCCACTGTCCAACCCTGGTCCTCGTCCTTGGGATTGTTGAGCGTGCCGTGCACTTTGGTGGCTACCTTAATGCCTGGGCAATCCCATTGGAACTGCACGAAAGTAGGCGAGGGGGCACGATAGGGCTTCTCGATAGCCAAATCGAAAAGGGTGCCAATGGCATTCACCTCAATCTCAAAATAGTTGTGCGCATCGCCGTCGGGGTCGATAAAGATCTCAAAATCGTTGTTGTAATAGACCACCTCGTCATGCCGCTTGATGTCTGCCCACACGTGTGGCTCGGAAAGCTCCGCACCCACATACAGGTATTCCTCATCCCAAAGCATCTTCACTTGGGTCTGGTGGCGTGGCGCGGGAAAGCCCTCACCGCTAATATCGACAAAAGCGTTAGAGGTCTCGGCGTTCTTCCACGACGACTCGTTGAGCTTGCCATCCACCTTGATAGGATCGGTCGCCCGGTAACAGACGTAATGGTTGGGCATCGTCAGAAAACGTGCGTATTTCTCGGTAATAGGTTGGGCCTTAGCTGCTATGGCCATGGCGCACAAAGTCAAGACTGAAAGGATACGTTTCATGAGCTATATTTTGATTGGTTTATGTTTTGACACTGTTTCTCAGCACTTTTCCGAATGCTGCACAAACATACAAAAAATATGGCTCATTGTCTCACAAAACATTGCCCATAATTTCACAAAACGTTGCCCGTAGAAATAAAAAACGTTGCCCGTGGTTTTAGAAAACATTGCCCATGGTTTTTTCGGCGGTTGCCCGTCATTTTTCAAAACCATGGGCAATAAAAATTGAGCAGGATATTTATACTGGTTGCACAGCCAATCGGGTAGCTGATTATGGGAAAAAGCCGTATCTTCGCCACACGAAAAAGGAGTGATGCTTATGAAAACAGAAATGGATCCCGCAAAGACTTCACGAGGAGTGGCGTTCGCGCTGTGGATGAAGTCGCCCATGCCCATGGTGACCTTGACCAAAACGATGGATGCGAGTCGCTTGGTGCGTTTTGCCAAACGTAATAACTATAAGTTTAACATGTTGCTCTGCTGGTGTGTTGGCAGGGCAGCCAGCCGTATCGAGGAGTTTTACCTATTGCCCGAGGGCGGTAAGCTGATGCGTTATGACCGACTGGCGATCAACGTCATCGTACCGAACCGGCAAGGGGGCATCAACTCTTGCGACATCCTGTTCAACGAGGATCTGCGGCAATTCAATGCCGACTATCTGCGACTGACGGCACAGGTGGCAGCGGCCTGCAAGAGCGAGTTCCGGGAGGAGGCGATGGTGGTAGGCACCTCGGCCATGATCCAGACGGAGCTGGACAGCATCGTGAATCAATACACCGATCTATTTTGTAATCCGATGGTGATGTGGGGAAAGTATCGGTCAGGCTTTTGGCGCACGACTCTGCCGATCTCCTTCCAATTCCATCATGTGCAGATGGATGGCTCCCATGCCGCCCGCTTCCTGGAAGCGTTGCAGGGGGAGATTCGCGATGTTTCTCGTTAAAAAGCTTTCCTCTCTCTTGGAAGCTAACTGGAGAGTCTTTTTACATAAATCCACCAACTAACAGGAACGCAGAACAGATTACCAATGAGATAAATTTCTCTAAGCAAATGTTTTTAATTCTCTTATGTGAGTTTATGATTCTTTTATAACTTTGTCCCTGTCTTACATAAAGGACTGGATGCGTTGTTATATGTAATATTTAAAATGATTAGATTATGAAAACACTTAGATTTATTGGAATGGCTTTATTCGCTATTCTTATGTGCACAAGTTTCATAGCTTGTAGCGAGGAAGGTGACGATCCTATTGGACCAACCCCAACGCCGGAAGTGCCTAAGTCTGAAATAATCATTGATGCTAATCTTATCACAAATGGTTTGTCATTTTCCAGTGTGCAGGGAGAACAATCCATCTCTTTTTCAACGAATGAAGATTGGACTGTAAACGTGGCAAACACAACGAGTGGTGCAACTTGGTGTACTGCTTCTGCAACAAGCGGAACAAAAGGGAGTGCATCAGTCAAGTTTGCCGTTACGGAAAATACGGATTATGAAGACCGTAGTGTATCAGTTACAATCAAAGCAGGAACCGCCAGTAAGACCTTTACCATTGCTCAGAAAAGTGCAGATGCTCTGCTTGTTACTACAGATAAATATGAAGTGAGTCAAGAGGGTGGTACTATCGAAATTGAAGTGAAAGCTAACATAGATTACAAAATGGAGATTTCGGAAAAGGCAAAGGATTGGATTAAGGAATCTTCGCTTCGTGCGATGACGACCTATAAGCATACGCTGGAGATTGCCGTGAATCAAGATGCCGAAAAACGGGAAGGTGAAATTACGTTCAAAAGTGATGATTTAGTCGAAACCGTAAAAGTTTATCAGGCCGGTGGTGCCATTATTCTACTTTCGCAAAATGAATATAATGTAAGCGATAAAGGTGAGACCATTTCGGTAGAAGTTAAAAGCAATGTTGACTTTGACGTACAAATGCCTGATGTCGATTGGATTATTGATGACGCATCTCTTCGTGGTTTGTCAAGTCATACCTTGAAATACATCATTGCCCGTAATGAAACCAACAAACCACGTGAAGCGGAAATCATATTCTTTGACAAGAATAGTGATCTTAAAGATACATTATCCATTAAACAAAATGGTGGTTTTTTGGTAATCGGAAAGAATCTGTCTATGCATCCGGAAGGATTTGCATTGCAATATACGGGCGTAGCAGATTTACAAGATTTCTTGTATGGTAACTACGAACAAAAGATCTGTAAGGATATTTATTCAAAATTCGAAGATGCTTTTGATTTCATCTTTTTCCTTTATAATACTTCAGGAGAAGACTTTACTCTGGGTGGTACTGCTTATCCAGTCAAAATGGATATTGAAGGTATTGGAATGAATAAAATAAACAGTTCGGCTCTTTACGGAAGCAAAGGATATCTTAAAAGTGTAAACCATTTAACTTTACGGACAAGTCTGTTTTCCGCTGGGCCTTTCTTGCATGAACTGGCTCATTATTGGGGTGCCGTTGATATCGGTCAAGAATATGCGTTGGTTGATGGTTCTTATAGAGAGAGTATTCATTGGGGTACATCGGATATTGATGGAATATTAGGAGGTTTCAATTATCAGACTCTTAAACGGAATGTTGACGGAAATCCACAAAAATATTGGGCAACTTCTACCAGGGCTCAAGAATGGGGCTTTGATGGGTTTAGTCAGGAACTTAGCAATGGATATTTTGCTCCAATAGAGCTTTATTTGATGGGGTTGTTGCCAGCAGAAAGTGTTCCTGATATGCATGTCTTTCATGATGTTACGCTCGAACAGGAAACATGGGGTGATGGTACATTCTATGCAAAATCAGAAAGTACGATTACTATGGATGATTTCATCAAAAAATATGGGAAAAGAAAACCTGATTACAAGGATTCTCAAAAGGATTTTAGGGCTCTTGTTGTCGTTGTAACGGATCAACCTGTGTCAGATGAACATTGGGCATTAATCAAAGAAGACATGTTAAAACAGGAAAAACAAGGCGCTGTCAACGATAAGAGACAGACGAATTTCTGGGAAGCAACAGGAGGTAGGGCAACCTTAAGTCTTTCAGGCATTGATAAGTTCTTAAAATAATAGAAGTTAGTAGATAGGCCATTATCAGACCGATAATGGCCTATTCTAAATCAGCTAAAATGTGCACATATAGTTTGTAACTTTGCAGCAGAAATTGATAATATAACGAAATATGACAGAACAAAATAATATACAGTCTCAGCCTCGGGACATCATGCACTACGAGAGCGATATATGGGCGATAGCAGACTTGCTGCTGGCTGCCAGCGTGAAGCAGAGTGACTTCCCTGCCTACATGATGCCGTTCTTCGCATTGATGATGCTCGAAGGTCGTATGCTCAATGCAATGAAGCGTGTGGAAGTAGTGGAGGGGCTGACCGTGAAGGATGACCCTGAGGACTTTAAGGAGGCCTTCATCGACATGGATTGCGGATATAATGACTACATTGTCATGCAGGGCAAGACGCTGAGTAGCATCTGTAGTAATGATACGACCTTTGAACAGGACTTTAACAGTTACCTGAAAGCCTTTGACGATGTGCTGAAGAAACTGTTGGGCATAGAGCGTGGAAAGGACGAAAAGAAATTCCTGAACATGGACTACTATGTGGCTGAACTGCGTAGCAAGAAGATACTGTTGTCTGTTATCACGGCTTGGTCGAAGATAGACCTTTCGCCCTACGACAACTCTGCCATCACCACTTTGGAGGAACACATCAAACGCAAGTGGGCTGACATCAGTGCTTCTACTGCTGGAGAGCAGTATACGCCTGATGATATTATCTCACTGATTGCGGATATTGTCGCTACAAAGGTGACAAAGCCGAAAGATCAGAATATCCATATTTATGACCCAACCTGTGGTGGTGCGAACCTGTTGTTTGGTGTGGCAGATCGCTTGCATACACAGACTGGCTATCAGAATATCCACACATGGGGCAGTGAATACAATGATGCACTCTATGCTTTAGCAGCTATCGAGAGTCGCTTTCGTAGCCATTCTCATATTTACTATGGTAACACACTTACCACCGCTCCTTGTATGGGACGCGATATAGATGTGATTGTGGCTAATCCGCCATACGGCACGAAATGGAGTGGCTACGAGAGGGAAATCAAGAACGACCAAAAGGGGCAATTCCCTGGTGGTCTGCCATCGGTAAGCGACGGGCAACTGCTGTTCATGCAGCATATCCTTTGGCAACTTGCCCAAAATGGTATTGCCGTAGAGGTACATAATGGTTCTACGTTGTTCAGTGGCGATGCCGGTAGTGGAGAGAGCAATATCCGTAAATATATATTTGACCATGACTGGGTTGAAGCCATCATTCAGATGCCGCAGAATGAGTTCTTTAACACAGGTATTTACACCTACCTGTGGATTATGAACAAGCAGAAGCCTTTTGAAAGAAAGGATAAAGTGGCACTCATCGATGGTAGTAAGTTGTGGCGTTTGCTAAAGAAAGCCAAGGGTGATAAGCGTCGTGAAATGACAGAGGAACATCGTTCCGAGATTGTTAAAACTCTGACAGAATTCAAGCCGAGTGACATCTGCAAGATATTCGACCGTGAACACTTCTACTATAACAAACAGAGTTTAACGCTGACGGAGGTGGATGTGAATGGTGAGTATCTTAAAGAGCCTTTCGCCCTGAAAAAGATTAAGTCAGTCGTGTTGAACGATGAGACATTGACAGATTTGAAAGGTCTTGACACAAATGCTGGTAATGCGCTGAAAAACAAATTGAAGGCTGCCAACATAGATGAAGACAAAATCGTGATTACACTCGAAGATGGCACCTCTTATTGTTACGACCAAGAGCAGGAAACGATTATTTGTGAAAGCAAAGAAGGACGTAAGGTTTTGGGCTGCGGAGTCTTTAAGTTTGACTTGAGCACCTCAAAGGGGAAGAAGTCGCTGAAGGTGGAGCTTATACCTCGCACCACAGCTGACTATGAGATTATTCCTCATCATTTTGACGAGCATGAGAACCAACGTGAGGTAGATGCATTCATGAAGAAGTATGTATTCAAGCCATACGTACTTGGCAAGAATGTGGTTGGCGTGGAGCTGAATTTCAACAAGGAGTTTTATGTCCCGGAGAAGATTGATAAGGTGAAGGATGTGCTGGAAGAGATTCGCTCACTGAATAATGAATTAATGGGGATTGATTTATGAGGTTAAAAGATTTCTCTGTTTTAAATCCTCAGTATAAAGGGGAGAGTCTTGATTGCGAAGTTTCTTTTGTTCCTATGGAGAGTCTTCGTAACGGAGCTATAGATTATCAAGATATTCCATTTGCAGAAGGGAAAGGGAAATATACATATTTCCAAGACGGTGACCTACTGGTTGCTAAAGTGACTCCATGCTTTGAAAATGGCAATATAGCTATCGCCAATAATATGAAGCAAGGGGTTGGTTTTGGTAGTTCGGAAATATTTGTATTGCGCATGAACGATAAAGTTCTTAACACCTATATGTTTTACATCACTCAAACTGCCAAATTTCAGGAAGGAGCATGTGCAACAATGTGTGGTGTCGGTGGCCTAAAAAGGATTTCACCATTGTTCATGCGAACATACGAGCTTGACATCCCATCACTTTCCAAACAGCAGCGCATAGTGAATTATCTGGATGTGAAACTTGGAAAAATTGACGCGCGTATTGCAATCCTAGAGAAACAGCAGGATGCGTATGCTCGACTGAAGAAGAGTGTCGTTCATCATGCCGTTACCCGTGGACTTAACCCAAATGTCTCTCTCAAAGATTCTGGCGTAGAATGGATTGGCTTGATCCCAGAGCATTGGGAACGTTTCCGTCTTAAAGACCTTGGATACACGTATAGTGGATTAACTGGGAAATCTGGAGATGATTTCCGCTGCGATGATGAGACCAAGACGAAACCTTATGTACCTTTTACTAATGTACTTAATAACACTGTTGTTGACAATGACAGTTTCAATTATGTTGCGATGGGAGATAATGAGCAACAGAACCAGGTAAAAACAGGGGATTTGCTTTTTTTAATGAGTTCTGAAGACTATGAGAGCATAGCAAAACCAGCAGTAGTGTTAGGCAATCCTGGTGAGGTCTATTTGAATAGTTTCTGTAGAGGACTCAGAATAACTAATCATAATTGTTACGCTCCGTTTTTAAACTATCAGTTAAACTCTGAAATGTATAGGGATGCTTTACGTTTCGAAGCAAGAGGCTTTACTCGTATTAACATAAAGATAGATAGAGTGGCCAGTCATTTTGTTTCATTACCTCCATTTTTGGAACAGCAAGCCATTGCTGCGTACCTTGATGAGAAATGCTCAAGGATAGATGCAGCCACTGAAAACATTGGTAAACAGATAGACGCTCTGAAACGACTAAAACGAGCTTTAATAAATGAAGTTGTAACGGGCCAGCGTGCCGTATAAAACACATCTGCGTATGAACGAGAAAGAGCAATATATCAACTTCGACGAGTATATACGTCAAGGTGAGCCCCAAAAGAAAGAGAGGGCCGAGGCTTGGCGTGTGGCGATTGGACTGCAGGCTGTAGATGGACTGAAAACTTCAGAATATCTGCAGGATACCGCACGTAGGAATATTGAGGGTGAAATCACCATCGATGAAGCACGCGAACTGGTGAAGGAATACTACATCAAGAAAACAACCCACGACGAAGATGACGCAGACAAGGAAGAGGCAGACCGAGTTTCGAGTAACATATCTAAACTCCTTCAGACAGATGCTTTTACCTACAGTGTTGCTGGACTTGCGGCTATTCATCGTGCCATCTTCGAGGGAGTGTTCAAACATGCTGGACGATTCCGCGACTATGACATCTCTAAAAAGGAGTGGGTGCTGCGAGGTGATTCTGTGCTTTATGGACGTTGGCAGGATTTGCGTATGGCCATAGAGTACGACTTAGGCCAGGAACATCAGTTTGACTATACAGGATTGAACAAGGACCAAATGGTGGAGCATCTGGCAAAATTCGTTTCAGGTTTATGGCAGATACATCCATTTGGCGAAGGTAATACACGTACCACAGCAATTTTCACCATCAAGTACCTGTGCTCACAAGGTTTTAGTGTAAACAACGATATGTTCGAACGCCACTCTTGGTATTTCCGCAATGCGCTGGTAAGAGCCAACTATCGGAATTTGGAGAAAGGCATCGGTTATGAACCAATATTTCTGGTACGTTTCTTCCGAAATCTGTTACTGGGCGAGAATCATACATTGAAAAACAGATATATGATGATCGATGCACCAGAGGAATGGAAGATACCTGACAGCGAACAATCACCCGACAAGTTACCCGACAAGTTACCCGGCAAGTTACCCGACAAGTTCAGTACAAACAATGAGTATGTCAAGAGGTTAGTTGAAGTTGTCGGGCATGATGAGGTGACGATAAAAGATACGTTAAAAGTATTGGGGCTTAAAGATAGGGAAAGTTTTATGAAGGTATATCTTAACCCTGCATTGAAGGAGCGGTTTGTGCGTATGAAATATCCTGATAAGCCCAACCATCCCCGCCAAAGGTATATGCTGACGGCAAAAGGGCTGGCACTCTATAATGAAATTAAAAAGTAAAATCATCTGCGTATGAACGAACTGAAGATACAGCATGAATATGTGATGGAATTCCTATGCCGCCTTGAAGAACAAGGAGGCTTGGGTTATCGCAACGTGAGCAACATTGTTGTAAGCAATGATTTGTTCATTCCTTCCATTATGGGCGAGTTCGTCAAGAATAGCCAGCCTGAGACATGGGCACGTTTGCTAAGGAAGTTCAGCAACGATGAACAGACTTTGCAAAACGCCTTGAAGGACAAGGTGAAGGAAACCCTTTTAGATGCTCAGAATGTGGCTACCTACATCAATGGGCACAAGTCCATCACCTTCGAGGGTGAAAAGGTCTGGCTATTCTATGTCTCAGGAACAGAATTAAAAGGTGATGAAGAGTTCAAACAGAATATCTTCTGTGCTGTTGAAGAGTCGAGTCATACGCTCAAAGTTGACGAGGTAAAGCTTTATACTATCCGTCCTGACATCATGTTCTTTGTCAATGGTATCTACATTGGCTACATGGAACTGAAATCTTCCACAAAAGGACAGACGGCACGTGTAAATGGACGTCAGAAGGTAGCCAAAGACTATCTTGCTACTTTGAAAGCATTGACAGAGCTGGAGAAGTGTGACGCAAAGGCGATGAAGCAGCGCAAAGAGGTAATGGCAATCTACGAGAAAGCCATACACTTGACAGCAAGCGACTGCAACGAGACATACGTGATGCGAGGCATTAGCCAGTTCTTCGACGTTGCTCATCAGGGATTCACAAGTGAGCCAGCAAAGACAGTGGATGAACTGACACCTATTGTGTTGGAACCATTCAAGATTTATCCTGTTACAGCTTCAGCACAAACAGAGAAGCAACGCTTTGAAGAGGTGATGCGGGCACTGTACGATAAGAAGATGATAGAGAAAGAGATTCTCTACTACAACTTTATTGAGTACAAGTATGTAAAGAAGGAGGGGGCAAAAGAAAAAGAACGCACCTCGAACACTGGTCGCTTGATTGCACCGCGCCCCAAGCAAAAGTTCGGTTGCGACAAAATTATGGGGCGCATTACGGAAATGCTTGACCACGAGAAGGAACCTGGTTACTATATCAACAAGCTTCGTTCTTATTTGCAGTCTCAGGGGATAACGCCTCAAAAGATAGAGGAAATCATATTGCTGCGCGAACGTTATTTTAACAATAAGTTCGTGTATTCCCTTTTATTGCAGTATGCAGCCGGATTCGGTAAGAGTAATATTATCGGATGGACAGCCTTGCAACTGAAGGACTATCGTTATGAAGGAGTGCATGCCTACGACAAGGTGATGATTGTGGTGGACCGCTTGCAGTTGCGTGACCAGTTAGATACTATGATGATGAACATGAACATTGACAAGTCGATGTTTGTAGAGGCAACAGATCGAGACACATTTATTAATGCCTTGGACGGCAAACTGCGCATCATCGTGGTGAATATTCAGAAGTTTCTGGATTTGCAAGATGCCCTGTCGGCAGCGGGTAAGAAACTGAAGAAGATGCGTGTGGCATTCCTCATTGACGAGATTCATCGTAGCAATTCTGGAGAGAACAATCAGGAAATGATAGACCTCTTCGCCCGATTGCAAGAGACATTCAATGTGGGTGGTCAAACAGTAGTGAAAAAGAATCTGCTGATAGGTTTTACTGCTACACCAAGCGAGGAAACACTGGCGAAGTTTGGCGAGTTTCGTAGTGCTTTGACGAAACCGATGTGGATTCCCTTCGATTGTTATACCATGCGCGAAGCGATTGAAGACGGCTATATTCTTGACCCCACAAAGGCTATCATACCATACGCAGTACCTGTTGATTTCCAACTGCCTGAGGAGTTACAAGACAGCGATGAAGATAATATAAACATTGTCCTACGCAAAGATCGTGTTTATTCTTATGAACCACGTATGCGTAAGATTGCAGAATTCATTGTGCATCGTCTTGTGAGTCTGGTCTATAAGAAAATTCGCGGAGAAGGAAAAGCTATGCTGGCAGTGAGAAGTATTCCCAATGCCATCAAGTATTTCAACATCATACGGTCACTGTACGCTCAAAAATGCCAGGAACCAGCGTTTGAGAAATACAAGGATGCTCCTATTGTTATCATCTATAGTGATGATCAAAAGAACGAATCATGCGCTACACTGAATGGTGGTGTGAGCGAAGAGAAAGTGATTCAAAACTTCCGTCAGGCAAAAAATGGTTTGATTATCGTAGTTGATAAGTTGCAGACAGGATTCGACGAGCCTAAGTTGCATACGCTTTTCCTCGATAAGGAAATCAGCGACATCAATGCCATTCAGACTATCAGCCGTGTGAACCGTACCTGTAAATATAAGGACGATTGCCACATTATTGACTGTTCTTGGCATAATGTAAACGTAGGAAACATCAGACTGGCTTTCAATAAGTTCTGCGATATGGCTATCTCTGACTTCAATCCAGAGTTTGAAACCCAAAGTGTGGCTCATACATACAGGCTGCTTCAATCCAGTGACCCATATTTGCAGTGGTTTTCACGTTATCAGCATGAGCGTGAAGATACGCACTTCGTGCTGGAGATGGAAGATGGAATACGGCAGTGGATTGAACAATGCTTTTATCAAGAAGCTCTTGCCAAGAAATACAATGAGGACAATAACTTGAAGCCCTCAGATGCAGATTATCATCCTGTTACGAATCCTGCTTGTGACCTTCGGGGCTTTGTTGGTCATTACTTCTCTGGCATCCGTCTCTTAGATGGTGTCTTTGTCATAGACCAAAAATACTATGATGAGGTATTCCTCATGTTCTGGCAAATCTATTGCCATATCTACCGTGAGGTTAACCAACAAACAGAGGATGAACCATACGAGTATGAAGTCATCGACAGTGATGAAGAGCCAGGCATCACATTAGTAGATGACGATGGAAGCGGTAATAGGGGAGGTGGACATAGAGGGCCACGTGGTGGGTCAGGTCCCCAGCCCCCCAAAGGAAAAAGCATGGACGAGGTGCTGGCAATTCTGCAAAGGCTGCATGAAACAGAACAGTTGACAGCAGAACAAGCTCAAATCTGGTTGCGTGAGATCGGTTTGATGTTTGATTATATCAAGAGCGATAGCGAGTTCTGCGCTTTTGCGAAGGATGACAACTACTCCGAAGATGAGAAGTTGGCGGAATACAAGAAGATTCAAGGCAGGTATCGCCGCAGTCTTAAGAATCGTCCCGATTTTGCACAGGTTGAGCGGTTCAAGCAGATGATTGCTGATAATGTTGAGCAATTGTTTGCCATTTTCATGGCAGATTTGCGCAATGTTGAAAACGGTGATTCAGACTTTGACTATGATACCACAAATCAGACACCTCGGCAGGGCGGATTCTCCATGGAGGATTTGATGGAGATGGCACGTAAGAAAATACGCCCCGAATATGATGAACGCAAGCTCCAAGAAAGAATTATTGAGACTTATAGTGACCATTTTAGGGGATTATCCCGATATATGCGCAGTTTCAATGAAACCACAAGATACCTGTTTATGGTTTTGAATACGCCATCACTGCCTATTCTCGATGGAATGGATAGCGTTGTCAAGGAATCGTTGAACATGGTATGCATGGCTGAAGGTCTTAGTTTGTCAGACAAGCGAATGCATCTTGACATGCTTCTGATGAGATATGAAGTATATCTTAAGAAACTTTATTATCTCATTCACAAAGAAGAGATTCCCGCAAGAGAAGAGGGCCAAGGCGCAACACTATCAAATGCCGTCTTTGCTTTTCCCGCTTTGCGTGGTTTGAAAAACAACCCGATGCCAGCCTATCAAGAATTCTCACAGAGGCTGACAATGCTTCGACAATTGAGAAACGATGAATCGCATGGAAGTATGAATTTGACTGAACAAGAAGTGGATGCTGCTTTACGTATTGTAATAGACATGTATTTATTTGTGACAGGCATGAATATCACAGAGTTGGAAGCTGCTGGATATGATGCTGACGAAATGCAACGAGAGTCCACTGTCATACCAGTCCATTCGTATAGTTATAATGATGAAGGCTCTCCTGAATATAGTATGGCTGCAGAGTCTTTCATTCCAGCAAATGAATTGACAGAAGAACAGAGAATAGACGTACTTTGTAAGAGTCTTGTTCAGATGATGAATCATGGAGGCTATCGTGCTTCTGATAAAACTTTCTGCAAGCAACGTCATTGGGTTGCTGTTTACCGTATTGCTGCTGATGAAGGTTTTACTATTGATGGCGACTACAGATATTTCAAACATATTGTAGATGGAATGAACTTGCAAAGCTGTAAAGTTGCTCTTAACATCGATACACTTGAAAAGAATTTAAAGGGCATTTATGGCATATCTTTTGTAGATTGGAGCGACAACGGATTGTCAGGGAAAAATCTGGATGAATACAACGACATCCATCATTGTGCCGGAGTGTTCTTGAAGATATTGTCAGAAAATAGGCCTAAAAGATGACTATTTTGCTGTTCTGTATGGCATGATTAAGTATAATGGAGGGCAGAATGAAAAATTTTGCCCTTTATAAGTGAAAAATTGTCAGCTATGCAGATAGACTGCACAGTAGCGTATGGCCACCGGGAAAATGAAAGGAGTGATTGTAATGTTGCAAGAAGAGCGGCTCGTAGTGGGCGAGGGTGTCCTGCTCACCAAATAATCCCCAAATCTTGTCTCTGCAAGCGGGTTGGCAAGGGGCGAACTGGTTTGATTCCAATGCGCCGAATGCCTCGATGAGCGATTGGTCAATGACGAAATCCTGTTTGCCATCCCTGCGTGGGGATTTATATCGGTGAGCGCCCATCCGCACTTGTAGGAACTAGGTCATCTCGAAGTGTGGATTGCCCAAAAGAGCCGGAATCGCCATAGTTAGCGCAAAGAGTTATGCCAAGAAGGCTCCACAACTATTTCCCACCAATAAATCGGGATTTGTATGCTCGCAAAGTGTTTGGATGAAAGCTAATGAGGCATTGGGGTGCATGGGGAGATCAGGTGTCAAGACCTCCACGTTGTCAGCCAATGCCTCCTTAAGCGCTAACGCTGGCACGCATTGCCCAGAAGCGAAAAAGCCATGCAAGAAAATAATTTTCTTCATCTTGAACACAAGCTAATTAGCAGCCCTTCTGCTCTCTCAAGAACGCCAAAGCCTTCTCCATGTCTTCGGGCGTGTCGATGCCAATGGTCTCTTGGTCGGTGATGCCGACTTTGATTTTGTAGCCATTCTCCAACCAGCGGAGTTGCTCGAGGCTCTCGGCCAACTCCAAGGGGGATTGGGGCAACTGCGTAATCTCTTTCAGTATCTCTGCCCGATACGCGTAAAGACCGATGTGCTTGTAGAAGGTATGGGTCTTCAGCCACTCGGTGTATTTCTCTCCCCGGATATAGGGGATGATGGAGCGGCTGAAATAGAGCGCCTCATGTTGTTGGTTGAAGACGACCTTGGGCGAATTGGGGTTGAAGAGCGTGCGCTCGAAATCACCATCTGCCCGAAAGGCTTTCACCAACGTGGCGATCTGCGTGGTAGGATCGGCGAAGCAGGCTTTCAGGGTCTCGATCTGCTCTGGATGGATGAAGGGCTCATCCCCTTGGATATTGATGACCACGTCATAACCTGCGCCACAACGTTGGTAGGCTTCGTAGCAACGATCCGTGCCACTGCGATGACGGTCGGAGGTCATCACCACGTTTCCTCCAAAACGTTTGACAGCTTCCTCGATGCGTGTGTCGTCGGTAGCTACACAGACGGCATCCAACACACCTTGCACACGTTCATACACCCGTTGGATCATCGGTTTGCCTAACATATCGGCCAACGGCTTACCGGGAAAACGGGTGGAGGCGAATCTCGCCGGGATAATTCCAATGTATTTCATGTTTATTCCTATTTTGTTACTGATTATACGATTGTCTTTCCTTCGCTCAACCGAACGAGTTTGCTGCGTTCACCTACTAACCAAACGATGTCGCCCTGCTCAAAGACGGTGGTAGGAGGTGGGTTCTGGATGGAGCGGTTGCCTCGTTCGATACCGATCACCAAGCAGGCGGCCTTGTCGCGAATACCCGACTCGATGATGGAGCGACCCACCAGTCGGGAGTCGGAGGAGATCAAGATCTGTTCCATGCGCATCTCCTCTCGTTTCGTGGATTGCTCTTCGGAGGATTGCTTGTAACGCTCCTCGATGTAACGCCGGAAATGGGTGAGGTCGTCATCCGCGCCAACCACTACCAGCTTGTCGAACGGATAGAGCCGCTCTTCGCCACCTGGAATATTGATGCGTTGCTCACCACGGATAATGGTAACGATATTGACATTGCATTTCTGACGGAAATTCAACTCCTTCAAACTCTTGCCCATACTGGGGGAGTTTTGTTTCACCTCGAAATCGGCCAAGTGAAGATCCCGCTCCAACAGGTGATTGGCGAAACGTTGGTTGATGGGCGCATGGCGTTCCTCTTCCAATTCACGGGCACTCAAATTGCTGAAGAAGCGGCGCTCCATGAGGATGGAGTGCTTTTTCAAACGCTTGGAGGTGATGATCAGCAGGATCAGCACACAGCAGAGGGCCAGCAACAATCCGGCAGCCGCATTGATCAGCCGAGCGATCGGGAGCATCAAGATACCCGCACAGAGCACGATACGCAATATGATCAACGAGATCAAAGGCCCACGGTTGAATTTGCTATCATGCCACAACTGTTGGAACTCAGCAGAATGGTTCTTTTTCATCATGATGGCACGCAGCATGGGCGAGATCATAGCCAAGATCAAAGCCAACGCAATCAAGTTGCCTTGGATGCCGGGCAGATAGGTCTGTATCAGTGGTGCTACGAAACGGAGCATCAAGAAGATCAAGACCAACGTAACCGCCGTGTAGGTGCCTACGATGCGAGCCAAGGCCTTCAACAACTTATGCCAGGTGCTCTTTTGACGGATGGTGGTCGAACCAGCCGTGAATTTCATCAGCCACTCTTTCCAACGTTCAGGAATCCAACGATCAGCTAAGCGATAGGCCGGTTCAGCCAGTCGGATCATGTAGGGGGTGAAGAAGGTGGTCACTACAGAAACCGCCACCACAATGGGGTAGAGAAAGGAGTCGGTCACCTTCAATGTCAGACCTAAGCTGGCGATGATGAAGGCGAACTCACCGATCTGTGCCAAGGAGAAACCGGATTGGATGGCGATCTTGATCGGTTGCCCAGAGAGCAATACGCCTAACGAGGCAAAACAGATTTGTCCTACCATCACGACAAGGGTGATGATCAAGATAGGCACCTTGTATTCCCAAAGCATAGCCGGGTCGATCAACATGCCTACAGAGACGAAGAAGATCGCACCAAACAGATCTTTCACCGGTTTGATCAGTCGCTCAATGCGTTCAGCCTCTACGGTCTCTGCCAAAATGGAACCCATCACAAAGGCTCCCAACGCGGAAGAGAATCCGGCTTGGGTAGCAATGATTACCATACCTAAACAGAGGCCGATAGCGACGATCAACATCGTCTCCTCATTGAGGAAACGCTTGGTTTGCTTGAGGAAAGAGGGGATCAAGTAGATGCCTACCACGAAACAGAAGAGGAGGAAGACGCCTAACTTGATCACGCTGTTCAGCAACTCCATGCCTTCTACATGCTTGCTGACCGCCACCGTGGAAAGGAGCACCATGAGCAAGACAGCAAATAGATCCTCCACCACCAAGATGCCAAAGACAACGCCCGCAAATCGTTGGTTGCGTAACCCCATGTCGTCGAACGCTTTGAATATGATTGTTGTAGAAGACATGGAAAGCATCCCGCCCAGGAAGAGGCTGTTCATGTGCCCCCAGCCTAACGCCAAACCGGTAGTATAACCAGCCGTCATCATGCCAATGACGATGGTGATCGCCCCAATGACCGCCGTGCCACCCACCTTCATCAATTTCTTGAAACTGAAATCGAGTCCCAAGGCAAACAGCAGGAAGATCACGCCTATATCCGCCCAAATACGAATACTCTCCACATCGGAGACCGTGGGAATCTCTTCAATGGAGGGACCTGCCAATATACCGGCTACGACATAACCCAAGACAACAGGCTGTTTTAACTTCTTGAACAACAAGGTGACTAAGCCAGCTGAGACCAAGATGACCGCTAAGTCGGATATAAGGGAAGGAACCTCTGACATCTGTTTAATGTTTTTTAGATGGACAAAAGTAGGTATTTATTTTAACTTTGCCGATCAAATTAAGACCCAAAATGAAGAGGAGACATCCAATAGAGGAGTTGATCGCACAAGGAGAGCACCAACAGCTCGACTTCAAGTTTGAGGTAAGCGACAGTAAGAAGATTGCCCGCACACTGAGTGCCTTTGCCAACACCGATGGTGGCAGATTGCTGATTGGTGTGAAAGATAACGGAGCCATTGCGGGAGTTCGAAGTGACGAGGAGTATTACATGATCGAGGCTGCCTCGAAGATGTACACTCGTCCGGAGGTGCCCTTTGAGGCGAAGCGATGGGATATGAATGGCAAGACTGTCTTGGAGGTCTATATCGCCCCCAGTGCCGATCGTCCGCATACGGCTCCTGATAAAGATGACCAATACAAAGCCTATATCCGTGTGGCGGATGAGAATATCTTGGCCAATGAGGTATTGGTCATGGCTTGGAAGAAGCGCAAACGGTCGGAGGGTACGCTTCTGCAAATCAATGAGCCTGTTGAACTCCTGTTTGCTTGGTTGGAGGAGCACCCTTCTATCAGCATCAAACAGTTTTGCCGGTTGGCGCATATCAACTACTTCATGGCTCGCAACATCTTGAGTGACCTATTGGCAATGGGTACCTTGGAGTATGTGGTAGTCGATAAGAAGATCGCTTACCGCCGTTTCACGGCTTAGTCGCAGTTTTTCGTCACCACATAGACCTGTGCGTTCTCGCTTTTGATCACCACGATCGGCTCTCCCTTCTCCACGAAGCCCGACTCGGAAATGCCGTCATAAATCTGCCCTTCAATTTGGACTTTGCCGGAAGGACGTAACACTGTCTGAGCAATACCCTCTTTACCTATCAGCTCTTGATGCGTAGGGGAGGAGATCGCTTCGCCCAAATCAGCATTCAAGGCTACCCGACGCAACGGTCCTTTGCTACCTATCTTATGCGAGAGCCACAGGATCAAGGCAAAACCGATTCCCAAACCAACCAAGACCGTTAAGGCAGCCCGACCGCTATCAGCCGCTGACACCTGCTGGAAGTCAAAATCACGATTTCCTAACAGACTCAATGTCAATCCACCAACAATCAACACGATACCGCTGATACCTGCGATACCGAAACCGGGTATCACGAAAATCTCCACCAACAACAAGAGCAGGCCAAGGAGGAATGCCAAGATCTCCATGCTTTGAGCCAGTCCATCTATATAAAGCGGCGCAAAGTAGAGCACAGCGGCCACCACGGAGGTGGCTAACGGGAAACCAATGCCCGGTGTCTGCATCTCGAAATAGATGCCACCAATAATCAGCATGATCAATAGGCTTTGCAGCATAGGACTGAGCAGGAAGCCTTTCACCCGGTCGTACCAGGAGGGCTGATAAGCCACCAATTCATAGCTTGAATAGCCCATGTATTCGGTGATTACTTGATCCACACTTTCTGCCAAGCCATCGCAATAGTTCCATTTCATGGCCTCTTCGGCTGTGAACGTGAGCACCTTGCCACTGTCTATCAAATTAGGCACGATTACTCGATCATCCACCATTGCCTCCGCGATCAATGGATCTCTTTGCCAACGATAGGTGGTATCCTGCTGCGTGATAAGTGTATCTTTGCCATGCGCCTCCGCCGTCGAGCGAATCATGGAGCGCATGTAGGATTGGTACTTGTCGGGCATCGCTTTCCCGGTTTGATCCACCACGGTAGCCGCTCCGATATTCGCACCCTTGCGCATATAGATCCGTTGGCAGGCAATCGAAATCAAGGCTCCCGCTGATGCGGCATTGTTGTCGATAAACACGGAAACAGGGATAGGGCTGTAAAGAATCGCCGTGCGCATCGAATCCGCCGCCTCCAACAAACCACCGTAAGTGTTCATGTGAATCAACACTGCTTGCGCATGTAAATACTCTGCCTCTGCCAATCCATTTTTCAGGTAAATCCAAGAGGTCTTGTCGATCTCTTGTTGAATATCAATCTGGTAAACCAGGGGCTTGGTTGTTGCCGTAAGCCACTGAACATGAAATGTTAAACTAACAATAATCAAGAATGTATTAAAAATACCTTTCATTGTGAATAAATTAAATCTATTAACTACTCGCTTGATTCAAGATCCGTTTAAATGCTTACATTTGTCGTGTCCTCCAATAGTTGGAGAGCGCCTACCATGCAGGTATGGCATACCTATAAAACAGGACAATTATGAATGCGCTGCAATTTCAGAAAAAATTATTGAGCATGCAAGAAAACATGATGAATTTTGCGCTCTCGCTGACCGCAAATCGCGAAGATGCCCAAGATCTGATGCAGGACACAACGCTGAAGGTATTGGACAATAGAGACAAATTCGTTGATAATGTTAATTTCAAAGGATGGGTGTTAACGGTGATGCGTAACATCTTTATTAATAATTATCATCGGATTGTACGTCAGCAAACCATCGTAGATCCAACTGCTGATCTATATAATATTGACTTGGTCAATGAACCGGGCTTTGGATCACCCGAAAGCAACTATCAGGCGCAAGAAATCGGTGCGGCAATCAAAAGTTTGAATGATGAAATGCGGATTCCTTTCACGATGTACATAGGTGGATATAAATATACGGAGATCGCTGAGAAGTTGGGTATTCCACTGGGAACAGTTAAGAGTCGTATCTTTTTTGCCCGGCAGGAGTTGCAGAAAAAATTGAAAGAGTACAGGTGATGTTGAAGCGATATGGGATAGACATTGCCTATCCCTAAGCTCGGTCATTAGTAATGGCCGGGTCGAAAGATAGGTAATGTGTGCGTGTACACCTGCGTGTACGTGCGAACGTGCAAATACGTGCACACGAGAAACTGTATCCATAGCGTCTGAACGACGCAGCTCCTCGGTCTCTTCATGTGTGAATCCTACGTTCGGGTGCTTCGAACACTTGATTAAGCGCAATCGCACCCTTCCCCTTGGTGTTTTACGGATTATTAATAGTAAAAAGAATGCGATCTTTTGTAACTTTATATCATTAAGCCATCTCTCCCAACATGATGGTCAGTACTGCACCCCAATGGGAGAGAGCACCCAGGAGGACAAAGATGTGCCACACGGTATGATAGTGGCGACGTGAGTCGTGCGCATAGAAATAGGTTCCTGACGTATAGAGCAGTCCCTCGGCCAGGAGGAGCAACAGCGAGAGGGGCGAGAGACGCTCATAGACGGGCTTGGCGATAAACACCACACACCATCCCATCAGGAGGTAAAGGGCGAGCGACAGACGGGGATAGCGCCCTAAGGCGACCACCTTATAGATGGAGCCACCAAGGGCTACTGCCCACAGGATGGCAAAGACGGTCCACCCGGCTATGCCGCCCACGACAGCGACACAAACGGGTGTGTAGGAACAGGCAATCATGACATAGATGCTGATGTGGTCACACCGACGCATGATGTCACGAGCACGTCCAGCGGGAAGATAATGGTAAATCGTGCTACTGAGAAACATCAGGAACATGCCGACAATGAAAAATAGGACACCCATTGCCCAACGCCAGCCTAAAGAGGCAGCAGGCCATACCATCCAGATGGATGACAGGGCGAAAAGGACGCCGATGAGATGGGTGACACTGTTGCCTCGCTCTTCCTGATAATGCTCTTCCATAGATGCAGGGTTTAATCCTCTTCTGCCGGCTGGTAGAGATAGCGCTTAATACTCCGCTTGGGGGTCTTCTCAAACTCCTCTTGGTAGAGCTTAATCGCACTGATGCGGCAATGGCCGGGAATCTCCTTGTTCAGCTGGTCGATATTCGCCTGCATGATCTTCTCCATGTCAGAGTGGGGCAGGTTTGCCTTATCCACCTCTTCCCAATTCGGATGAATCAGGGCGTTCAACTTATGCCCCTGCATTACGATCAACGACTCGCCCACGTAAGGCATTTGGTTCAGTCGATCCTCAATCTCTTCCGGATAGATGTTCTGCCCGTTAGAACCCAAGATCATCGTCTTGCAACGTCCACGGATATAGAGGAAACCATCCTGATCAATGGTACCTAAATCGCCGGTGCGCATCCAGCCGTTATCCATCATGACAGCAGCGGTTGCCTCCGGATTCTTGTAATAACCTAACATCACGTTCGTGCCTTTCACCAGGATCTCGCCCACTTGACGCTCAGGATCGGCCGAGTCGATACGAATCTCCATGCGATCCACCGCCTGGCCTACGGATCCCATCTTGAAGACGTCCCACTGCGCATACGAAATGAGCGGACCGCATTCCGTCATGCCGTAGCCTACAGTATAACGGAAACGGAGTCGATGCATTAATTGTTCCACCTCCTTGCTGAATGCGGCACCTCCAATAATGATCTCGGCGAAGTTACCACCAAAAGCAGCCTCCATCTTCTCGGAGACAATCCGTAAGATCCGATTGTTTACGATGGGTACTTTCAAGAGGATACGCATCATCGGTTTCTCCAACTCCGGCATGATCTTGCCCCGAATAATCTTCTCGATAATCAACGGTACGGCCAAGATCAACTTAGGTTTGATGGTGGTGAAAGCCTCGCTGATGATCTTAGGTACCGGGGTACGGGTGATGAAATGGATATGGCAACCCTTATTGACGGAGTTCAGCACCTCGAAGGCCAAACCATACATGTGCGCCATGGGCAACATGCAGACGATATTATCTCCTGCTTTGATAAACGGCAGGTGATCAGCGGCGAATTGCGTGTTGCTCCAGAGGCTTCGATAGGGAATCATGACCCCTTTGGAAAGGCTGGTCGTTCCGGAGGTGTAGTTGAGCACAGCTAACTCGTCCGGTTGCTCTCTGTGATAATGCAGATCCTTCGGGGTCAATCCAAGGGGATACTTTTGCGCATAAAGTGTGTCAATCCGTTCTTTAGCCAAATTTTCCTTATCAGCTTTGCTGTAAATCAAGGAGAAATCCTCCAAGCGTACGATCAGTCGAACGGCTGGCATCTTTTGCTCATCCAAGCTTTCCCAATTGGAAGAGGAGACCATGATGGCCGTAGCCTCTGAATGGTTCACGATATGATGGATAATATCAGACTTGAAATCATGCAAAATCGGTACAGCTACAGCACCATACGTCAATATACCAAAGAAACAAATCGCCCAATTAGACGAGTTACGCCCAATCAATGCGACTTTATCCTCCGGTTTTATGCCAGCTTCCGCTAATAGGATATGAAATTTCTCCATGTGGCAAGCGACGTCCTTAAATAAGAAAGTCGTCCCCTTAAAGTCGCTAAAAGCCGGTAATTTCCAATGAGATTGAACACTTTGCTCGATCAATCCTAAAAAACGATGATTATCCATAACTCTATCTTTTATTATCCGGGACAAAGATAGTGCAAATCGAACGCAAAAGGATACGAAGCCATACAAAAAATCCGCATCCAGCTTCCCAGCTACATGCGGACCAAACAAATAACAAACTCTACTTATATGAAAAAACAAATACTACTAACAAAAAACTACAAATGATAATCGCTCCTTTTTGCTTTCTGTACTTGAATAACAGCCGTGCTACAAAAAGGTTCAAGCAAAAATAATATTTATGCCAAATTTTCGCTTTAGCGGGGGTAAAGGTAGCTGTTTTTGTTGGATTGCAGTTTACTGAATGACCTGTTTTTTATCGTTTCTGTTTTTAAACACAAGTTACTTCTTTTTTGAGCGAATGTTCGTTTGGTAGTTAGCGGATTTTAGGCTTACTTTGTTCTATATTTTAAAATCACGAATAGCATATAAGGAGATGAAAACAGATATTCAGATAGCACGGGAGACACCGCTTAGAAAAATCAAAGGTTTAGCGGAAGAATGGGGTGTTCCACGAGAGGAGGTGCAGAACTATGGGAAATATATTGCTAAACTCCCTTTGCATCTCATCGATGAGGAGCGCATTATGCAACATCATTTGATCTTGGTGACAGCTATTACCCCTACGAAAGCGGGTATTGGAAAGACAACGGTTTCTATCGGTTTAGCATTGGGATTGAATCGCTTGGGTAAAAAAGCTATTGTTGCTTTGCGTGAACCTTCATTAGGGCCATGCTTTGGCATGAAGGGTGGAGCTGCTGGTGGTGGTTACTCACAAGTGCTGCCGATGGAACAGATCAACCTACATTTCACGGGGGATTTTCATGCGATCACCTCAGCGCACAATATGATCACGGCGCTGTTGGATAACTATTTGTACCAACATCGAGCAGATGCTGTTGGATTGAAAGAGATCAAATGGAAACGGGTACTCGATGTGAATGATCGTAGTTTGCGACGCATCGTGACCGGTTTAGGTGGCTCGGTGAATGGCATTCCAACAGAGACAGGATTTGATATCACTCCGGCTTCAGAGATCATGGCTATCTTATGCCTGGCCTCCGATTTAGATGACTTGAAACGACGGATAGGCAATATCCTATTGGGTTATACCTACGAGGATAAACCTTTTACCGTGAATGATTTGGGCGTTACTGGTGCAATCACGGTTTTGCTGAAGGACGCTTTATTGCCAAACTTAGTGCAAACGACGGAGCACACCCCTGCTTTCGTGCATGGTGGCCCGTTCGCAAATATTGCACATGGTTGTAACTCGGTGTTAGCAACCCGCATGGCTTTGACCTATGGAGAGTATGCCATTACGGAGGCTGGATTTGGTGCGGACTTAGGTGCGGAGAAATTTTTCGACATCAAATGCCGTAAGGCTGGTTTACGTCCAGAACTGACTGTGATAGTGGCGACTGCACAGAGTTTGAAGTTGCATGGTGGCGTAGAAGAGAAACTGATTAAGGATCCGAATCTTGAGGGTATTCGCCGAGGACTGGCCAATCTGGATAAGCATGTGGAGAATATGAGACGGTTCGGTCAATCAGTAATTGTGACGTTTAATCGTTACGCACAAGACACAGACGAGGAGATCGCTTTGGTAGCGGATCATTGCCGGAGTTTGGGTGTTGGCTTCGCATTGAATACGGTCTTTGCGGAGGGTGGCCAAGGTGGTGAAGAGTTAGCTCGTTTAGTGGTTGATATCATTGAAAAGAATCCTTCTCTTCCGTTGGCTTTATGCTATGCGGATGCGGATCCTGTTCGGGTGAAAATAGAGAAGGTTAGCAAAACAATTTATGGAGCCTCTTCGATCATTTATACATCGTTGGCCGACAAGAAGATTAAACAGATCGAGAGCTTGGGTATCTCACATTATCCTATTTGTATCGCAAAAACTCAATATTCCTTCTCTTCTGATCCAAAAGCGTATGGTGTCGCAAAAGATTTTGAATTGAAGGTGCAAGATGTCATTATCAATAATGGAGCGGAAATGATTGTAGTCGTAATGGGTGAGATCATGCGTATGCCGGGATTGCCCAAACAACCGCAGGCGTTGCAGATAGATATTGTGAATGGTCAAGTAGAAGGTTTGAGCTAATCAGAAGTTGGTTGGAGAAGAAACAGACAAAAAAGAGGATAAATGAGTGATACAAGTTTAAAATTCGCAAACAAACTGGAGTTACGCTATGTGTTCAATGATCGGTCATGCTACATAGACGCATGGATCTTACAGCGTTGCGAGAAGGAGGTCTTGACATTGGTGCGTGCTTTGGCTGATATGCTGGATGTCAAGTTGCGAGTGTATAATGAGCCGCATGACAAGATGAATGGTTTCCGAGAGAAATTAGCTGTGGCAGGTGAAGATAGCCGTGCGATCTCAGTTGTTATCAATATGTTTATGCGGATCATGAGTTGCCCATCGCTATCGGTAGGAGGACAACTGTTGGTTGATCGTTCGGAGGAGGATGAAGCTCAAATGCAAAAAGAGATCGCTTTGTTGCGTAGAGGTTTGCGACTGAAAGATCCCAGTGTGACTCCATCCAAGCGATTACTGGAGCTATTGAACAGTTCTCCTCGTTTCTGCAAATGTAAGTCTAATTTCTTTGAGGCGTTGAAGGGCTATCCAAAGGTGGTGAAGCTTACCATGCGCGAATTGAATGAAAAAGATCGAAGTCGTTCTGGTTCATTGGAAGTGAAACGGGAACAGTTTGATTATTTCATTCTGCGCACCGACGAGCTACCGACAATCAAAGATAACCGAGCGAGCATTGAGATCATCTCTCCGGTCTTGAAAGACAGCAAATATCGCTGGAAAGGTATTTATAACAAGGGTGGAGAAACAATCGACTTTTATATGCAAGACGAGGAATTCAAGAAACAGATGTTCGATGATAAGGTCTCTTTCACAAGCGGTATGTGTATAGACTGTGTGTTAGAGATCAATCGGCGACTCTCCGAATTAGGTGAGGTAATAAATATTAGCTATGTGGTAACTACCGTTATCCGTACCCGATTCGACAAGCTGGAGGTGGTTACTCCTCAAGGAAAACGCCACCTACGTAAGTTGGAGGCAGAAAGGAAACAGCTCACGCTTGATCTCTTTGATTAGTATAGATCTGTATTTCGTTGTTTAGTGAATGGCATACTTCCTCGGATAGGTGAATAGGATGGCCAATAATGCGCCGATGCCTAAGAGGTAGGGATAATAGAGATACTGCATGATCTCGATGGGAGAGACTTGGCCCAATCCGGAGGCCATCAATAACTGTGCGCCATAAGGGATGATGCCCTGCACGAAACAGCTGAAGATGTCTAACAGACTGGCACTACGGCGGGGATCCACATGGAAACGTTCGGCAATGTCATGGGCGATCGGACCAGCCATGATGAGGGCGATCGTGTTGTTCGCTGTACAGAGATTGGCGAAACCGACCAGCGAAGCGATACTGCATTCCGCACCTTTCGTAGAGTGGATATGCTGGGTTAGCTTTAGGATCAACCAGTCGATGCCGCCGTTGTAGCGAATCATCTCCAACATACCGCCTGCTAAAAGCGTGACGATGATCAACTCGCCCATGCCTGTGATGCCAGTGCCCATGGAAGAGGTCCACCCCCAGATGTCGAAACCGTTCAAGAGTAATCCCACGAGGCCGGACAGCCCGATACCGATCAGCAATACCAACATGACGTTGATGCCACAGATCGCTGCGATCAAGACCACCAAATAGGGAATTACCTTGAGCCACTCAATGGAGGCTGGTTGATAATTGTTGTCTATACCATTGCCTTGCACGACGTAGATCAATCCGGTCAAGAGTGCGATAGGCAAGGCGATACGGATGTTTACTTTGAATTTATCGGCCATTTGACAGCCTTGCGTGCGGGTCGCTACGATCGTCGTATCTGAAATGAACGAAAGGTTGTCTCCGAACATCGCTCCACTCACCACTACACCCAACATCATAGCCACAGGTATGCCTGTCTTTTCGGCGATACCGACTGCTACGGGCGACAGGGCCACGATCGTACCTACCGAAGTACCCACAGAGAGCGAGATGAAACAGGCAGCCAAGAAAATTCCAGCTGCCAATAGGTTCTGCGGAAGGATGGACATTGCCAGATTGACAGTGGCATCCACGGCTCCCATCGCTTTTGCGGTCTGAGCGAAGGCACCCGCCATGATGAAGATCAAGACCATCAGCATGATGTTGCTGTTAGCTGCTCCTCGACAAAATTGCTCGATGCGTTGATTCAGCTTCCCTCCTTTAGAGCCTGCGATGGCCACGATTGAGGCTAACACGAAGGCAACCGTGATCGGCATCTTATAGAAATCGCCAGCGATCAAAGAAACCACTAAATAGGCCAACAAGAAAACGACCAAAGGTGTCAGTGCCCACACGTTGGGTGCATGTTGCAAGGTGATGCCTTTTGTTTTTGCTGTATTCATTTGCTTGATATATTTGAAAACTAAAATGTTTTGTACAATTCAGAACGAGAATCGTAATGCGATACGTATGCCTCCTTTCTTGATGTTGGAATGATCCAAGTAGGTTAATCGACGGTAATAATCGACCCGCAGAATCTTGAAAATGTTCTCCACACCGAAACTGCACTCTAAATAAGGTGTCTTTCCCATGGGCGTAGTGCCTTCGGGGAAACGATACAATCCGATCGGATTCAAATCCGGGTTGTTCTTATCTGTCAAGTCACCCCAGACACCACTGAAGGAGACAACTTCTCGAAGTTGCAGCCACTTGATTACGGGAATACGGTTCAGGATTAATCCCTTCATATAATAAGTCAGGTAGAAAGAGGCGTATTGATCGTTAACAAACTCCAATGCCCGCATTAAGTGGAAGGCCTGTGGCTGAATCGTCACAGACTGGTTGGTGTTCGGCAGGATCAACAGCGGGAAGGGTACCTTGCTCCATACTTTCCCAGCACTAATCAATGCGTCGATATGGCCGAAAGAGGAGAGCCAGATTCGTTTCTCGGCGCTCAATTCCGTGTGATGGTAATTGAAATTACCACCCATGAACTTCAGCCCGACTTGGTGAGACAGTTTCATCACCGGTGCGTCTTTCGAGATGTTGAAGAGTGAGTTCTTTCCCTCACGGCTGTTGAAGGCCCGTTCGCCCGGAGCAAAACGGAATTGGAGACCTAACTCAGTCTTTTTGAAATAATCTTGTGCGGCGATTGTGCCGTTGGATTGGAATTGGTCGTAGTGCAGTGAGCCGGCAGCCTCGTTCTTCTCACTACGAATCCAAGAGGTGAGTGTCAAGCCGTTCAGCCACTCTTTTTGATACTGCAACATGCTTTTCCGAATATACTGCATCATCGTGACGGGCTCACCCACCTTCCAAGCCACGAACATGTTATCCTTACTGGTGAAGAGGAAGTCCTGGCCAGGTGTGTAGAGGTCATACTCTTGGATGAAAGAGAGGTTGTTTACCGGACTTTCTCCCTCATGGTATTTCTTCTTGTCGAAGCTATAGGTCAACTGGGCATTGTATTTGATCCGGCGGTCGTTGATACCATACGCCATATAGCCACTGGCGAACCAGTGCGGGTTCAGGTTGGCGGTGGTCATACCACCCACACGCATACGGAATCCCTCAACCTCGTTGACCGAGAAGGTGGTATTCATCGGGCCGAAATCAAATTTGCTGTAATCCTTGTCTTGCTGCGTAGGGACATAGCCCGTGATCAGGATCTCCGCTGTCTTGATCACAGCATTAAACACAGGCACCTTCCGCAGCTGTGCCAATAGGTCATCTAAAGCCGACTCCTTTTCTTTCAGGGGAACATGACGATTCTCTATCCAGAACTCATCGGTGCGTCTCTCTGCCTCAGGTAAGATATGGGTCGCCCCCAACAGGCCAAACACAGAATCCCGATTCTGGATATTGAATTGATAATTGTCGTAGTTGCGCAGCTGATGAGCATAGAATTGCTGTGAACCCTTCGTGATAGACATGTTGGCGTAGGTGTTCTCGTTTTGAATCACCCAAATACTATCCGGGGTTAGCGTAAACTCCTGCTCAATACGCATCTTATTGACAAAGTTGAGGTTGATGTCCGCTGGCGTGTCAAGCTGCAATTTTTTGATGGCGTATTTCCCGTCTAATGTGATGTATAGCCGTCCCGTGAAGCCGTAGCTCTCGCTGTTGACCGGTACGAAGCCCAAATCGACACAGCTGTCGCCTGCGATCACCAGCGTATCCATAATATAATACTTATAATAGCTTGTAGCCAAAGCAGAGGAGAGAGGACTGACAAACCGGTTCAACATGATGTTGATGTTGTTGTCGAAAATGTTTACCCGCTGGAAAATCTCCTCGAAGTTGGCGGTCAATGAACCACCGTCGTCAATCGCTTTATCCACTCCCTGCTGCCGTTTGGCCTTGGTGATGGTCTTCTCTGTCTTGGGATGTTTCCGGTAATAATAGTCGGAAAGTGTCTCACGTACGGAGAGGGTCAGGATCGGTTTGCCATTGAACTCAGAGGTGTCCAAGTAGTTTTTGATGAAGCTAAACTTCTTGCCGAATTTGCTATCCAACTTGGGATTAAAATCGTCGAGCGAGATGCTCAGTTTCTCATACACCTCCGTCTGATACTCCTCTTTGACCTCGATACGGTTGTCGCTCTTGTGTGCGATGACCTGCTTGATCAGCTCCACCGCCGGATTATTTTTGCGGGAATAGCGCTCTCGTTTAGGCTTTACCACCACTTCAGCGATCTCAAAAGCTGTAGGTTTGAGGTCAATCTCCAGCAGATCGTTTTTGGTATTGACTTTCAGGTTGACCGTCTTGGTGTCATAGCCTAACGAGGAAATCACCAATTTGGTCAGCCCTTTATCATTTTGGAGGGTGAAGGCACCATTGTCATCGGTCATGGCTCCAATCGTGGAGTTGTCGAACATCACGGATACATAGGAGAGGGGCTCTCCACTGACGGAGTCCCTCACAATACCGGAGGCCGAGGTAAGTCGCTGTGCGTAAAGCATGGAAATGCTGGCTAAGCATTGCCATACGATGAGCCATGCAAGTATGCGTAATCGTTTAGTCATCTTCTTATTCGTAACGTTATTAAGGTTTGTTCATCATTTCTTGCAGTATCAGGCAAGCCTTCTCCACGGTTGGTACTGCTTTGATCACGATGCTTCGTTTGCCATTTTGATCGCGCAAGTTACATTCTCTGGGATGGCTTTGTAAGAAGGCAATCAGCTTGTCGAATGCTTCGCTTTGGTAGTAAGGGCTATCGGGATTGCTGACTAAGAAGAGGCTCATCTGTCCCTTCTTCAAGATTACCTTTTCCATACCCAGTAGCTTAGCCATACGGCGTAGACGAACAATACGGATTAGCTCTTTTCCCTCTTGTGGGATCTTGCCGAAACGATCTTTCAACCGTGCGGTAAAAGCAAGGATGTCTCGTTCCTCCTCCATATTATCTAACTCCCGATAGAGCGAGATGCGCTCGGAATCGTTCGGGATATAGGTGGGCGGGAAGAGCAACTCCAGATCACTCTCGATATAGGTTTCGCGAACATAATCGCTTCCGCTGTTTTGCTGCCCCGCCTTTTCTGCATTGTAGAGATCGGCAAACTCCTCCGTCTTCAATTCATCAACGGCCTCCTCCAAGATCTTTTGGTAGGTCTCATAGCCTAAATCTGCGATGAAACCGCTCTGTTCGGCACCTAACATGTTGCCGGCACCACGAATATCAAGGTCCTGCATGGCGATATGAATACCGCTGCCCAACTCGGCAAAGTTCTCGATGGCTTGCAAGCGGCGGCGAGCTTCCTGTGTCAAGGTGGAGAGGGGCGGCGAGAGGAGGTAGCAGAAGGCTTTCCGGTTGCTTCGTCCCACGCGGCCGCGCAGCTGATGCAGGTCGCTCAGTCCGAACTGCTGGGCGTTGTTGATGATGATCGTGTTGGCATTGGGCACATCGATGCCGCTTTCCACAATGCTGGTTGCGATCAAAACGTCATATTCGTAATTTACGAAGTCCAGAACGGTCTTCTCCAACTTCTCCGGCTCCATCTGTCCATGTCCCACGGCGATACGAGCATCGGGTACTTCCCGACGCACCAACGCCTCCATCTCGTAGATGTTTTGGATGCGGTTGTTGATGAAGAACACCTGTCCGTTACGGCTCATCTCGAAGTTGATGGCTTCCCGAATGATGTCTGGGTTGAACCGTTCCACCTCTGTCTGCACCGGATAGCGGTTGGGTGGGGGAGTCGTGATGCTCGACAGGTCTCTTGCACCCATCAACGAGAATTGTAGGGTACGAGGGATTGGAGTGGCGGTCATGGTGAGCGTATCAACGTTCGACTTCAATTGACGCAGTTTCTCCTTCGTGGAAACGCCAAACTTCTGCTCCTCGTCGATAATTAAGAGTCCCAAGTCTTTAAACTTAACATCCTTACCCACGATGCGGTGGGTGCCAATCAAGATGTTCACCTCTCCTGCAGCCAAGTCTTTCAGTGTCTTGCGGATCTGTGCGGAGGTACGGGCCCGACTGATGTAATCGATCCGGCAGGGGAAGTCTTTCAGTCGTTCCCTGAAGGTCTGGAAATGCTGATATGCCAACACGGTAGTGGGTACCAACACAGCTACCTGCTTATTGTCGGCTACTGCCTTGAAGGCCGCTCGAATAGCCACCTCGGTCTTGCCGAAGCCTACATCACCACAAATCAGCCTATCCATTGGGCGATCGCTCTCCATATCTTGCTTCACCTCGTTGGTCGCTTTCATCTGGTCGGGCGTATCTTCGTAGATAAAGCTGGCCTCTAACTCCTGCTGCATGAAGCTGTCGGGGCTGAACGCAAATCCCTTCTCTTGCCGACGTTTGGAGTAGAGGAGGATCAGGTCTCGGGCGATGTCTTTCACCTTCGCCTTGGTGCGTCCTTTCATTTTCTCCCAAGCCCCTGTGCCCAAGCGGCTCAGCTTTGGTGGTTCACCACTCTCTTTCCCTTTGTATTTAGAGAGTTTATGCAGTGAGTGGATACTGACAAAGATGATGTCGTTATGCTGATAGATCAGTTTGATCGCTTCTTGGATCTTGCCGTTCACCTCCGTGCGCACCAAGCCACCGAATTGGCCGATGCCATGATCAATATGCACGATGTAATCGCCCTGCGAGAATTGGTTTAGCTCTTTCAACGAGAGGGATATCTTGCCGCCCCGGGCTTGGTCGCTCTTGAGGCTGTATTTATGGAAACGATCAAACAGCTGGTGATCGGTGAAAAGGCAGATTCTTAACGCTTCGTCAGAGAAGCCCTCATGCAACGTGCGGTTCACCGCCGTAAAAGGGATGTCGTCTTGTCGGTCTGCGAAGATTGCCCGGATGCGTTCAGCCTGCTTCGCTTGGTCGCTCAGTACGTAAAGGGTATATTCCTTCGACAGGAATGTTTTGAAGGTATCACTGACGAGATCAAAGTTTTTGTGGAAAATCGGTTGCGCTTGGGTCTGAAATGCCAAGGATGCGTCAGCTGTGCCCATCGGACGAGTACCGATATGAAGGCGACGGAAATCGAGCACCTCTCGCAAAAACTCAGCATCCATTACCAATTTCTTCCGCATAGCGGCTTGGTCGGCAAACGATTCCTCATCGCCTACGACTGGCTCCTCATTCCAGATACTCCCAATCCGCTCTTTGCACCAAGCCAAATCCTTGGCGGCGATCAGGGTCTGTGGGGAGAGGGAGTGTAGCAGTGAGGCACTACCTTTTGAACCTTTCGACAGTTCCGGTACGATGTAGATGCTCTCTAACTTCTCCTTGCTCAATTGCGTCTCCACATCGAATGAACGAATGGTCTCCACCTCATCACCAAAGAAGTCAATACGATAGGGGAATTCGTAAGAAAAGGAAAAAACGTCTAAGATACTACCACGTAGGGCGTATTGCCCCGGTTCATAGACGTAATCCACCGCTTCAAACCCGTATGAATCCAACACGTCTGAGACGAACATGTTATCCACCTTCTCGCCAACGCTCAATTTGAGTGTGTTCTCTTTCAGCACGTCTCGCTCCACTACACGTTCAGCCAAGGCATCCGGA
>JALFJR010000039.1 GCA_022775005.1 Parabacteroides sp.
CACTTGCCAATTGGGCTACAATCTCACAGCAACTGGCCATAAAGTTTGGAGAACGATTTAAATTATTGTAATTTTACGCTCGTCGGGACGGGTGGTCCCGCCCCTTGGCGCTGGCCGTTCCCCGACCGATGAGTTTTCTAATAGGAAATAATGCGTGACACAGTTTATTTTACACTACCTATCAGAGTTATTCGAAATTTGACAACTTCGTTCTACTACATAGGCATAGAGGTTACCACATTTGATAGTTTTATAACCTACTAATTTGTATATGTTGCTAATAGCCTTTTTACTTTCCTTGTTTTTTCTATTATACTCCACATACGGCGGATTCCCAATAATCACATCAAACCCTCCATTGTCGTGGATGATTTGATAGAACTCTGCTAACCAATGGAAGGGCTGGTGAGAGGCTAACCATTGCTCGAAAGGTATGTCTGCGGTGGCCTTCCAAAGGCGTTGGTTCAGGGAATGGTTGAGCGAAGCAAGCCGTTCTTTCAGTTGTTGTTTGGCTTGCTTGAAGGCTACCATGTCCTCGTTTTGTTGCATCTGTACCATCTTGAAGAGTTCGTAGGCGGTAGCCACTGATCTCATTTCGTTGTCCACCTTTTCTTTGAATTCCTTGTTGGCAAACATATCTCCCCAGACAAGATCTTTATTCAATTCTTTCTCTGTAGCATAACCGACCAAGGTATTGCCGCAACGGATATTGAAATCTATATCGGGTAGGGGATCCAAGCCCAAGTTTTCCGCACGTTTATCCACCTCCACGACGGCTACCATTTTGAGGAACAGGCGCAACTTGGCGATCTCTGTCGCTTCCACCATAATATCCACGCCATAGAGGTTGCGCAAGATGATGCTCTTGAAGATGAAGTATTGGATGTTGCTGCGGTATTTGTGGCTGATCTCCTCCAATTCTGGCTTGAAAAGGAGTGGATTTTGCGCATGAAACTCCTGCATCCGCTCGATACACACTTCGTAGAGTGGTTCGAGGATATTCATGGCCGCAAAGAGGAACGCACCACTTCCACAAGTCGGATCGAGAATGGTCACCTGTTGCAGGGCTTTATAGAAATGGAGGATGAACAGATGATCTTCCGTATGATGCAGGAGGTCATAGACAAAGGAGCGAATGTCCAGATTATAAGTGATGAAATCGTTGATGTGCGTGATCTCACCCTGCTTGATTTTATGCAGTAGGGATTCGCAGCGTTGCAAACGGTCGATCGTTTCCCGCCAGATTTCTGTGGGCAAAGCGAATCGCTCAGGTGTCTTAGTGTTCCATTGCGCCCGTCGCTCAAGTAGGTTCGGTTGGGTCGTGTCGATGCCTATGGCGATTGTTTCCGGGATTTGTTGTGGCCAATCGGGGCAGTAGCCTTTCTTGACGGCATCGTATATATAACGATCGCCACGCTGTTTCAGCCAACTCCATACATAGCCTTCGGTGGTGAATGCCTTGGGAGAGGTCTCGGCTACCCGATCCATCAAGAAGGGAAGGATACAGTTCTTCCCGATGTATTCGGTGATGTCCTCCTTGGTGTAGTAGGCACCCATCTGGGCACGGTCGTTGATGTATTGCTCGAAGATGTAACCCAACACATCCGGATTGATGTCTTTCCCACTGGCGGTGATGCGTGTGTCGAGATGCCACCGCCAGGTGTCGAAGAAGTTGAACAGACGGATGAAGGCCTCATCCTTGATGTCGATGTCGGCATAGTCGTGCTCCAGTTGATGCTCGTCGAACATCCCTCCATTCAGGTAGGGTATGCGGCCATACATCTGTTCAAAGTCAGCGTCGTGCTTGGGCTTGTTCAATCCATCGTGGAAAAGCCGGGAGAGGAAGCCTCGATAGAAGGATTGGAAGAAGCGGTCTTGCCCCTTCTCTTGGCGTACCCAATGCAGTTTGTGTTGTAGATAGTCGAAATCCCCATTCAGGAATCCTTTCTTTTGGATGAAATAACAGAACATGAGTCGATTGAGCATCACCGAGGTGTACCATTGCTTGTTTTTGTTCTTGGCAACATCGGTGATGTGGTCATCAATGCCTGTGATGAAGTCGGCAAAGGCTTTGTGCTCCTTGCGGAAGCCGGTGTAGAAATCCTTCGTGATTTTCTCCGAATTGACCGCAAAGGTGTGTTGCACCTGTTCCTTGACATCCACGATGGAGGTCTGTTGCCCCAAGTCGAAAGAGAGGCTGTCTATCTTGGCGAACAGGAAATCGGCCTTGTCGGCTGACTCATACTCGATGGTGACAATGTCTCGCTTCTCAACGGTCTTGACGGGTGCCATCCATTGGTGGTGCGCTGTGCCGGGCAGATAGAAGATGCAGATATAGTCGTAGGCCATGTTCCGCAGCTTATAATCCAGCTTCTTGCAGAGGGAGGAAGCGGGTATGTGTTGCACGGGACAGGTGATGATCTGGAAACCATTTCGTTCGGCGATGGTGGTCATTTGATAGCTTTTCCCCTCGATGTCGATCGGCGGCATATCGGCTTGGCCTTTGAATTGGTTCCAACCCATCTCGGTGATGAACAATCCCTTGAAGTCATTCGCTTGGATATATTGATTGAATACATTTCGTCTCATGGTGTCTGGTTCTAAAAGTTTATGATTCTTGTTGTAAGCCCATCGAGCAAATGATGGATGGCTCTTTCTTGCGGTTGGGATCTTCCTCCACACGGCAGAAGCAACCATCTTTCCGCATCTCCAAAATGGTATCTACCATTTCGTCGGCACTGCTGTTGTTGCGAAGCATGCGGCCTAATGTGCTCTTTGCGCTTTCCAATAGGGGGAAGTTGTAAATCTCGTCAATGGTCAACTTCAACAGCTCTTTCTTCTCTTGGTTGAAAAAGAGCGTGGCGGGTTGGCTATAATATTGTTCGAGCAAACGGCTGATGCGGTAACGTGTAGTGAAACGATTACCTAAAGCACCTCCGTAGGTGATCGTCTCGTTCTCCAAGCGCTCGATCGCCTTGGCCACCAATTCATGGTGATTGGGTAAAGGTTCTACAGCCGGGGTATGCTTGTCGCACGCCATGGCGCTCAGGATGCGTTTTTGCGATTGACTGACGATGTTTCCTGAGGGATCCAGCCAAGTCAAGATGTCAAAATCGTTGCGGGTCTTTGCGTAGGTGATGACTCCACCAGGCCATGCGTTGGGCGCGGATTGGGTGGAATAGATTACGTTGTTCAAGGCCGGAATGAGCGCTTTCAATGCAGGATCGGCATCGGTGGCGTTCTTCCATATTTGGAAAGCATGTGAGGAGAGATCCACCTCATCGTCACGCTCCTCGTCCAAGATGCCGCTCTTCTCGTTGTACAGATTCCGCAGGTTTTGTTCGTTGCCCTCGAAAAAGTATTCATCGCTGCCAACAATGTTTGCGTTCGCATTGATGCGATCGTTGAGCTTTTTCTTCAGGTGAATGAGTTCTTCCAGTTTGTCCGCAGGCAAGAAGGAGTAGCAATAGATTTGATGGGCTTTTTGCCCGATTCGATCCACACGACCCGCACGTTGAATCAAACGGACAATGGCCCATGGCATGTCATAGCAACAGACGATGTGTGCGTCTTGCAGGTTCTGTCCTTCGCTCAAGACATCGGTTGCGATGAGCACTCGGTATTGTTCTTCGGGGGAATAGTGTTTCTCGTTGCTGACCGGTGAGAATCGTTCAACTACCTCAGTGGGCTTTTGGCTGTCTCCTGTCACGCTGATGACATGCCTTACTCCTCTTTTTTGCAATTGTCTGGCGACATAATCGGCTGTGTCAGAAAACTGGGTAAAGACAACGATCTTGTCGTTGGGATGCGTTTCACGCAACAGGCGCTCCAGCTCATTCAGTTTCGGATCTTGGTCAGGCTCCCATTGGCCACAGCGTTTGATCATTTGGATCAGTTGCTCGCAATCTTTCGTCAGCTGTTGCTTCAAAGTCCGTTTGAAATAACCGGAGTGAATCCAGGAGCAGTTGTCTTGTTCAGCGAGACGTTCGTAATAACGCTTCGCCAGCTGTTTATAGCTATCTATTTCTGTGGGGAAAGCGAGCAGCATCTCCTTTTCTTGTGCGTCCCCTTGGTTTTCTTCGTTGAACAGGGATTGATTACTGTCTTCGTCTTCCACATAATTGTCAGCAAACCCATTCTCGTCGCCAATTGGAAGCGGCAGTTTGTTCTCGATTGCGTAGATAAAGAGGGCGTTGCGTAGGATATGCCGATAGACCGTCAGCAGGAAAGCATAGCCACTGCTGTCTATGCGCTTGAAGAAGGTGCTCTTGCAGAAGCCCATCATGCGTTCTCCTGCCCGGGAGAGGTGCTCCTTGATTTGCCGTTCCTGAGGTGTGATGTCAGTGGCTTTAGCCTCGTCAAAGTACTTGATCAAGCCATAGCGAGGCAATTTGAGTGAATTCATCAGCGTGACCATCTCGTCGGAATAGAGACGGCTGTATTGATCGCCCGCTGTCGTGTGGAACTTCACTGTGCGAGGAATGCGATCGGGGAAATAGGACTTCGTTCCATCGGGCAGTAGCAGGTACTTGCGGTGGGTCTCCTTGTCTTCTTTGGCGTAGTTCTCTTTGATGAAGGTACGTGTTCGGCGGATGAGGAACATCCTGATGAGATCGCTCCAATCCTCTGTATGCTGGCTTTGCTCAAAAGCACGGATGGAACGCATGTGGATGTCGCTGTGTCGCCGTTGGAACTCCCGTTCGCCACCAATGCTTTGGATGTAGGCTTCCGGACGAATGCCAAGATCTTGGTCCGCATCCACGAATAGCCGGAGTTGATTGCCTAAATCCCGGAAATCCTTGTTATAGGGCGTAGCGGTCAAGAGCAATACCTTGCAATCCAACTTTTCGATCAAATGACGGATTTGCTGGTAGCGTTGTCCGCTGGCGTTGCGCAGGTTGTGGCTCTCGTCGATGATGATGAGTCGATAGGAGCGCATGAGGGAGGCATCCATCGTTTTCGCCATGGAGCGGATGTCGGCTTTCAAGTCATATTTGATTTGATACTTCTGCCACATCGTTTGCAGATTGGCGGGACAAATGATCAAGGTGCTGCCTGCGTGGTTCTGCTCCACGAGCTTGGCGATCGCACAAGCGGTGATGGTCTTTCCCAATCCTACCACATCGCCAATCATCGCTCCTCCTAACTTGTCGCTGTTGAGTTTCTTGGCAGCGATCTTGACCGCTATCTGCTGGAAATCCAACAGGTCGTGACGGAATTGGATGTCGAGTTTGTATTCCCCAATGCTCTCACGGGCGTCTTGACTGAGGTGATAGGCGGTTTTCAGATAGATGTAGTAGGGTGGGATAGGGATCTCTCCGGCCCAGCTCTCGTCGATGATGCGAATCAGTTCTTCGGTCAGATCTAAGCAAAAGCGATCGTTCCACCGGTCGTCGAACCAGTTCGCTAATTTTTTGGCACTGTCGCTGTCGCTAAATTCCGCATTCAATTCTCCCTGCTTGGTCAATCCTGCGTAGGTGAGATTGCTGCTGCCCATGATGGCTTGGATGGGGTTGAAGGTGTCTTGCGGACGGTAGGCCAAATAGAGCTTGGCGTGCAGGGGCTCTTTGAGGTATAGTTTTACGCAGACCTTGCCCGCTTTCATTTGTGCGGAGAGATGGCGCAGGGTCTCCTCATCTTCTTTGGTCGGCTTTCCCAATTGCAGTTGTCGCTTAAAATCTTGGGCGATCAGCCGTTTGCTTTGCTGGGCGAACTCTGCATCGGGTAACTGTTCGTTCTTGGAATAGAGGCGACGCACCAACTCCTCATCGGGGCGATGCATACCGATCAATAGGCGACACACACGCTGTTTGCGTTCATCTTGTTCATAGATCTCCTCACCCGGCAAACGATCCACCTGGTTCATGACCAAGCTCCATCCCCGCAGGTTGAAGTAACCAATGCAGCAATCTATGCGTGTGACTCCGGTGTTGCCGATGATTCCTTGCAATCCGGTTGTGAATTTAGTCTCTATGTTGTCGTAGATCCTTGCCATTCCTTGTTTCCTCTCTCAACGGCCAAGGACTCCGGAAACCGTTCATGTTCTGTAGATTACAAGGTTTGATGAAGACATAAAAAAAGCGTGAAGCCCTGCACTGTCGCTCGCTTCACGTTCTGAGGCTCCTAGGAATGGCCCTATGTGTCGAAACGAGCAACGACGAAGCCCCACGCCGATGTGTATATATACAACCTCAATACCCAAAGAACCATTGGCGTAAGGATACACCAATGGCCGTTGGGCATAACGAGGGCTGCCTATAACAAACCCACGGGGCATTCACCGCCACTTTTGTTTTTGACACATATCTTGAAATTTTCCTAGGATTTCAGAACGTCAAAACCAAAGCGTAGTAAACGCCTTTCAATATGTCTTGCCCTCCCCTCCGTTCCGTTCCTTGCGAGACGGCACGATCGGCGTAGGACGTGACAAAGATACAGGAAAAAAAGCGAGTGCGCAACAAACGTGGAGGAAGGAATGCCTAAGTGTTGCCTATCTTTTTCCAAAGAAATGGGAGGAAAGATTTGGAGGAGTAGGGAAAAAGATGTAACTATGCAGTATTGAAATCTTCGTTCCAAAGTACCGAACGTACGTTCGAAAGTTTGGAATGGCCGTTCAAAAGTATTGAATGTGCGTTCAAAAGTATGGAATGAAAATTTTATTAGGTATCATGGACTAATTTAACACGAGAGAGAAGTATGCCGAAGTATAAGTTACAAGAAATGCCAGACGTTCGTCAGACGGGGGAGAGGCGAGTCTATCCCAAGTTGGATGCGTATCGGTTGTTAGACACCGAGGAGTTGATCGAACAGATGCACAGTTATGATCGGGCGATTTCGCCCAGCGTGATTCGGGCCGTGTTGATGGGCTTGAGCGACACCATGAAGCGAATGCTGTCGCAGGGCTATACGGTGAAGGTGGATGAGTTGGGCACCTTCTCGCTGTCGTTGGATTTTGACGACGATAAGCCGAAGGTGATGCAGCAGGCGGATGACAAGATGGCCTATCGACACGTGACGGTGAAGAACGTCAACTTCAAGGTCGATCCATCGTGGTTGAAGGATTTACGCAATGAAACGGAGTTGGAGCGGGAGATGAGTGGCGTGAAGGTGATTAAGAAACAGCTTTTCACCTTGGAGCAACGCATCGAGCGGGCTTTGGCGGTGATTGAGCGAGATGGATTTATCGGCTTGACGGATTACGCGGCAATCAATAACTTGAGTCGTACGAGTGCTTCGCAGGAGTTGAAGATGATTTGTGCCAATCCGGATGGGCCGTTGGACACCAAAGGGCGTGGCTCACATAAGGTGTGGGTGAAAAGAAAAGGGATGCACTCTGCGTGAGCACATCCCTTTTATTAGGACATCAGTTTGTTTGCTGATTAATGGCAGAGCATCTCCGGTGTGATGCGAGCGAATTTCTCTTCGTCCGCACGGCGTAGCTTCACGCTACCATCGTTCCAGTTGGAGGGCCAACCACCGATGATATGACCTAAGAAGACTACCTTCAACTCATGCAGGCCCTTGGCCAAAGCTGCGGAGTTGTCTTTGCGAGAGAAACGTTTCACCTCGCCCTTGTTGTCAATCAACAGTTTGCCGTCGATCCAAACCTCTTCTAACTCTGAAGAGAGGAAGTAAACGCCATCAGCAGGAATGTTGACATAACCCGTAGCGACTGCGGCATATTGCTTCACGCCACGCATGCCCTCATCTACTTTCACGTAGCTGGTCAGGTCACGCAACTGCTTGCACGGTACCTCCTTCCACTCCTTCACGTTGGCTAACTGAGAAGACTCTAAGAACATGCCATCTGCTACCTGCATCTTCAAGCCCGGTGTTGTCTTCGCTACCTCCTTGGCAGGTGCCAATGTCTGTTTCTCGACTGTGATTACACGGGTTTGGCTCATCTTACCGGAAGGTAACACGGAGCGGATCTTCAACGTGGTTGTCTCCGTGATGTCAAACGGATCTGTATAGACCGTTGACTCCGGTGTCGGCTCGCTGCCATCCAACGTATAGACCATCTTCACGGGACGGTTGGTCTTGAAGCTCATCGTGGCCTTGTCGGTAAATGCTACGAAGTTGCAAGAGCCATTCGGTTGCTCCGGCTGCGGAATGTAGTAGTTGATGTTGTGCCCATCCAAGCGTACCTGTGCGTTGTCGATGCGGCGCTCAAAGTCCTTGTAATCCTTGCGATCCAGCGGAGACCAAGCGATCTCAGAGAGCGCCAAGATACGGGGATAGATGCGATACTCCATGAGGTCGGTCGTGTACATATACTCTGACCAGATGTTACACTGTACGCCCTTGATGAAACCACCTTTACCCTCTTTGGCCAAGGTGTCGGGGATGGGGTTGTAGCTGTAGGTCTTCTCCAACGTGGTGTAGCCACCGATAGAAACCGGGTTGATCTTCGGATCGCCCTGGAAGTGGTCGAGATACATACCCTCGCTACCCGGAGTCATGATCACGTCGTGATTCATGCTGGCCGCTGCGATACCGCCTTGTTCACCTCGCCAAGACATCACGGTAGCCGTAGGAGCCAAACCGCCTTCGAGGATCTCATCCCAGCCAATCATGCGTTTGCCTAACTTATTGACCACTTTCTCCATGCGTTGCACGAAGTAGCTCTGCAGCTTCTCCTCAGCGCTGTGCTCTTTGTCGCCCTTCAAGCCTAACTCACGGATGCGAGCTTGGCAGAGCGGACAGTTCTTCCAGCTGGTTTTCGGACATTCGTCACCACCGATGTGGAAATACTCACCCGGGAAGAGAGCGGCAACCTCTGTGATCACGTTCTCCATGAACTCGAACGGCTCCTCTTTACCGGCGCACATCACGATGTCTTCCACACCCCAGATCACACGAGGTGTGCCTTGCTCTCCCTTGCAAGAGAGTTCGGGATAGGCAGCGATAGCGGCCATCTCATGACCCGGCAACTCGATTTCCGGTACGATTGTGATGAAGCGATCAGCTGCGTATTTCACGATCTCCTTGATCTCCTCTTGAGTGTAGAAACCACTGTATTCCGTTCCTTCTCCGTCGATACGCTTTGAACCGATCTCGGTCAGTTTCGGATATTTCTTGATCTCGATGCGCCAACCTTGATCGTCGGTCAGGTGCCAGTGCATGCGGTTGATCTTGAACAGGGCGAGTACGTCGAGCTGTTTCTTGATGTTCTCCACGGGGATGAAGTGGCGGCAAGGATCGAGCATGATACCGCGATAGCCAAAGCGTGGCTCATCCTTGATGCTCACGGCCGGAGCTGTCCAGGCGATGCCTTTCACTACGGTTGGGTTCTCGATCTCAGCGGGCAGCAACTGCAAGAAAGATTGCATGCCATAGAAAAGACCTTGCGGTGTTTTCGATTTGATAGTGACGTTTGAATTGGTCACGTCCAAAGTATAACCCTCATCGTTCAGATCGAGGTTGCTGTCGATCAGCAGAGAGAGACCATCAGAAACGGCTTTGTCCGTCACGCTGATTTGGTAGCCGGTAGCCGTGTTCAGCTTAGCGGCGAAGAACTCAGCCACCGTCTTGGCCTCCGGAGTAGAGGCGTAGAGCTTTGTGTTTTTGCTCAGCTTGAAGTTCCCTTCGTTTTGTACTAAGCTCACAGGAGCCGGAATAATGTTGATTCCCTGATTGTAAGGCATGACCTTGGTCGGGGAGTCACTGCAGGAGGCCATACAGGCCAAGATTGCGCTTGCGCAAAAGAAGGCGAGCAGCTTTTTCATGTTGTGTTTTAATTATAAGTGATTAAATATACGTGTGTCAGTTGATGTCGGAAGAGATGGGGCAGCCCAGAAAGCTGCCCCTTTTAATAGGTTTACCAAGCGAAGATAGGATAGTCTTTCATGATGCTGTTGACCTTCTCACGCACAGCGGAGATGGTTTTGTCGCACTCAGGTGCGCTCAAAACGGTATCAATCAGTTCTACGATCTCGCCCATCAACGGTTCCTTCGCACCGCGGGTTGTGATGGCCGGTGTACCGATACGGATACCAGAAGTCTGGAAAGCGGAACGGCTGTCGAAGGGAACCATGTTCTTGTTGACCGTGATGTCTGCCGCTACCAATGCCTTCTCTGCTACCTTACCAGTCAGATCAGGGAACTTCGTGCGCAGATCGATCAACATGCTGTGGTTGTCCGTACCGCCAGAGATGATCTTGTAGCCCTTGTCGATGAATGCCTGAGCCATGGTGGCCGCATTCTTCTTCACTTGTGTCTGGTAGGTCTTGTACTCCGGCTCCAATGCCTCGCCGAAAGCGACAGCCTTCGCTGCGATCACATGCTCCAACGGACCACCCTGGATACCTGGGAATACAGCTGAATCCAGCAACTGAGACATCATCTTGGTTACACCCTTCGGTGTCTTCTTGCCCCAAGGATTCTCGAAGTCTTTGCCTAACAAGATGATACCACCGCGCGGACCACGCAAAGTCTTGTGTGTCGTGGAGGTAACGATGTGGGCATACTCCAACGGGTTGTTCAGCAAACCGGCAGCGATCAAACCAGCCGGATGCGCCATGTCGATCATCAACAAAGCACCCACTTTGTCGGCGATCTCACGCATACGCTTGTAATCCCAATCACGAGAATAGGCGGAGCCACCACCGATGATCAATTTGGGTTTCTCACGCAGAGCAACCTCCTCCATCTGATCATAATCCACACGGCCCGTCTCCTCATTGACATTGTACTCGGTTGCCCGATAGAGAATACCAGAGCTATTGACCGCTGAACCATGAGAGAGGTGACCACCATGAGCCAAATTCAGCCCCAAGAAGGTATCGCCCGGGTTCAATACCGCCAACAGCACAGCCGCATTGGCTTGTGCGCCAGAGTGCGGCTGCACGTTTGCCCACTCTGCATTGAAGATCTTTTTCAGTCGTTCGATAGCGATCGTCTCGCTTTGATCCACTACCTCACAACCGCCATAATAACGCTTGCCAGGGTAACCCTCGGCATACTTGTTGGTCAAGCAGCTGCCCATGGCTTGCATCACCTGGTCGCTGACAAAATTCTCGGAAGCGATCAACTCAATGCCTTTCAACTGACGTTGGTGCTCCTTCTCAATGATGTCAAAAATAATGTTGTCTCTTTTCATTACGATATGTTTTATTTTGCAATGATAGTTCTTAACTCCTTTTCAGTTGGTAAGAATTTTGCGCGAAGGTACGATATGTTTTTAAATCGTGTATAAATAGCCGGCTTTTCTTACCATTTGGTGACCGTAACGTTGCGGAACTGCACATCTTTGCCCTCGCTTTGCAAACCGATGTAACCCTCCTTCACCTTGTTGGTTCCGGTATTTTGGTAAACACCATTGATATAAACGGTGATCACACCGTTCTTAACAAAGATGTTCGCCTCGTTCCATTCGCCTGTCGGCTTCTCAGAGGACTCATGTGCTTTCTTGACTACGGGGAACTGGGGGCGAGGACCTGAGAACTCCGCTAAATCAGAGCCTCCCAGCAAAACGAAGTCTCCTGCGTCGCCGGCATGAAGCTGGCACTCAATGCCATTGGGGAAGGGGTTCTTCGGATCGGCGATCAACAGGAAGATACCGCTGTTGGAGTCACCGTTCGGCCAGCGCCATTCCACGTGTAACTTGTAGTCGCTGTATTTCTCCTTGGTGTACATGTAGCCAAATGGATCTCCCTTGATATGGATCACTCCATCCTTGACGCTGAACACCTGCTCAGCCGGTACGGCGTTCTTATCTACCACGAAGTTCCAATTAGACAGGTCTTTGCCATTGAATAGCTTCTCGCTCTTCTGTGCGTTGGCTCCCGTAACGAGACCAAACAGCATAGCGGCCAAAATGGCCATCGAAAATACGCTCTTTTTCATCTTTTTCTATAATTATATATGTATATACTTCTCATGAATTAATCGGCGATGAGCTTACGATAACGTACGCGCTTCGGCTCTACATTGCCTTGTGTTTTCCGCTTGTACTCTTCATACTCTGAATAGGTACCCTCGTAGAAGACTACGTTGGAATCTCCCTCGAAAGAGAGAATGTGCGTACAGATACGGTCGAGGAACCAACGGTCGTGCGAAACGACTACCGCACAGCCGGCAAAGTTCTCCAGACCCTCCTCCAACGCACGCAATGTATTCACGTCGATGTCGTTGGTGGGCTCGTCGAGCAACAGCACGTTGGCATCTGCTTTCAAAGTCAAGGCCAAGTGCAGACGGTTACGCTCACCACCTGAGAGCACGCCGCAGGCTTTTTCCTGATCCGATCCGGTGAAGTTGAACTTAGAGAGGTAAGCGCGGGCGTTCACCTCCTTACCGCCCATGCGGATGAACTCTTGTCCACCGGAGATGACTTGATAAACGGATTTCTTGGGATCAATATCTTTGTGGGTTTGGTCGGCATAGCCGATGCGTACGGTTTCGCCTACCTCGAAAGTGCCCTTGTCGATGCTCTCCAAGCCCATGATCATCTTGAACAGGGTCGTCTTACCTGCGCCGTTCGGACCGATGACACCTACGATGCCGTTAGGCGGCAACATGAAGTTTAAGTCGTCGAACAGCAGTTTATCGCCAAAGGCTTTCGCCACATGTTGTGCCTCAATGACCTTGTTGCCCAGACGCGGCCCGTTCGGGATGAAGATCTCCAATTTAGCCTCACGCTCTTTCTGGTCTTCGTTTAGCAAGGCCTCGTAAGCGTTCAAGCGGGCTTTGCCCTTGGCATGTCGGGCCTTTGGAGCCATGTTGATCCACTCCAACTCACGCTCCAACGTTTGGCGTCGTTTGCTGGCTTGCTTCTCCTCCTGCGCCATGCGCTTGGTCTTCTGATCCAACCAAGAGGAGTAGTTGCCCTTCCAAGGAATGCCCTCGCCACGATCTAACTCCAAGATCCATCCTGCCACATGATCCAGGAAGTAACGGTCGTGCGTGATGCAGATCACGGTGCCTGCATATTGTTGCAGGTGCTGCTCTAACCAATCTATGGATTCCGCGTCTAAGTGGTTGGTCGGCTCGTCGAGTAATAAGACATCCGGTTGCTGCAACAGGAGGCGGCAAAGTGCGACACGGCGACGTTCACCACCAGAGAGCGTATCGACCACTTGATCCTCGGGCGGACAACGCAAGGCATCCATCGCTCGCTCCAAGCGGCTGTCGAGGTTCCATGCGTCGGTAGCGTCAATCCGATCTTGCAGTTCGGCTTGTCTATTGATCAAGGCATCCATCTTGTCTGGATCCTCCAAAACCTCAGGATCTGCGAAGCGTTCGTTCACCTCCTCAAACTCCTTGAGCAGGTTCACGGTCTCCTGCACACCCTCTTGTACGATCTCCTTCACGGTCTTGCCTGACTCCAGCTTCGGATCCTGCTCCAAATAGCCTACGGTGTAGCCCGGCGAGAAGACCACCTCTCCTTGGTAATCCTTGTCGAGCCCTGCGATGATCTTGAGCAAGGTGGATTTACCGGAGCCGTTGAGACCGATGATACCGATTTTCGCCCCATAGAAAAAGGAAAGATAGATGTTCTTCAATACCTGTTTTTGAGGCGGATAGATCTTACTAACGCCTACCATAGAGAAAATAATCTTCTTGTCGTCTGCCATATAAAATAAGGTGTTTATAGATTGTTTCTGTTTTCTAATAAGATTGGACAAATTTAGGCATATTTGTTGGATTATGGGGCTTGTCTCGATGAAAATCGCTAAATTCGCGATTTTGATAGGTTAATTTATCGAGGTTAAGATTCAAAGAAGACAACTAAAATATTACGATTGTGGCAGATACAAAGTACATTTTCGTTACAGGCGGTGTGGTCTCTTCGTTAGGTAAGGGCATTATTTCCGCATCATTAGGTAAGTTACTTCAGGCAAGAGGTTACAAAGTGACCATCCAGAAGTTCGATCCCTACATTAATATTGACCCCGGTACCTTGAATCCGTATGAGCATGGCGAATGCTACGTAACGGTTGATGGGCATGAGGCCGATTTGGATTTGGGCCACTACGAGCGTTTCTTGAACGTGCAGACAACCAGGGCCAACAACATCACGACAGGTCGTATTTATCAAAGCGTGATCAATAAGGAGCGTAAGGGTGATTATTTAGGGAAGACGGTGCAGGTCGTACCGCATATCACCGATGAGATCAAGCGCAACGTGAAGTTGCTGGGTAGCAAATATAAGTTTGACTTCGTGATCACGGAGATCGGTGGAACGGTAGGTGATATTGAATCTTTGCCTTTCATTGAGAGTGTTCGCCAGTTGAAGTGGGAGTTGGGTAAGAACTGTCTTTGTGTGCACCTGACTTATGTACCTTATATCGCCGCAGCTAAAGAGTATAAGACGAAACCGACCCAGCACTCCGTAAAGCAACTGCAAGAGTCAGGTATCCAGCCGGATATTTTGGTGTTGCGTACGGAGCATGAGTTGAACCAGAACCTGTTGCGTAAGGTAGCGCTTTTCTGTAATGTGGCCGAGGATTCGGTGATCCAGTCCATTGACGTGCCGACCATCTATGAGGTGCCGTTGGTATTGCAGCGTCAAAAGATGGATGAGGTTGTCTTGCGTAAAGTAGGCATGGAGGTTGGTCCGACACCGGAGTTGAAGGCTTGGCGGGAGTTCCTTGCCTTGAAGAGCAGTGCTACGGAGACGGTTAAGATCGGTTTGGTTGGCAAGTACGTGGAGTTGCAGGATGCCTATAAGTCTATCGACGAGTCTTTGCTGCAAGCCGCTATTTACAATCATCGTAAGTTGGATTTGCACCTGTTCCATTCCGAGAAGCTGAATGACCAGAACGTAGCTGAGCAGTTGCAGGATATGGATGGTATTTTGATCGCTCCGGGCTTCGGTCAGCGTGGTATTGAGGGCAAGTTTGCAGCCTTGAAGTATGCCCGTGAGCACGATGTGCCTTGCTTGGGTATCTGCTTGGGAATGCAGTGCATGGTGATTGAGTTCGCTCGTGACGTGTTGGGTATGGCGGATGCCAATTCCACGGAGATGCAGCCGAACACCACGCATAAGGTGATTGACTTGATGGCAGATCAGAAGAACGTGACCAATATGGGTGGCTCGATGCGTTTGGGTGCTTACGATTGCGTCTTGAAGGAGGGTTCGAAGATCCGTGAGGCGTATGGCAAGGAGCACATCCAGGAGCGTCATCGTCATCGCTTTGAGTTTAACAGTGAGTATCGTCAGCAGTTTGAGCAGGCCGGTATGATGTGTACGGGTGAGAATCCGGATACGGGCTTGGTTGAGGTGGTAGAGATTCCGACTTTGAAATGGTTTGTAGGTGTGCAATACCATCCTGAGTATAATAGTACGGTGGTTAATCCCAATCCGTTGTTCCTTAGCTTCGTGAAGGCTGCGATTGAGAATAAGAAATAAAATCTTTTAAATAAGTAAACGTGGATAAAAATACAATTACAGGGTTTGTGCTGATTGGCATTGTGTTGTTCGCCTTCAGCTGGTTCAACCGCCCGACGCCGGAGCAGATCGAGGCGCAACGCCGTTATCAGGATTCATTGGCGCAGATCGAGCTGGCGCAGCAAATGGAATTAGCGCAAAAAGAGCAACAGGCTGCTATGTTGCAAGATTCTATCAATCATTTACCCGACTCCGTGCGTATGCAGAACATGCGTCAACGCTTTGGCGATTTTGCGCAGGTAATGACGGGTGAGGAGCGACAGACTACGATCGAGAATGAGCTACTGGAGCTTCGCGTGAGCAATAAGGGTGGTCGTATTGTCTATGCCCGCCTGAAAGAATATGATGATTACCAAGGGCAGCCTTTGGTGCTGTTTGATGAGCAGAACAGCGAGTTGAACTTCTCGTTGGTTACAGCGGATAATCGGGTAGTCAATACGTCGGAGCTTTATTTCACGCCGGTTCAGCAAGGTAAAGAGGGCTTGACCATGCGATTGGCGGTTGGTGAGGCCGGTTATTTGGACTTTGTTTATACGCTGGCTCCGAATGATTATCGGGTAGGCTTTAGTATCAAAGGTACTGGCTTGAATGGCCTCTTGTCGCCGAATACGCAAGCTTTGGGTATGCAATGGACACAAGACATTCGTCAGCAGGAGAAGGGTCGCTCGTTTGAGGAGCGCTATGTGTCGCTCAACTATAAGCCTGTGGCAGATGATCCGGATCGCTTGACAGAGACACGGGATGCCAGCAAGCAATTTGAGGAGCGTTTGCGTTGGATCGGTTTCAAGGATATGTTCTTTTCTTCGGTTTTGATTGCGAAGGGTGAGGGCTTTGCCGAGAGCACATTGGATTCGAAGATGATCGCTGCGGGGAATGTTTTGAAGCATTTCAAGGCCTCGACCTCAGTGCCGTTTGATTTGCAAGGCCGTGAGGCTACGGAGTTGACCTACTTCTTTGGCCCCAACAAGTTCGCACTGTTGAAGGAGCTGGACGAGAATGAGCCGGAAGGTGCAGAATGGGAGTTAGAGAAGTTGGTGCCATTAGGATGGGGTATCTTCCGTTGGGTGAATCAATACTTCGTCATTCCGTTGTTTGACTTCTTGGGTGGTTTCATCTCCAACTACGGTTTGCTGATCTTCTTGTTGACGGTGATCGTGAAGTTGATCCTCTTCCCGTTGACCTATAAGTCTTACATCTCCTCGGCGAAGATGCGTGTGTTGCGTCCGCAGGTGGAGGAGATCAACGCCAAGTATCCGGGTCAGGAGCAGGCGTTGGAGCGTCAGAAGGCGACGATGGAGTTGTATAGCCGTGCGGGTGCGAGTCCGATGAGCGGCTGTCTGCCGATGTTGTTGCAGATGCCGATCTTGATCGCCCTCTTCATGTTCTTCCCGTCGGCTATCGAGTTGCGTCACCAGAGTTTCCTCTGGGCGAACGACCTCTCAACTTACGATGCGATTGTCAGCTGGGAGACGAATATTCCGTTAATCTCCAGCTATTTCGGTAATCATATCAGTCTCTTCTGTCTGTTGATGACCATTACGAACATTGTCTATACGAAGTTCAACATGGAGATGACCAATACCGGTCAGCAGCAGATGCCCGGTATGCAGGCGATGATGTATCTGATGCCGTTGATGTTTTTGGTATTCTTCAACCAGTACGCATCCGGTTTGACCTATTATTACTTCATCTCCACTTTGATCACGATTTTGCAGACGATCTTCTTCCGCTTCACGATTGACGAGGAGAAGCTGTTGGCGAAATTGGAGGCCAATAAGCGGAAGCCGATGAAGCGTTCCGGCTTCATGAAGCGCTTGGAGGAGATGCAGAAGATGCAGGAAGAGCAATTGCGCAAGCAGAAGGAGGCTCGTGAGGCCAACAAACGCAGATAACCAACATAAATCAACTCATATATCATGACAACAAGACGTAATTTCTTGAAAGCCGGATCACTCTCCTTGGCGGGATTGATGGTTGGCGAAAAGATGTTAGCAGCCGTTGCTGCCCCTGAAGAGACAAAAGAGAGCTACAGCAAGTTAGCGGCTAAAGTGACAGGTGATTTCACCACGAAACGCCCGGCTCCGGCCGATCGTAAGTTCTCGGCTAAAGCGGTGGAGGAGAAGATCAAGGCGGTGAAAGCCAAGATCAAGGATCCGAAACTGGCTTGGATGTTTGAGAACTGTTATCCGAACACCTTGGACACGACATGCGAGTTCAAGATGGTGAACGGAAAACCAGACACCTTCGTCATCACCGGCGATATTCACGCCATGTGGTTGCGCGACAGCTCGGCACAGGTTTATCCCTATGTGGTGTTGGCGAAGAAAGATAAGGAACTGCAGCAGATGCTGGTTGGTGCGATCAATCGCCAGACAGCTTGCATCTTGATCGATCCCTATGCGAATGCTTTCAATGAGGGACCGACAGGTAGCGAGTGGGAGAAGGATCGTACGAAGATGAAGAAGGAGCTGCACGAGCGCAAATGGGAGATCGACTCCTTGTGCTATGCGATCCGTTTGGCTTACCACTATTGGAAGGAAATTGGCGATACCTCCGTGTTTGATGCCAACTGGGAGCAGGCGATGGAGGCGGTCTATCGCACCTTCCGCGAGCAGCAGCGCAAGGAGAACAAGGGCCCGTATCGCTTCCAGCGTGTGACGGAGCGTCAGGGCGACACGATGCTGAACGATGGCTGGGGATCCCCGGTCAATCCGGTAGGTTTGATTTTCTCTGCTTTCCGTCCTTCGGATGATGCGACGCTGTTTGGTTTCTTGATCCCCTCCAACCTGTTTGCGATCTCCTCATTGCGTCAGGTAGCTGAGATTCTGCGCACGGTGCGCAAGAACAACGACTTGGCTGCTCGTTGCGAGGCATTGGCGAATGAGGTGGAGCAGGCCGTGAAGCAGTATGGCATTGTGGAGCATCCGAAATATGGCAAGGTCTATGCTTACGAGGTGGATGGCTTTGGCGCTCGTGTCTTCATGGACGATGCCAATGTGCCGAGCTTGTTAGCGTTGCCTTTCTTGGGCTGTCTGCCCGTGAACGATCCGATCTACCAGAACACCCGTCGTTTGGTGTGGAGTGCGGAGAACCCCTATTTCTTCAAGGGCAAGGCTGGCGAAGGTATCGGTGGCCCGCACATCGGTTTCGACTATGTCTGGCCGATGAGCTTGATCATGCGTGCGACGACTTCTACCGATGAGGCAGAGATCCGCTACTGTATCGAGACTTTGCGTGATACCGATGGTGGCACCGGTTTGATGCACGAGTCCTTCCACAAGGATGATGGTGCGAAATACACCCGCTCTTGGTTCGCTTGGGCCAATACGCTTTTCGGCGAGCTGATCGTTAAGTTGCAAGACGAGGGCAAGCTGAAAGACCTCTTAGGATAATCATTTCGTAGAGACGTGGCAGTGCCGCGTCTCTACTATTACAGCATGAGAGACGTAGCACGCTACGTCTCTACATTTTTAATAAACAATTAAATCTTTTCCCATGAACCATCAACGAGAATCCCTCTACCTTTTAACAGGCATAGCAGCATTGGCAGGAACCTCCTGCAGCCAGCCAGCCGGGGAACAGACCGCGCAAAAGCCGCTGAACATCCTCTACATCATGACGGATGACCATTCGTTTCAAACACTGAGTGCCTATGACGGGCGTTACATCCAGACCCCCAACATCGACCGCATCGCAAGGGATGGCGTTCGTTTCACCAATAGTTTTGTGGCCAATTCCATCAGTGGACCCAGCCGGGCCTGCATGTTGACGGGTAAGCATAGCCACAAGAATGGCTTTATCGACAACGAGCACACCTTTGATGGCTCGCAGCAGACCTTCCCGAAACTGTTGCGCCAAGCGGGTTATCAAACGGCGATGATCGGGAAGTGGCACCTGACCTCTGATCCGACTGGCTTTGATTACTGGAACATCTTGATCGGCCAAGGCGATTACTACAATCCGACCTTCATAGACAATGGCGAGAAGCGACAGATTGAGGGCTATGCCACCAACATCACGACCGACTTGGCGTTGGATTGGCTCAGCAACAAGCGAGACAAGGATAAACCCTTCTGCCTTTTGCTGCATCACAAGGCCCCGCATCGCACCTGGATGCCCGACACCTGCGACTTGCGGCTTTACGACGATGTGACCTTCCCGCTTCCTGATAACTTCTACGATGATTATGCGGGGAGGACGGCTGCGGCTGAGCAGGAGATGAGTATTATCGAGGATATGGATGTTGTTTACGACCTCAAGATGGCCGATAAGGAGAATGAGATTCATTCCAATCCCAACTTGGAGGGAGCGGGTCGCTACATTTATAATAATATGAATCCGGCACAGAAGGCGGCTTGGGATGCCTATTATGACCCCATCATCGCCGATTTCAAGGCGAAGAAACGCACGGGTAAGGAGTTGGCGGAATGGAAATACCAACGCTACATGCACGATTACTGCCGGGTGATCCATTCAGTCGATCGCAACATCGGACGGGTGTTAGACTATTTGGAGCAGCAGGGCTTGCTGGAGAACACCTTGATTGTCTATACCTCCGACCAGGGTTTCTACATGGGCGAGCATGGCTGGTTCGACAAGCGATTCATGTATGAGGAGTCGTTCCGCACGCCACTCTTGATGCGCTTGCCGGGTGGTAAGCGGGGAGACATCCCGCAGTTGGTGCAGAACATCGACTATGCGCCCACCTTCTTGGAGTTAGCCGGTGTGGCCGTTCCTTCAGACATCCAGGGCGAGTCGTTGCTGCCTTTGCTGAAAGGGGAGGAGCCGAAAGATTGGCGCGATGCGCTTTATTACCATTATTATGAGTATCCGGCGGAACATGCGGTGAAGAAGCATTACGGTGTGCGGGATGATCGCTACAAGCTGATCCATTTCTACGACGATATAGATCAGTGGGAATTGTACGACCTGCAAGCCGATCCGACGGAGATGCACAATCTGTATGGCCAGCCGGGTTATGAGGAGGTAACGCGGCGTATGATGACGAAGTTGAAAGACTTGCAACGCCAGTATGATGATCCGATAGATCAGTAGGCGGTCGATCTTGCCACGTTGGCAAAGTCAGACGCATAGAGATAAAAAAGAGGATGTAGCCACTTCAACTACACCCTCTTTTTGTTGGGTAAAAATCAACGTTTGATAGGAATCCCTTTATTTATAGAGTCCCTCCCGTGAGAGTTGCTTCTCTAAGTTCGCTACGCCGAGGGCGATGATCGCTGTGGCAGTAGCGGTTTGTTCTTGATACTCGGGGACGTTCTTCGTATAGAGATCACGCTCTGTGTGCCAGATCTCTTGGTATTCGAAGTTATAACCCTTGAAATCCTCCGTGGTGAAGCCGATCGTCGGCACACCCTGCATAGCGAAGACAGAAGCATCTGTGCCACCCATCTTGGTCGGTTTCTCGCGGGGCTCAGCCACCTTCACCTCAAACGGATAATCCGGACGGATCAATTTGATCGGGGCCGTGATCTTCACGAAATCATCATACATCGCCTGCGGCACAGAGATACCTACAGGAGGCTCCGGACCACCGTCGCGGTTGAACATGTTGGCGATCTTCGGCAGTTTATCCTTGTGAGCCTTCACCCAAGCCTGTGCGCCGAGCAAACCAAACTCCTCGCCGGCGAAACCGATGAAGATGATGGAACGTTTGGGTTTCGCACCTGACATAGCGATCATACGAGCCGCCTCCATCATCGGGCCGATGCCCGTGCCGCAGTCGATACCGCCGGTCGCCACGTCATACGCATCCAAGTGACCGCTCACGATCACGCACTCATCCGGGTATTTGCTACCCTTGATTGTAGCCACCACGTTGTGGTATTTGATCGGACCCAACTTGAAGTGGTTGCGGATGTCAAACTCCAACTCGAAGGTGCGGCGTTCAGCGACCATCTGCTTGATGATGTCGAACTGATGCTCGTCGAGCTTAATATCGGGCACCTCGGGCAGGTTGTCGAAGTTGGTCTTCGGATCGTTCATCATCTTGCGGTCGTAGAGCGCGCGGATGGGCACTGCGGAAGACTGGATGAAGCCCAAGGCACCAGCCTCAACCATCTCCTTGTAATACAATCCCGGGAACTCCTTATAAGGAAGCATCTCGTTCTTCTCGCCGTTCATGTAGTTGCGGCGGCGCAACTCTTGGTTCTTCTTGGTGATCTCAGCGTTCTCCTTCTTAATCTCTTCACGGATCGAATCGCCAGCTGCGGAGCGGTCGATCGGCCAGCCGGTGTTCTTGCCGGAGATCAACACCCAAGCCCCTTTCAAGGTAGTCTTGATGCGCTTGAACTCCTCGTCAGAGCGCGGCTCCATCACTACATGACCCTTCTGTACGCCCTTCGTGCCGGAGGTATAAGAAGGTGTCGCGAAGTGCAGCGTCATGCCGTTCTCGCCCAGCATTCGTCCGAACCAAGGACCACGGTTGAAGCCAACGGGCACCTCGCCCGCCTCTTCCAAGTGGGCCTCGATACCCCAACGTTTGAACTCCCGAAGCATCCACTCCGCCGCATTCTCATAGGCGTCTGATCCGATCAGACGGCCACCGAAGCGGTTCGTGAGGATGTCCAACTGATGCATCACCTGGTTATCGGTCTGTCCGATTTCGATGATTTTCTTCGTGGCGGCATCCTGTGCTGTGACAGGTGCGAGGGCCATACAGGCCAGTGCCGCGCAAGTCAGTACTAATTTCTTCATAAAGCAAATTGTTAAAAATTCGGCGCAAAGATAGTGCAAATCGAATGCAAAAGCATCAAGTTTGCATGAATGTTTTGCTGAAGTGCAGCCTATCTTCGCTTTTTGGGGTAACCAATCGTTCTATTTATGAGGCTTATGCTTATATAAAGCTTGCGTTATACCAATTCATAAGGTTTCCGGTTGCCGTCAAACGATCGTTTGACGGCTATCAAGCGATTGATTGACGGATATCAAACGATCGTTTGATGCCGTCCGGACGATCTCAGAAGCATTGTTTTTCCATGATTTCATATATAGTCATGAAGCCATGAACGCTATATACCTAAGAAATAGCTACGCACCAAGTTCGGTGAAACACCGAAGAAGCTCTACTCCGGGATTAGAGCTCCACCGACTTTGGTTTAGACCTTCACCGAGTTTGGTATAGAGGAAGAGCGGAGGAAC
>JALFJR010000001.1 GCA_022775005.1 Parabacteroides sp.
AAATCAGCCGTCTCATAGCCGGTCAACCAATGGATGACCGCATCCAGCTCCTCTTGGGTTCTCCCTTTGCGCTCCACCTTCTGTCTGAGTAGTGGATAGATCTTTGCGAAAGACATCGCATATACTTTCTCGTTGTCCATAGCTGTTCTTGTTTGAGGATTGATTCTTTTTCAGCCGACAAACTTATGGAAAATACATGGAATAGCCGTAGGATTTCAGCAGATTAATACAATGTGATCTGTGAATTAAGTAGTTAGTAGAGAATCACAGAAGTAGGGAAAAGAGTTGAAAACCGTTTCTAAGCGGATTGAAGCAGCCCGCTTTGTTCGGGCTGCCGTTAATCAACAATACCTTCATGCGTTCAGAATTTATGCGCCAGTTCCGCTGCTTGCCTGCAACCGTCTGTCTTGCCAATGTCGCCCGTTTCCAACACGCCTGGGACAAGCACTTCTCCTACGATGTCCCATTTCAGCAGGGCTGCCGATCGTTCGACAGGGATGCGTACTCCGTCCATAACGGTGGGGTCTTGTTCTTCACAACAGGTTATCAGGCCACATCTCTTGCCGGATATGTCTTTGCCGGCCACACAGAATGAATAAATGCGGTCTATCACTCCTTTTATCTGTGCCGGAATGGAATACCAGTAAACAGGCATCGCAAACACCACGGCATCAGCTTCAAGAATTACGGGTGCAATCAGGTTGAAGTCATCGTCAAAAGAACATGCTTTACCGCTCTTGAAGCAAGTCTGACAAGCATGGCAACCGCCTATCTTCATGAATGCGGCATCAAACCGTTTGACCGTATGCCCACACCGTTCGGCTTCCCGGATAAACACATCCGTCATGGCAAAACTGTTGCCATGCTTGCGCGGGCTTCCGGTAACAACCACTATTTTCATTTTCTTTCCTCCTTATTTTTGTATCGTGTCCGAGTTCTGGTTATAGGCTTTTGCCACGCATTTCCATTCGCCGTTCATCTTCATCAGCAGGAGGTAATCGGTAAAATCAATGCGGCCACCCCATTTCTCTTCCAGCACACGGACTACGGCAAGAGTTTCCTCCACATCCACCACGTCTATCCGTGCCTTGAAGTCATTGCCCGCACCTACCGTATCCACATTTCTGTAAAACTGCTCGATGCTGCCATGTTCCAGTTGGCCGTCCAGGTAGCCGAACAGCACAGCCTCGTCAATGAACAGTTCCTTTGCATACTGGCTGTTACCTTCCGCTACGCTTTTCACAAACTTCATGGCAGCTTCTTCCACTGCCTTGTATTCTTCAATGCTTGCTCTCATAATAATCTGTTATTTAATGTGTTATTAATCGATGCAAAGTTACTGGATAGTTACCATACGCACAAGTACCGAAAAATTATTCATATACTGAAAAATTATTCGGTATATCCCGGTTTAGAGCAATTATCCCTATCTTTGTGCCAGAAAGAATCTGACAACGAAAAGTCTATGTACGAAAGAAAGATACCCGTCGATTTAGATTGCCCCTTGCGGCTTACCATGAGTCTGATGGGCTCGAAATGGAAGTCTTGTATCTTGGATGAGTTACGCCACAAGCCGTTACGTCCGAGCGAACTCCACAAGATATTTCCCGAAGCCACACCTCGTGTACTTGACCTCCAACTGAAAGAACTGGTGGAAGACGGGTTGGTGTCCAAGACCATCTATCCCGAACTGCCCCCACGTTCGGAATATGCCATCACGCCGCTGGGCATGACGCTGATACCCATCATTGATGCCATGATAGGCTGGGGAGAGCGGAATACTGAATTGTTTGAAAAGAAATATGGGAAACGAAAATAAGATCCAGCTACTTTTTATACTTTTGCATTGTTAAGAGTTACCCAAACAAGCAAAGCGATGCAGACCACGGCAATTGGGATGGTTACCAACTCATTACCCGGAAACGGGGTAATTCTTCTAACTATCTTAATTTCAAAGAGGAGTATTCCTTATACAGATTTACGGGAAATTGGAGACAGACTTCCGTTTTTACTTGCATTTGCCCCCGACATGGCTTATCTTTGTATCGCGTTCAAGGTAAAATTCCTTGGACAAAGGAATAGTTTAACGGCCGTTGAAAATATCTTCACCGATTGATGAAAATATCTTCACCGGCCGTTGAAGTTTTCTTCACCGACCGTTGGAAGGTGGCTACATCCGGATTCAAGGGGTAAGCACCAAGGAATAAATGCATTAAACCGTACGTTTTGGAGGAGAAAACCGTATTAGGGATAGGAGAAAGTTTAAGGGATTTATTACCTTTGCGCCTACAATAAGAATGCATACAAAAATGATGTTTACCATGAAAAGAATCAAACAGACTTGGGCGGTCTCTTTATTGGCCCTCTTATTGCTCTTTGCTTCTCAACCGTTGCTGGCCGAGCAACCAGTGAATAAACCCCGTGTAATTGTTACGTGTGATCCGGAATTGGATGATCTCAACTCCTTGATCCGTCTGCTATTGTTTAGTACGGACTTCCGGATTGAGGGCTTGATTTATACCAGTAGCCAGTTCCACTGGAAAGGGGATGGCAAAGGTACCTTGTGGTATGTGCCGGGCAGGGAGTATAGCCGTAATGGGATAGACTTAGGACCGATGACCAGCTGGCGTTGGGCGGAAGGAGAACGCTTCATTGACGAGGCCGTAGATACCTATGAACAGGTTTATCCTAATTTGAAAGTTCATCGGGCGGATTATCCTACGCCTCAATATCTTCGTTCAAAAATCCGTTTTGGGAACATCGAGTTCGATGGCGAGATGAGTAAAGATACCCCGGGGTCGGAATTGATCAAACAGGTACTGATGGAGGATTCTACCGAGCCGATCTTTGTCATGGCCTGGGGAGGTTGTAGTACGATTGCCCGTGCGTTAAAGTCTATCGAGACCATTTATCAATCGGCTGCGGAGTGGCCTCAGTTGAAAGAGCGTATATCGAAGAAGGCTATTCTTTGCCTTTCGGGTGATCAAGATGATACCTTCGCTCGTTACATCCATCCTTTTTGGCCCGGTATCAAACAGCTAAAAATAGGTAACGGCTTAGTTAATCTGGCCTATAGCGCGCAACGTTTTACTACGGAAGCAAATAAGGTTTATTTCTCTCCTGAATGGATGGCAGAGCATATCTCTTCCAAAGGTCCGTTTGGAGCCATGTATCGGGTGTGGGGTGATGGCAAGCAGATGGTGAAAGATGACCGTTTCGACTTCTTTGGCTTTGATGGCTTGACTGCCGACCAGTTGCGTGCGATGGGTTATGTGGTATGGATAAATCCGATGCCGAAAGGCTCTTTCTTGGCTGAGGGTGATACCTTTACCTACCTGAACCTCTTGGATAATGGCTTGCGTGCGCATGAGGATCCCACCTATGGCGGTTGGAGTGGTCGAGCTGTTGAGCTGCCTGATTCTTTAAAGGGAAAGAGTATGCGGGAGACCTTGGCCTATCAACAACAATGGGTAGGAATCCCGGATGGAACGGCTGCGGTCATGAATGGCTTGTCGGCCCGTCTGGATTGGTCGATGACGGCGGATTATGCCCAAGCGAATCATGAGCCTCAGATTGAGGGGCCGCTGGCGATGACCGTGAAAGCGGGTGAGACGGTCTCCTTGAAATACAAGGTGAGCGATCCGGACAAGGATGCGGTCGTATGCCGTTGGTTGACCTTGCCAGCCGGAACCTACAGGGGAGCGGTGCGTGTGGCGGATCCCCAGAAAGCCCTGACGCAGGTCTCCATTCCGCAAGCGATGAAAGCAGGAGAGACGATTCATCTCTTGTTGGAGGTGGTGGATAAGGGTAGCCCGGCATTGACTCGTTACCACCGGGTGATCTTGACCGCACGCTGATGGCGGTCATTGCTTGATTTAGCTCAACTCTCTTATTGGCCTCGCGGTAAATGTTTTCCCAATCCTCAAAAGGTTTGTACCTTCGCGGCGCAAAAAGAAAAGTGAGGTTACAAATCTATGAGGAGCATGGTAAATTTCTTTCGTCGTCCCCAAGGATTGCGAGGCAAGCTGTTTAAGCTGACTGGCCCGATCTTCTTGGAGACGTTGTTGATGCTGACGCTGGGCGTGGTGGACACGTTGATGCTGAGTCATCATTCCGACAATGCTGTGGCAGCAGTCGGTGTAGTCAATCAGTTGCTGAACATGGTCTTTCTGTTGTTCAACATTACGACCGTAGGCACAGCGGTGATGTGCTCGCTCTATTTTGGGGCAAAGGATGAGAAGAGTTTTATCCAAGTGATAGGTACCTCCCTGCTATTTAATGCGGCAGTAGGCTGTCTGATCAGCTTATGCCTCTTCTTGTTTGGTGAGCGGATGCTCCTCTTGATGGATATACGCCCTGATCTGATGCCCGATGCTCGCACCTATATGCATATTGTGGGTGGTTTCGGCTTCTTTCAGGCCGTCAGTTTCACCATTTCTGCTGTGTTACGAGCGGCCAACAAGCCGAACTATGCGATGGAGGTAACGCTGTTGATCAACATATTGAATATCTTTGGTAACTATTCGTTGATCTTCGGCCATTTTGGATTTCCGGCCTTGGGCGTGCAGGGAGCGGCCATCTCTACCTCTCTCTGCCGAGGAGTGGCGATGACGTTGCTCTTCTTGATGCTCTTCAAGCGATTGGTGCGTCATTTCCCATTAGCCTATTTCCGCCCCTTTCCCTTCGAGAAGTTGAAGAGTGTGCTGCGGATCGGCCTGCCCTCCGCGGCTGAGCAGATCTCCTACGATGCCTCGCAGGTGGTGATTGTCTATTTTATTAATATGTTAGGCAACGAGGTGCTGGCCGCCCGCGTCTATGTGATGAACATCGTGATCATTGGCTATATCTTCTCTCTTTCGTTGGCGCAAGCAGACTCGATCTGCACCGGTAATCTGGTGGGAGCGGGAAAGAAGCAGGCGGCTTATCTGCTGAGCTGGTACGCCTGGAGGCGTTCGTTATTAATCACCTTGATAGCCAGTGTCAGTGTCTATCTGTTTGCCCGACCTTTGTTAGGCTGTTTCACGGAGAATGAAACGATCGTAGGTATTGCTGTCAGTGCGCTTTTAGTGGATATACTCTTGGAGCAGGGGCGGGCCACCGTGTTACTTTATCTGTTTAACCTCCGTTCGGTAGGCGATGTGGTCGTCCCGGTCTTGATCGAGATGGTCTGCATGTGGTTCTTTGCGGTCTTCTGCGGCTATCTGGCTGGCATTGTCTTTGGTTTAGGCTTGGCAGGTATGTGGGTCGCCTTCGCCATGGATGAGGGATCGAGAGGCATCGTGCTCTGCATGCGTTGGCGTACGCAGAAATGGAAAAAGCGGGCGTTGATTGAACGACCCGCTTTCCAAAAATAATTGGGAGTAATATAATCCACTCTTCACGAGTGGTCATGAAAAAGAGAAATTATTGATTCTTTTGCTGATTACGAGGCAACAGCCCATAGCCATTGGTCATGTGTGCCCGACGATAGCGAATCTCCTCTAAGGTGCGGTTATTGCCGATAGAGGGCAAGGCGTTCTGTCGTGCGTTCTCCAAGGCATTCCAAGCAAACTCAGAGGCGATGGCTGAATCGCGGAACTTAGGCAAGCGTCCGCTTCGCCGACCGCTGTTGATCGAGTCGGCCATCACGTCGATCAATTTATCAATATTCTTTCCGCCATACGGCCGCTCAACGATCTCGGTCGTGTTTACGCCGCGCAATTCTACACGAGCCATCTTGAAGTCGTGCGTCATACGTGCGATACCTTTGGTGCCGATGATGTCAATATAGGAGTTGTGTGTCTGATCCTTGGAGAGCTGGCCATACACAAAGCCTTGCGTAATATCATAGACAATACCGTTCTCGAAGGTGCCGTGACATTGCAACCACCAGGGATCTTTCCAATCCCACATGCGGATGCCCTGCGCATGGCAGGTCGCATATTCGCTCTTCGCATACCAACGAGCGATATCCACATAGTGCATGCCGCAATCATGGAAAACAGGGCCTTCTGCCTCATGCCCCTCTCCCGGAGCCAAGCCGGGCGTCATGTGGCAGACGCGGATGATGGCTAATTCGCCAAGCTCCCCACTCTTGATGAAATCTTTGATGTACCGGTGATACCACGAGTTGCGCAGATAGAGATTCACCGTAGCGAACTGTGAGTAGCTCTCCTCGGCTTTCACCATGCTCCACTCGTTCTCAATCGTGTCAGCGATCGGTTTCTCTGAGATGATGTGTTTGCCATACTTCACTGCGGTCTCGATTTGCTCCTTGCGAGAGTCAGCTAATGCGCAAAGCGCTACTACCTCCACGGTGGGATCCTCGAAGATCGGCATGTAGTCGTCCACAATTGTTGCTCCCGGAGCTTCTTGGGCTGCCAGCATCCGGCATTCCTCGCTTACATCGCTGATGTAGGCCACCTCGTATTTGCTGTTTCGCTTAAATTCTTCAAGATAGAAACGGCCCATACGTCCGAATCCTATCAGTCCTACTTTAATTGACATTGATCTTTTATTCTTTATTATGTGTCTGCGGTTGCCCGCATTTCACGGATGGTTTAACAAAAAATATAGCTAAAAAACAACTCGACACAAATGTACGAATGTCTCTTTATTCAGCCGCTTCCAGAGGGTTAATATTGTATAATCGTCGAAAGGTTTGTACTTTTGCTGCCTCTTAAGCAAAGGCTTGGGAGGGAGTCAATGCGTATAATGTAAATTAAAAGGGTTTGAATAAGATGAGAAAAGTAATGCGCTATGCGCTGCTGATGCCTGCGATGATCGGGCTTTGTGTGTCTTGTGCGGAGGAAAAAACGGACGTGAAGTTGCTGGAAGGAAAATGGAATATCGTGGAAGTATCCGGTGAGGCCATCGGTGAGGACGCGCATCCTTTCATGGAGTTTAACCTGGAGGAGAAAAAGATACATGGCAATGCCAGCTGCAACCTGTTTAACGCAGTCCTGGAATTGAGCGAGAGCGATTGCTCGGCGATCCGGGTTGGCAATGCGATTACGACCATGATGGCTTGCCCGAATATGGATATGGAGACCAAGGTGTTGCAGGCGATGGATCAAGTACGTTCCGTGCAGCAAGGCGCTACCGAAGCGGAGATGTGCTTGCTCAATGAAGAGGGGGCTACGGTTGTTCGTTTGACTCGTCCTTGATTTTTTTGTATAAAAATCGTCTTAGTTGCATATTTATTCCGAATAAGTGCGTATATTTGCAACCGTTTTGTATAAATATACAGAAATGAGTACGAGGAAAGAACGATTGGGTGCCATTTGCCGCATCATTCAAGCGAAAGCGATCAGCAATCAGGAGGAGCTACTGAAAGAACTGATGAACAGTGGATTCACCTTGACGCAAGCCACACTTTCACGCGACATTAAGCAGCTGAAGATCGCTAAAGTACATACTGGGGAGGGCGATTATGTCTATCGCTTACCGCAAGATGAAGTAGCGAAAGCGTTCGGCCAGGGGAATCGTCAGTTGCCTTATGTGGAGTTCTCGGGCAATTTAGCCGTGATCCGTACCCGGCCGGGGTATGCGATGGGAATCGCTTCCGACATCGACAACCATTCACGAGAGGAGATCTTGGCCACTATCGCGGGCGATGATACGATCTTGGTGATTCCGCGCGAAGGTATTGGCCGGGAGGAGGTGCTCGAAGCGCTTTCGCATTTTATTTGATGAAACGAAAAACTAAGAACAGACTGTAAAGAAGAAATGGAACGAGAGAAGGAAATTGACGTGATGATCGCTGAAGCGTGCCATGAGGAGTACGTGGATACGATCCTGCATACGATCGAAGAGGCAGCCAAGGTGCGTGGCACCGGTATCGCCAAGCGTACACATGAGTATGTGGCGCAAAAGATGAAGGAGGGTAAGGCGGTGATTGCCTTGTCGGGCACGACGTTTGCGGGATTCAGCTATATCGAGTCGTGGGGTAATAAACAATATGTAACGACCTCCGGATTGATCGTCCACCCTGATTTCCGCGGATTGGGTGTAGCGAAGCGCATCAAAGACATGACCTTTCAATTGGCCCGTATGCGTTGGCCAAAAGCGAAGATCTTCAGCTTGACCTCTGGAGCGGCTGTGATGAAGATGAATACGGAATTGGGCTATGCGCCTGTGACCTTTGCCGATTTGACCGACGACGAGGCTTTCTGGAGAGGCTGTAACGGCTGCATCAATCACGACATCCTGGAGCGGACCGGCCGTAAATACTGCATCTGCACGGCGATGCTCTACGATCCGGAGGATCCACACCGGGCGCAACGTGAGGCGGCGGCCAAGAAATGAGGGAATAGGAATAACGAAAAAGAATAACATTAGATAGACTAATATAATGAAGAAAAAAGTAGTAGTAGCATTCAGTGGAGGTTTGGATACCTCGTTCACCGTCATGTATCTGGCGAAGGAGAAGGGATATGAGGTGTATGCCGCTTGTGCGAATACAGGTGGTTTCAGCGAAGAGCAGTTGAAAAAGAATGAGGAGAACGCTTACAAGCTGGGTGCGACGAAATATGTGACCCTCGACGTCACGAAGGAGTATTATGAGAAGAGCTTGAAGTATATGGTCTTCGGCAATGTGCTGCGCAACGGTACGTACCCCATCTCCGTGAGCTCGGAGCGTATTTTCCAGGCGTTGGCGATCGCACGTTATGCGAATGAGATTGGCGCGGATGCGATTGCGCATGGCTCAACAGGAGCCGGCAACGATCAGATCCGTTTTGATATGACCTTCTTGGTGCTGGCTCCGGGCGTGGAGATCATCACCTTGACACGGGATATGGCATTGAGCCGCCAGGAGGAGATCGATTACCTGAAGGAGCATGGCTTTGAGGCCGATTTCACGAAGATGAAATATTCCTACAATGTGGGACTCTGGGGTACCTCCATTTGTGGCGGTGAGATCTTGGATTCCAAGCAAGGATTGCCGGAGGATGCCTACCTGAAGCAGGTGACGAAGACCGGTAGCGAGCAGCTCAGCATCGAGTTCAAGCAGGGCGAGGTCTATGCCGTGAATGGTGAGGTGTTCGAGGATAAGATTGCGGCGATCCAGAAGATCGAGGAGATTGGTGCCGCATACGGTATCGGGCGCGACATGCACGTGGGTGATACGATCATCGGTATCAAGGGACGTGTCGGCTTCGAGGCTGCCGCTCCGATGTTGATCATCGCGGCACACCGCTTCTTGGAGAAATATACCTTGAGTAAATGGCAGCAGTATTGGAAAGACCAGGTGGCTAACTGGTATGGCATGTTCCTGCACGAGAGCCAGTATCTGGAGCCGGTGATGCGCGACATCGAGGCGATGTTGCAAGAGTCTCAGCGTAATGTGAACGGTACGGCAATCCTGGAGCTCCGTCCGTTGTCGTTCTCTACCGTAGGTGTAGATTCCAAGGATGACTTGGTGAAGACGAAGTTCGGCGAGTATGGCGAGATGCAGAAAGGCTGGACAGCGGAAGATGCCAAGGGCTTCATCAAGGTGCTTTCTACACCGTTGCGCGTCTATTATACCAACCATAAAGAGGAAGAGATATGATCAAATGCGGAATCATAGGTGGCGCGGGCTATACGGCGGGTGAGCTGATTCGCCTCTTGCTGAACCATCCCGACGTGGAGCTGGTGTTCGTGAACAGCACGAGCAATGCGGGCAACAAGATCACGGATGTGCATGGCGGACTTTTTGGAGAGACAGATATGCGTTTCACCAGTGAGCTTCCCTTCGACCAGATTGATCTGTTGTTTTTCTGCACGGCGCATGGCGACACGAAGAAGTTCATGGAGAGTCATGCCTTGCCGGAGGATCTGAAGATCATCGACCTCAGCCAAGACTATCGGTTGATCAGCCCTGAGCATGATTTCATCTATGGCTTGCCGGAGTTGAACCGACGTCGGATCTGCAAGTCCAAGCGAGTGGCTAACCCCGGTTGCTTCGCTACCTGCATCCAGTTAGGATTGCTGCCTTTAGCGAAGCATGGATTGCTCAATTCGGATGTGCAGGTCAATGCGATCACCGGCTCAACCGGAGCGGGCGTGAAGCCTTCGGCTACCTCTCACTTCAGCTGGCGCAACGACAACATCTCGATCTACAAGCCGTTCAAGCATCAGCATTTGGCGGAGATCAACCAGAGCTTATGCCAGTTGCAACCCGGTTTCCAGCATCGGATCAACTTCATTCCGGTGAGAGGCAATTTCTCTCGGGGCATCTTCGCGACGCTCTACCTGGATTGTAACCGTGATATCGAGGAGCTGACACGCCTCTATGAGGAGTATTATGATGACCATCACTTTACCTTCATCACCGATAAGAACCCGGATCTGAAGCAAGTGGTGAATACCAATAAGTGCTTGATTCACTTAGAGCGTATCGACGATAAACTGTTGATCATCTCCATGATCGACAATCTGTTGAAAGGCGCGAGCGGACAGGCCGTACATAACATGAATCTGCTGTTTGGCTTGGAGGAGACCGTCGGTCTGCATCTTAAACCTTCAGCGTTTTAAATCGATTGCAGTATGAAATTATTCGATGTATATCCGCTATTTGATATAGAGATCGTCAAGGGAAAGGGCTGTCACGTGTGGGACAAGGCCGGCAATGAGTACCTCGACCTGTATGGCGGTCACGCCGTGATCTCCGTGGGGCATAGCCATCCTACCTATGTGAAGGCTATTTCTGAGCAGGTGAGCAACCTCGGTTTCTATTCTAACTCAGTGGTCAACAGCTTGCAACAGCAGTTGGCAGATAAGCTGGGCAAAGCCTGTGGCTATGACGACTATGCGCTGTTCTTGATCAACTCCGGAGCGGAGGCGAACGAGAATGCCTTGAAATTGGCCTCTTTCCATAACGGGAAGAAGCGGGTCATCGCTTTCAAGCATGCGTTTCATGGTCGTACCTCTGCTGCAGTGCGCGTGACGGATAACCCGCGCATCATCGCCCCCGTCAATGAGGATATGCAGGTGACCTACCTGCCGTTGAATGACGCTGAGGCTGTAGAAGAGGAGCTGAAGAGGGGAGATGTCTCTTCGGTCATCATCGAGGGCATCCAGGGCGTAGGAGGCATTCAATTGCCAACTGATGAGTTCATGCGTCAGTTGCGTGATCTATGTACCAAGTATGAGGCCTGCCTTATTTTGGATGAGATCCAATCGGGCTATGGCCGTAGCGGTAAGTTCTTTGCGCATCAATACAGCGGCATCCGTCCGGATTTGATCACCGTCGCCAAAGGCATCGCTAACGGTTTCCCGATGGGTGGTCTGTTGATCAGCCCGATGTTCAAGCCGGCGTATGGCATGCTGGGCACCACCTTTGGCGGTAACCACTTGGCTTGCGCGGCTGCTATCGCCGTCTTGGAAATCATGGAGCAGGAGCAACTGATCGAGAATGCCGCTAAGGTAGGTAGCTACCTCTTGGAGGAGTTGCACAAGCTGCCTGGTATCAAGGAGATCCGTGGCCGAGGCTTGATGATCGGCATTGAGTTTGAGCAATCTATCAAGGAGTTGCGCTCCAAGCTCCTCTTCGAGGAGAAGGTCTTTACCGGTGTGGCAGGCACGAACACCATCCGTCTCCTGCCGCCGCTCTGCCTCAGCATGGACGAGGCGAAAGACTTTATGGCACGTTTTGCCAAGCTCGTATAAGCTTAATTGTTCTGTGCGATTATATATTTCGTTATTAGAGAGCTCTGTAGGTCGTGATGGTTTACAGAGCTCCTTGTTTTTTTAGGCGTGATGCTTGGATATTCAAAATAAAGTACTACTTTTGCAGCGCAATTACGGAAGTAGCTCAGTCGGTAGAGCACTGGTCTCCAAAACCAGGTGTCGGGAGTTCGAGCCTCTCCTTCCGTGCACAAAAAAAGGAGGTCGCTTAGGGTAAGCGCCTCCTTTTCTCGTTTGTGGCAATAGGATCAGACTACGTCGGGATTATCTATTTCCTCGCCTCCCTCATCGGGATTGGGCGCTGCAATCGGCTGCTCGATGTTTGCCTCCGGCGTCAGGAAGTTGCTGTTCTCACCGCCATAGGTAGCCACCGCACGCTGATAGGCTGCCTCTGAACTATACTCGGCATAGAGGTCGTTCTTGACGGTCAACACCTGCGTAGAGACCAACGTCTTTCCACTCTCCTTGCGGGAGTGAACCCATGCGTAAGCTCCTTGGAAATCCTCGGCTAACTGGCAAGCCAACTTACCCTCCTTCACTGAGAAACCAGCCGTAGAGACCTGATTGAGCAACTTCGTTTCCGAACCTTTATCCAACACGACACTCTCACCCGTGAAGCGACACTGCGGATAGCCCGTGATCGGATGGAGCAATTGATCTACCTGGATGAAGGCGATCTGATCCCCATAATTGAAACCGAGATTGTTCATCACGATAGCGTTGCTAAACTCCTTCACGGTCGTCTCAGCCGTGATCTCTAATGCACCGAGGTCGATGTCCGTCACGGAACTACCTGCCTCACCCGTCACCGAGATGCTCTCAAGCGATCCCATCGTGATCTGATAGGGAGCGGCTATACAAGCGTTAGCTACCACCTCGCTCTTGGTCAGATAGACCTTCGTGCCCGGAAAGTTCATTTTGACGAACATGTTGTAATCACTCAATCCCTGCGGCTTGTTCTCGAACGCATCGTTCAAGAGCGGAGCCACACCCGCATACATCTTGATGAGGTTGGGCCACTTCATCCGATGCTTCTGTTGCGCCGTGGTGCGTGTGTTGGTCGTCGTAGTGACCTTCTCGCTCACGATGGTCTTGCCACTGATGCGCTTGAATGTGAATTGACCAGCAGATCCGGTCATCTTCGATAAAATACCTGCAACTTGTGCCATTACTAATTGTGCCTCCCCTGAACCCTTTCGGGCGACCCACGGAGGCGTCGGGTCTGGTTCA
>JALFJR010000016.1 GCA_022775005.1 Parabacteroides sp.
AACAGGTCGCTATGCGCACTAATCACCTCTAAGGCTTGCGTGCCTATCGAGCCTGTTGATCCTAATATGGCTAATTGTCTTTTCTTCATAACCCTAAAATGCTATATATTCCTCTGGGTTCACCGGATTCCCCTTATACCACAACTCAAAATGCAAGTGAGGTCCGGTGGATAGCTTACCGGTATTACCAACCAAAGCGATCGCCTCTCCCGCCTGCACGATGTCACCAACCTCTTTCAGCAACAAGGCATTGTGTTTATAGACCGAGATGAATCCATTCTTATGTTGCAACTGGATGACATTCCCTTGATTAGAGTCAAATCCAGCATAGACCACCGTACCATCCAGCGTAGCCAACACGCTCTCTCTCTCCTTGGCCACCAGATCCACTCCGTAGTGGCGTATGGCTGCCTCATAATGCGCAGACACAGTGCCATTCACAGGCTTATAGAAAAAGACACCGTCGGTAGGTACCTTCTCTGGATCAGCCAAGACAGTCAAGTTATACTTCTCCTCCTCCGCAAATTCCTTCACGAAAGCCTCCTCCGACGGACTGCGGGGAATCTCATAGTTCTCATCATTCGTCGCCAAGGAATCAATCTGACGAATAGAGTCAAGGGGTAACGTACCAGAAAGAATACCCGCTACATTACTCAAATATAGCTCATGGATAGCCACCATACGCTCTAAAGAGTCTGCCCGCAAAGCGTTCTCCACAATCTCTTTACGCACCTCCACGTCCAGATAACCGGGCAGGTAGTTGCGAATCGGTGTCGTGATGATGATCAAAGCCGTCACCGCTATCAAGAAACAAGCAAAAAGAGCCAATGTCACGAAAGCTGACAACTTACTCAGCCTGAATGACCAAACTTCCTCCAACGTGCCCTCATTAATGAACGAGAGCTTATACTTGAATCGGATACGATGCCAAAATGATTTCGTCTTTCGTTGTCTCATCTGCTTATCTGTTTATGATCGAAAAACAAGCTACAAATCCAGCAGGCCTTCCGGAAGGTTAACCTCTAACCGACGTGCCTCTTGATCTACCGCCGTGATCAACTCCTCAGCCGCAGGAATCAAGATCTCCTCCCCGTTGTGATTGATCTGCAACAAGACATTGATGGTCGATTCATCTACCGCCGTGATCGCTCCCAACTCACCTTTATGAGCATCTACCACGATATAACCAATGAAGTTATCCCATGTCATCTCGCCCACCAAAGCTTCCGGATCCACCAAATCAAGAGGGTAGAACACCTCCTTGTTCACGAAAGGACGCGCCTCCTCGTCGGAGTTCACATCCTCCAGTTTCAACAGCATCACCGAGTCGGACTTATAGCGATACTCCTCCACGAAGAACGGCACCAAGATGCCATCCATCTCGCAAACAATATAGGGCTCATCCGTCTCCTCAAAGAGATCGCATTGCGTCAGCAACGACAATTCTCCCTTGATACCATGGGGCTTGGCGAATTGCCCAATCTTAAAAACTTCTTCTTGCCTGATCATACGCACTCCTATTTCTTATTGAATGATACGCTCAATATGTGCGCCTATCTGATTCAATCGCTTATCAATATCTTGATAGCCACGATCAATCTGGTCAATATTATGAATGATACTCTTGCCCTCCGCACTCATCGCTGCGATCAACAAGGCGATGCCGGCACGAATATCCGGTGAGACCATCGTCGAGCCTCTCAATTTGAACCGATTACCCAAACCAATCACCGTAGCTCTGTGCGGATCACACAAGATGATCTGCGCACCCATATCAATCAACTTATCCACGAAAAACAGACGACTCTCGAACATTTTCTGATGGATCAGCACACTACCAACAGCCTGTGTAGCAACCACCAAGAAGACGCTCAATAGGTCGGGTGTCAATCCCGGCCATGGTGCGTCAGCAATCGTCATGATCGACCCATCAATAAAGGTGTCGATCTCATACGACTCATGGCGAGGAATATAAATATCATCACCTCGCTGCTCCACCGTGATACCTAACCGACGGAAGGCATTGGGGATAATGCCCAAGTTAGCGTAGCCAGTATCTTTGATGGTGATCTCCGAGCCGGTCATGGCTGCCATGCCGATAAAGCTACCAACCTCAATCATATCCGGCAGGATCGTATGGGTCGTGCCATGCAAAGTACCTACACCCTCTATGGTCAACAGATTAGAACCTACGCCCGAGATCTTGGCTCCCATGCGGTTCAACATCGCCGAGAGCTGCTGCAAGTAGGGTTCACAAGCCGCGTTGTAGATCGTCGTTACCCCATCAGCTAAGACCGAGGCCATTAAGATATTGGCTGTACCGGTCACGGAGGCCTCGTCCAAGAGCATATAAGTTCCCTTTAAATGGTCGCACGCAATCTCATATAGCTGCCGGGAAGGATCGTAATGGAAACAAGCGCCCAGTTTTTGAATGCCCACAAAATGGGTATCCAAACGGCGGCGACCAATCTTGTCGCCACCTGGTTTAGGGATCAAGGCTCGTCCAAAACGGGCTACTAAAGGACCTACAATCATCACCGAGCCTCTGAGACTTCCGCTCTTGCGCAAGAAATCAGCGGTCTCTAAATAGGCAAGGTCCACCGCATCCGCCTGAAACGCATAGCTACCCGCTGAGAGGCGCTCTACCTTCACACCCATATCACGCAGCAACGAGATCAGATTGTTCACATCCAGGATGTCCGGAATGTTATGAATCGTCACCCGCTCCGCTGTCAACAGGGTAGCGCAGATCACCTCCAACGCCTCATTCTTCGCTCCTTGTGGGACGATCTCACCCGATAAACGTCGTCCTCCCTCAATTACGAACGAACTCATTACTGCTTCTTCGCCTGTTTTTTAGCTTGATTATTCGGATTTTTCTTCATCGCATTTGGTTGGTTCTTCGCACCACCGGCCTGGTTCTTTTTGCCATTGTTGGCCTTACCCATCTGCGAAAGGTTCTTAGCGGCATTGCCATTGCAGATACGCATCAGCTCCCGTCCCTCCATCAATTTGAGTTGATCGGGGTTCAGCGTGATCTTCCGGTTCGACATTTCAGACAGATCCTTGAGAATCTTCTCGTCATCCACCGAATCCTTATTCCATAACAGGTAATCCAGTTTCAAGTGAGTAGCCAGCAGCTGCACCAGACGATCACGCATTGGTCCCTCCTCCATCTTGCTCGCCTCATTAATCATCAGCTCGATGGTCTTGCCATAATGACGATAGCGAATGTCATTCTTGGGATAAGGCAAGCATTTCGGACGGACATAAAGCTCCTCTTTCTTGATCACCTCATACGGATAGTCTATATCCAACTTAAAGTCAGACATGATTGCTAAATGATCCCACAATATATGTTTGAAGTTGTTCACATCCCGCAAGTGCGGAAACATGTTACCCATTATGCTAATAATCGTATTGGCGCAACGTGTGCGCTCCTCTCGGTCAGCGATCGTCAGGCAATGATCGACCATGTTCTGGATGTTGCGACCATAATCCGGCAAAGCCAATCGCTTCTCTTCTGTATTATATTTCATGCTCACAATTTGTTTAACCGCGAAGATACATATTATAATTGGAATAGCCAATCTCGTTTTTTCGCCAGTTTGGAATCAATAACTAATCTTACAACCCACAAAGAAACTGCGTGGGCTGCTCGGGCCATAGATATAACCGGCGTCACGGTTCGCTCCTTTATCAAAATCAGACTGATAGGAGTTGAACAGGTTCTGCACGCCCCCATTCAGTTGCAACGTGAACGCCTGCGCCAACGGAATGTCATACGCCAACTTCACTTGCATGTCAAAGAAACGAGGGGTGGTCTCCTCCCGATCCTCCGGCACATAACCAGCGAAGTGCTGCACGAGTATTGAGCCGGTATAGGTACCCGTCAAGGCAGCGGTAAAGCGCTTGTAGGGTGTGAGCGTCGCCGTGAAATAGCCATAGCTATCCGGCGAGCGGAACATCTTCTTCTGAGGTGCGATATTCGGGTTGTCGCTCCACTGCTCCGGCTCCTTATAGCGGCTACGTTGCAAGGTGGCTCCGGCTTGCAGCTGCAACCAAGCATATACCAATTTTCCCTCCAGGTTGATACCCATTACGTTCGCTCCCTTGCCGTTGCGTCGCTCCAACTGAATGTTGCCCAGCTCGTCTCGATCTATCTCCTCCAAGATAAAGACATCACGCAAATCGGTATAGAAACCCTCCAACAGAAAATTGACCTGTACCGGACCAAAACGATGATACAAATCAGCGGAAGCACTTAGGCTCTGCGACTTCTCCTCTTTCAAATTGGGTGAGAGCTGGATCAAGGCCACATCACCACCTACGGCCGTCACGTGCAAATCCTCGTCGAACGCTTGCGGCGCACGGAAACCATTCGAGTAAGAGAGACGCAAGTTCACGTCGTCGGTCGGATTGTAGCGCAAGTTGGCTCGAGGGCTAAAGATCAAATGATTCATCAAGTTATGCTTGTCTAAACGGCCACCGATCAAGAAACTCCAATAGTGGTTTTTCCACTCATTCTGCGCAAAAAGGCTACCGATATGCACGGTTTGTGAGATGGTTCGGTTATACCCTAACATGCGGTCTTGCAAATCGTCGTAGCTATACTCCATACCTCCCGTAAAGGTAGCGGGCATGAAAAGACAGCGATCCGACTCATAGCTGTATTGCGAGCCACCCACGAAGGTCATATCCGTCGTGTTGCCATAGGCATTGGAATCATGCCCTGCTCCGTAGTAGCTCTGTCGCTTAGTATGCTGCGCAGAGGTATAGACACTCAGACGATGACGTTCGTTCTTGGAAAAGAGGTCAAACTTCAAGCCGCCTCCGTTGATCTGGTGATCGGTCTGCTCCGTGATGTCCGTCTCATGAGGGGGTTGATCCATCAAGTTACCTCCCCGGCGGAACTCGCTGATGTTGTGGTATTCAAAGGTCAGCTTGGCATAGTTGCTGGTCTTCAGATAAGAGCGAAAACCCAAGGTCTTCGCCTCCAGTTTACCCAACTCCGAGTAGCCATCCCCGTCATCATCGTAGGCAGATCGATGATGTCCCTGTCCAAACAGGTAAACGCCCGCCTTGTGGTTGTCGGTCACCAACGAGGCATTGAAGGTCGTGTTGTTATCCGGTCGGCTTCCCCCGATCATTGTCAGTGAGTGAGCCAACTGTGCCGAATTGCGCAAAGGTTCCTTGGTGATGATATTGATCGTTCCGGCTATCGCGGAGGAGCCGAACAGCGCTGAGCCACCGCCACGCATTACCTCTACCCGCTCGATCATATTCGCCGGGATCTGCTCCAAACCATACACGCCGGTCAAAGCACTAAAGATGGGTCGGCTATCTACCAAGATCTGTGTGTAAGGGCCTTCTAAACCGTTAATCCGCACCTGCTGGAAACCACAATTCTGGCAGTTGTTCTCTACCCGCACGCCCGGCTGGAAGTTCAATCCGTCAGCCAAGGAGGTGGTATGTGCCGTCTCAAAAGTCTTACTGTCTAACACATTCACCAACGAGGGTGCCATCCTTCGGGTCGTCTCGTTACGGTTAGCCGATACCACTACGCCATCCAGCGATACGGCATCCTCCACCGCCTCAAAGTTGATCTCCAAGGTCTTGCCTCGCTTCAGTTTCACCTGTTGCTCAATGGTCTTATAGCCCAATGCCTTCATGACCAACGTAAACTCTCCTTCAGGCAAGTTCTTCAAATAATAATGACCCGTTGCGTCGGTCGTCGTTCCAATAGTTGTCCCTTGTAAGAAAAGGTTGATAAAAGGTAGATGTTCACCTGTTTTTTTATCGATAATATGCCCTACGATATTCGCATCCGAAGGGTTCAGGGCGTTGTGCTCCTCTGCGTTTGCCACTGCAAAGACACAGCAAAGGCACAACAAGATATAAATGAATGTCTTGTTCATAAAATAGGATATGGAGAGACGGAGCGTTCCGCCTCTGATTAAATTGATTGATAATAAATGAAAAATGGACTCGATCCCCTTGAAAGGGTTAAGGTTAGCATGTAGGTGGTGCACGGAGATAGAGTTGTCCGACGGTCGCTTGTAAATGGGTTGGATAGACCAACGACTCAGACATTTCGGCTATCAGTATAGCCTGATACTGTAGCTGCAACGGATGGATCGCCCCATCGGCAGCCACAATCGTTGAGAGCACATGATACAGTTGAATCTCAGCCAACGAACCATGCTGATGCCCCGCTCCCCCAGCCGAAGCGGCAAAGGGGTGGGCATGCACAATGGTTGTCCCCTGCTCAATATGAACGTGTGTGAAAAGCGATACGCTGCTGTAATAGATGATAAACAGCAGCGGCAAGAACATGCGTATATATTTCAAAACAGTCTCTCGCAAATCGTTCAGTCAACGTTGTTCAGCCGCGAAGATAGCAAAATCGGCCTTGCTATCCACATTTTTTCTCCAGTAAGCAAAAAATATCGCTCCAGTTAGAGAGATATTTTTCCCTAACTGGAGCGGTTTCAAACGCTATGCCAATCGTCATTTACGACATATTCATGCAATCCAACAGGTCTTGGTAGTTCGCAACTTGATGATACCTCACTTGGGCGGTGGAGATCGAGTTGAAGAGTTTCCTTGCGCAATCAATCTTCGCACGCTCGATCTGGGTGATGTCCATGGAATCCATCGTTCCCTTGGTCTCCGCAATGAAGAAGATATGCTTCACGCCCGCTTGCTGCATAGCGATCGCCCAATCTGGCGCATAGTTACCCACGGGAGTAGGGATCTGAAAGGAACGGGGCAATTTGGCATAGACCACTACCTCATTCGCCTCGTCCAGGTCATGCGCAAACTGACGCTCCCCTTTGCTATCACTAAACACATAATCGGTGATGTGTTTCTTGGCGGCATAGGCTCGATCGAAATCCATTTTGCTTTTCACCGTGAAGATGTTGCTTTCATAAATGCCTTCGGTCATATTATAATGAATGGCTTCCACGATCATCGTCGATTTCTGTTCCCGGATGATGTGGATCGCCTGACGGATGAACTCTTCCGGATTGTTCTTGAACTGATAGAGCGTGCTTTCTTGAATGCCCCGCAAGATCGCCACGATTGAGCGACGGGTCAGGTTGGCACCTTTCGCCAGATCACCCACCAGATCATACTTCACGGAGGAGGTGCAGACATCGGTCAGTGTCCTCGACTGGGAGTGGGTATCGCCAAAGTCGGTCACCTGCCGCGCGTCTTGCGTACCTTCCACCATCACATAGCGCAACCGCTTCACCTTCAGCTCCGCATTGATCTGTCGGATGGCTTTTCGGATCAACTCCCGGCTGTCATAGTTGACGGTATAGACATATTGGTGGTTGATCTCCCTCCACAAGGCTTGGAACTCCGCCCGGCTGAAATTCTCGTTCAACCGATTGTCTGAGGTGGTGGTCTTCTCCTCCACCACCATCTCTTCAAGCACCTTGGGATCATAGATGGCATTGATCAATTGCCTCACTCCCTCGGCAAGGGGTTGCAGCTGAGAAGGCAAGGGAGCTACGTGGCCCTGCGAAACAGCCTCCCGATAGGTCGCTGTCAGCTGGTGGTTGCCGTCGATGTAACCGTTATCTTCCAGATAGATCAAGATACGGCTGGCCTCCGTCTCGCTGAGCAGATGGGCCTTCCCTCCCACTTGGATCGGCTTGCCCATGAAATAGTTCAGGGTCACCTTGGCGGCACGCTCACGCAACACCTCTTGGGTCTCTCGTTGCAGCGCCTTGGTGAAGTCGGCATAGCTCTCGTTGGCGATCACGGTCAGCTTGTTCACGTCATGCACCTCCTCTCCCAACAGCTCCGCATCCATACGGGTTCCCTGTTGATCCACGCAAAGGCGCAAGCCGCGTCCCACCTCTTGCCGCTTGGCCGTCGTAGAGTTGGAATGGCGCAAGGTGCAGATCTGGAACACGTTGGGATTGTCCCATCCCTCCCGCAGCGCCGAGTGGGAGAAGATGAATCGGGTCGGCTCCTCGAAGCTCAACAGTCGCTCCTTGTTTTTCAAGATCAGGTCGTAGGCACCGATATCGTCAGAGAGACCCGACTTTCGGTCGATCTTGCCATCCGTCAGACGATTGGTCTTCTTGTCGATCGAGAAATAGCCCTGATGCACCTCTTGGGGTGTGAAGCGATGCAGATAGGCGGTGTAGTCCTCCTCCCACAGATTCAATTCCTCATTGACCAAGCGGGCATACTCCTCCTCGAAGAGCCGTTGGAAAACGCCTTTCACCTCATTTCCCTCCGCATCGTAGCTTCGGTATTTTGCCACCTCGTCGATAAAGAAGAGCGACAGGCACTTGATCCCTCGCCTGTAGAGTTGCCGCTCCTTCTCGAAGTGAGACAGGATCGTCTCTCGGATCTGCACCCGTTGCAGGGTCAGTTCATTGGCATCACCGATCACCTCTCCCCGTCGCAAGGTCACGCCATTCAGGAAGGTGACAAAACCACTCGTTTGGATCTCTGACACCACGAAGTGCTCATATTGCGCCAAGCCCGATGCCTCCCGCAAGCTATCTCCCACACCAAAGGTCTTGGTCTTTCGGACGATGTTCCCGGATGCGGTCTTCAGCTCGATCTCGATGCGTGCCTCGGGCGGTCGTTTGGGAGAGAGCACGATGCTGTCCAAATAGAGATAACCATTCGTGCCACGCAGGTTCTTCACCTCGAAACCCTTCACATGGATACGCTTCACCAACCGCTGCCGATAGGCATCCAAGGCATCCAGCGCATAGATGGTGTTGTGTCTCGTCTTGTGCGTAGCGGAATAGTTGAGCACGAACAGCGGTTGGAAGCGCTTGATACCCGCCTGTGTCGCATCTCCCTCCATCTTTTGTGGCTCATCCATGATGATGATCGGTCGGTTAGCGGCGATCACGTCAATGGGACGGCGGCTGCCAAACTCATCCCGTTTGGAATAGATGATGCGGCTCTCCTTGCTCCGTCCTCCCTCCTTCATCGAGGCGGCGAAAGCCTGGGTATTGATGATCATGACGCTCAACTTGGATTCGGAGGAGAAACTATCCAATTGCTGCAAGTTGCTGCTGTTATAGACGAACCAACGTGCCTTCTCGTTGTAGTGCTCCATGAAATGATCCTCCAACATGGTGAAGCTCTTGGCCACACCCTCCCGGATGGCGATGCTGGGCACCACGACGATGAACTTCCCCCAGCCATATTGCTTATACAGCTCAAACATCGTCTTGATATAGACATAGGTCTTTCCCGTTCCGGTTTCCATCTCGATGTCGAGGTTCAGTGCGCCTACTCCTTTCACCAAGCGCTCCGAAGGGGTGATGTCACACCGGTTCTGGATTGCACGGATTTGTTGCAGCAGGGTCTGCTCATCCAGCTCGATACGGGCGTTGCGATAGCCCGCCTCCTCCTCTTCATAATGAATTTGCTGCTGTTGCTTGCGTCCTACATCTCGGCGATAGGTAGCCATCCGATGCGAGGGCTGACCGGCAAAGACGTTCACGGTGTTCTCCACCGCCTCCGTCTGGTATTGTTGGATTTTAAACTTGAATTTCATGATTTCATTCAGTCATTCAAGTACCACTTTATGATAAAAGGGATGTCAAATATAGTGTCCGTATGTAGATAAGACCAATACTTGCACTATGTCGTCATTGATGCGATACACCAAACGGTGTTCCTTGTTGATGCGCCTCGACCACGTTTCCTTGGCATAATGCTTCAACTGCTCCACCTGCCCTGTCCCCGTTCTGGGATGTTCTTGGAGTTCTTCCAACAAAGACTTGAGCTTTTTGATAGCCTGCGGTGATTTCCGTTGCAGACGCAGAAGATCCTTGCGAGCATCATCCGTGAATTCTATTTGATACATAATAGCCTATCCACAAAATCACTTGCACTTTCTCCCTCATGCTGACGGAAAACTTTACCCTCCTCGGCCTGTTTAATAGAATGATCTATTTTAGCATAAAACGCCTGTTCACTCATCACCCCATCGTCATCAACAACAGGGGTCAGTCTGAAACTGCCTAAATGCCTTGAGCGCAAAATCACATCTTGCCCTTTTGATACCAAATCCAAGTATTTTCCTATATTGGCACGAAATTCTCTGCTGCTGATCACTAACATAGCTTTCTTTCTTTTGAATAACAGTGCAAATATAGTGTTTTCCTTGTATAAGCATATCCAAAGTGGTACACATTTATATATTCATTTCTTTTCTATAATCTCGTTCACTAGTGTCCACTAAAAACGACAAACAATCGTTGTAAGTGGTTGATATGCGACAAAATACGAGCAAAAAAATGACTCTATGGGTTAGAAATGACTATCTTTGCAGAAAATTACAATCTGTAAGTTAGTTTAGACTCATGAATCAAGGTAAGTATATATTCAGTCAAATATGTGATTTCCTTCCCAAAAACCAGTTCGATTGGTTCG
>JALFJR010000032.1 GCA_022775005.1 Parabacteroides sp.
TATGCTGTCTCCTCGCAGAGTCAGCTATGGACAATTGTGAGAAGTATTAGGGTTGGAGTGTACCTTGACGAAGCAGGAGCTACAATCGGCCCATATTTTTTTAACCCCTTAGAAAAGGAGGTAAATATGGCCTATAAGGTCAGAAGAGCGAAGCGAATGATTGGCTTCGGCGTGAACAAAAAGGAACGGTATGTGATCGTACCCGATCGCGGACCGGTAGTGACTAACAAGCAGATTTGCGCAAAAGTGGTGCAACGCATCAGTACGACCGAAAAGATGGTCAGCGCAATTCTCGATGCCGTGGTGGAACAGATGATTGACCATTTTATGAATGGCCACTCTGTGCAGTTGGAAGGGTTAGGGACGTTTATTCCCACCATTTCAACGAAAAGCTCCATGGTGGAAAAAGAGGTGAATGTCAACTCCATTCAAAGAATGCGGTTGAGATTCTACCCCTGTAAGGCGATTCAAATGCAGATGGACAGGATCGTTTTCGAGTTCGATGTCTGCGACAGTACGCAGGATGAGAAGAAAGCGACAGAGACGACTCCCTCTGAGCCGGAACCTGAGAATCCGGATACCGTTTGAAGCCGTCGCAGGTAAAACGTTAGGCTGTGTCGTAATTACATTTTACGGCTCAGCCTTTCTTTTAGGGTGATGGGCATTTAGAAATTCAGGAGACAGACTTTTGAGGGATTTTCCAAAACATCCAGTTCTCGGGCATTAAGATGCCAATGAGGAAGAAAAAAAAACTTCCTTCCGAATACTCAGAAGGAAGTTTCTCCATATCATGGTTCAATTTATTTAGCGAAGTAGTCTTTTACAGCCTCATTAGGAATCATCTCCTCCTGGAAGATGTATGCACCCGTTTTCGGAGACTTAACCATCTTGATCACCTTTGAATAAGTACGACCATCACCTTTCTTAAATGTTGCGACTGCTTTTTTTGCCATTGTTTAAATCTCCTATTACTTAATTTCTTTGTGTAACGTCATCTTCTTCAAAATGGGGTTGTATTTCATCAACTCCAAACGCTGGGTAGTATTCTTTCTATTCTTTGTGGTGATATAGCGAGACATACCCGGCATACCGCTTTCCTTATGCTCAGTGCACTCAAGGATTACCTGTACTCTATTACCTTTTGCTTTCTTTGCCATTTTCTAAATCCTCCACAAATTATGCATTCAAATATCCCTTTTCAGCAGCCATCTTGATAGCAGCATCCAAGCCTAACTTATTAATTGTACGCAAGCCAGCAGCAGAAATATTGAGGCTTACCCAGCAATCCTGCTCTACCCAGTAGAACTTCTTTGTAAACAGGTTGACATTGAACTTACGTTTCGTTCTTCTCTTTGAGTGAGAAACGTTGTTTCCAACCATTGCTCTTTTTCCAGTAATTTGACAAATCTTAGACATCTCTTCTAATCTTTTTTTACTTTAAAATTATTACGAAATTTAAGTCAACTCCTGCTATGTGTCTTCCCTTTCTGAACCAGCATCACGAACAAAAACGAAGATTCTAATAGAGTCTCATCTTTACAGCGTGCAAAGGTAGTAATTATTTTTATACACAAACATTCCCGCCGCTTTTTTTTCGGTTATTCTTCCCCATCTTACGCCATTTTCACGGCGATAGACCTACAAAGCACCCTTGGTTGAGGGCAATTCATAGCGATAAACGTCTCGACGAATGGCCATCTTGATCGAGCGGGCCAACGCCTTGAAGATACCTTCAATCTTATGATGCTCATTAGTGCCCTCGGCATGGATATTCAAGTTCATCCGGGCAGCATCGCTCAAACTCTTAAAAAAGTGCAAAAACATCTCGGTCGGTATATCGCCCACCTTCTCCCGTTTGAACTCCGCCTCCCATACCAACCAGGGGCGCCCGCCGAAATCCAAGGCTACCCGGCAAAGGCAATCATCCATCGGCAAGCAATAGCCATAGCGCTCTATGCCCCGCTTATCGCCCAACGCCTTAGCCAAAGCCTCTCCCAAGGCCAACGCCGTATCTTCGATCGTATGATGCTCGTCCACCTCCAGGTCGCCCTTCACGGCAATGCGCAGGTCTGTGCCCGAATGCTTACCGATCTGCTCCAGCATGTGATCAAAAAAGCCCAAGCCAGTGTGTATATCGGTCTTTCCCGTCCCATCCAAGTTCCAATCAACCAAGATGTCGGTCTCCTTGGTGGTTCGGCGCACCTCGGCTCTACGCTCTCCAGCGAACAGGAACTCGCTGATGCGATCCCAATCGTCAGTGATCAATACGGGTCGCAAAGGAACGGCATAGGCAGCCAATGCCTGCTCGGCGGCCTCATCTTGCGGATGGAGCCAGATGCCCTTTGCCCCCAAGTTATAGGCCAACTCCATATCAGTCAGCCGATCGCCGATCACATAGCTGTTCGCCAGGTCATACTCACCCGTCAAATAACGGCCCAACATACCCAATCGAGGTTTCCGGTTGGGCGATTGCTCCTCTGGCAAGGAGGGATCGATCAAGATGTTATCGAAGGTGATCCCCTCTCCTGCCAAGGTTTTTAGCATTAAGTTATGCGCCGGCCAAAAAGTCTCCTCGGGAAAGGAGGCCGTGCCCAATCCGTCTTGGTTGGAGACCATCACAAACTCGAAATCGAGCTGCTTGCGGACGAAATAGAGCGCACGCATCACCTTGGGCACAAAGGCCAACTTCTCTAAACTATCTAACTGGTAATCTACGGGAGGTTCCTCTACTAAGGTACCATCCCGATCAATGAAAAGGACTCGCTTCCCGGCTTTCATGGCTGTACCTCCTCGCTTAACGCATCCAACAATAAGTCATTCTCTGCCGGCAAGCCGATCGTGATGCGTAAACAGCCTTCGCATTTCTGCACCCGGTTGCGGTTACGCACGATGATGCCTCGATCTACCAATGCTTTGTAGAGTTGATCCGCATCCCCCACACGCACCAGCAGGAAGTTCGCATCCGATGGGAACACCTCAAAGCCAAAAGGCGCCTCGCTTAACCGTTTGGCCATACGTGCTCGTTCCGCCAAGATTGCCTTGACCTCCTGACGCATCTCCGCCTCGTTCTCCATCAATTCCAACGCCTTGTTCTGCACCAGCAGATTGATATTGTAGGGATACTTGATCTTGTTGAGCACATCAATGATCGCTGGAGCCGCAAAGGCCATGCCCAAACGAATAGCGGCTGCACCCCAAGCCTTCGAGAAGGTCTGCAGTACAATCAGGTTGGGATGCTGTGTCAACTCAGACAAGAAACTGGGTTGCGCAGAGAAATCGATATAGGCCTCATCGACGACCACCAATCCCTCAAAATCACGCAGCAGCTGATAGATTGCCTCCCGATTCAGGCTATTGCCACTTGGGTTGTTGGGTGAGCAAAGAAAAATCACCTTCGTATGCGCATCAACCGCCGCCCACAAAGCGGGAATATCCAAATCAAAGTGATCATCCAAGGCCACCTTCCGACACTCCACGTCATTGGTCTCCGCAGCCACCTCATACATGCCATACGAAGGGGCAATCGTCACTATATTATCTTCTTTCGGCTCACAGAAAGCCCGAATCACCAGGTCAATCGCCTCATCGCTACCATTCCCCAAGAAGATGGAGGCTGAATCCATCCCTTTTAATTGCGAGATGCGTGCCTTCACCTGTCGCTGCAAAGGATCGGGGTAACGGTTAATCGGTTCATTCCACGGGTTCTCGTTCGCATCCAAAAAAACAGAGGCATTCCCCTGAAATTCATTGCGTGCCGATGAATACGGACGCATACGCCAGACGTTGGGTCTGACCAACTCTTCTAAACTTCTCATAAGGCATTCAATCGTACGGTTACTGCATTTCGATGTGCTTCTAACTGCTCTCCCTCCGCCATGGTGCGAATGGTCTCGCCCAACGAGCGGATACCTTCCGAAGTAATCTCCTGGAAGGTGATTTTCTTGATGAAACTATCCAAGTTCACCCCGCTATACGCCCTCGCATACCCATTGGTAGGCAGGGTGTGATTCGTGCCCGAGGCGTAATCACCAGCACTCTCAGGCGTATAAGGGCCCATAAAAACACTGCCCGCATTTTCCATTTGCTGTGCGATCGTCGCATAATCGGCGGTCTGCAAGATCAGATGCTCCGGGGCATAGAGATTGGTGAAATCGATCACCTCTTGTTGATCACGCAACAAAATAATCCGGCTGTGCGCCAAAGCCTTCTCCGTGATCTCCCGGCGAGGCAAACGGGCCAACTGTCGCTCAATCGCCTGCTTCACCGGCTCTATCAAGGCCTCCGTGGTCGTAACCAGCATAGCTTGGCTATCCACACCATGCTCAGCTTGCGACAGGAAGTCGGCCGCAATAAAGTCCGGGTTAGCGGTTTGATCTGCCACGACCTCCACCTCAGAAGGGCCCGCAGGCATATCAATCGCCACCTCTTTCAGACTCACCCACTGCTTAGCCGCCGTCACATACTGATTACCCGGGCCAAAAATCTTATAGACTTTCGGTACAGATTCCGTACCATAAGCCATCGCCGCAATCGCCTGGATACCGCCTGCTTTAAATATCTTATTCACACCAGCTACTTGTGCCGCATAGAGCACAGCCGGGTGTACCTTGCCCGTCGTCTTATCGGGCGGAGTACAAAGCACGATCTCCCGACAACCCGCGATACGCGCAGGCACCGCCAGCATCAATACAGTCGAAAAAAGCGGTGCCGTGCCACCCGGAATATATAAGCCAACCTTCTCGATCGGCATCGCCTTCTGCCAGCAACGCACGCCCGGCGTTGTCTCCACCTCCACACCCGCAAAGCGCTGTGACGCATGGAAACGCTCAATGTTGGCTTTCGCACGCTGAATGGCCACTTTCAACTCCTCTGAAACAGCTTGCTCAGCCGCTGCCATTTCCTCGTCAGAGACCCGCAAGTCAGCCAAGACCACTTTATCAAATTGCTCCTCATAGGCTTTCACGGCAGTATCGCCCTCTTGACGAACACGCTCCAACACGGTGCGTACCGTGTCGAACAGTGTAGTGACATCCAATGCCGGTCGCTTCGCTAACGCCGGCCACTCGGCACGGGATGGGTATCTAACTATCTCCATATCTTTCAGTTCTTCATCGCATAAAACTACAAAATCATCTTCTCAATCGGCAACACCAAGATGCCCTCTGCACCCAAAGCCTTCAACTTACCGATAATTTCCCAGAAATGGCTCTCAGCAATCACTGATTGAATAGACACCCAGTCTCCATTAGCTAACGGGGTCACTGTCGGACTCTTCATACCCGGCAACAGCTCGATAATCTCCGGCAGGCACTCCTTCGGGGCATTCAGCAACACATACTTCTTGCCCTCTGCCTCCTGAATAGCAGCAAAACGGAACAACAGTTCATCCAAAATAGCCTGCTTCTCCGCCGAAAGTCCCGGATGCGCAATCAACAATGCCTCGCAAGGAAGGACAACCTCTACCTCCTTCAGCTGGTTGCTGACCAAGGTACTGCCAGAGCTGACAATATCAAAAATCGCATCCGCCAAGCCAATGCCCGGAGCGATCTCCACAGAGCCACTGATCACGTGGATGTCTGCCTTCACCCCTTGCGCCTGCAGATAACGATTCAAGATACCGGGATAGGAGGTAGCAATCGTCTTGCCTTCAAACCATTGCACCCCGTTATACTCCTCCTCTTTCGGGATCGCCAGTGAAAGGCGACAACGGCTGAAGCCCAACCGCTTCACCAAGCGAGCCTTCTCCCCTTTCTCTACATACTCATTCTCGCCGACGATACCTACATCAGCCACGCCATTAGCTACCGACTCTGGAATATCATCGTCACGCAAGAATAACACCTCCACAGGGAAGCCCTTGGCCGCCAATAGCAAAATACGTTTTCCCTTATTCAATCTGATGCCTGCCTCTTCGAGCAGCATCATGGTCTCGTCAAACAGACGCCCCTTGGATTGTACCGCAATTCTCAACATACCTATATTATATTTTATTTTCTTATTCCCTTTTCCAATAAAAAAGGCTCACCGCAATTCGGCAAGCCCTTTTCCTCTATCTCAAACAGTACATACATACCCATCAGCCCGCCGAACTATTGCCCGTCGCAATGATGATGGAGATGTAATGTCGCTATTACTTTCATTTCGTTTTCTAATTACGCCGCAAAGTTACAAGAATTATTGAAACCACCAATAAAAAAAGAAAAATATCACATAATCTCGCTTATCCTCCCACCACAGCAGTAATACCATACGCTTGAAACTGGGCTATACAACGGGTGAGAGTCTCTTCCGAAGGGACAGCCATAGACAAATGGTGCGGATTATAGATCGTACCTCGCTTCTCATGTTTCCCTTTGCCAATGTCATGATAGGGTAAAAGGTTGACTACCTTGCGTTTCCAAGGCAGAGAGGCCAAAAAAGAAGCCGACTGATCAATATTCTCCTCATCCGCATTGACACCCTCTATCAAAGGGATGCGAATCCAAAAATCCATACCGGTCTCAGCGATCATCCGTAGGTTAGCCAAAATCCGTTCATTGGGAACACCCGTGAAGGCTTTGTGCTTGTCAGAATCCATCTGTTTCAAATCCACTAAGAACAACTCGCAGCACGCCATGATGCGCTTTACCACCTCCTCCGACGCAAACAGCGTCGTATCAACTGCTCGATGGATACCCAATGCTCCACAACGATCCAGCATCTCCGCTAAATCATCTGGGTGCATCAACGGTTCACCGCCACAGAAAGTGACTCCCCCTCCCGACTCATCCATGAAGAGCATCTCTTTCTCAATCTCTCGCATAGCCTCCTCGAAAGTGTAGTCTTTCCCAGAGATCTCCATCGCCATCGCCGGGCAAACCGAAGCACAATGTCCACAAACCACACAACGAGTGGAATCAGTCACGATGCCTTGCTCTTCCGTCCAACGCAAAGCTTGATGGGGACAGGCCCGCACACAAGCCTGACAACCCATACATTTCTTACGAGTATAAAGCTTTTCCGGCCGAGATGATCCACCCTCCGGATTATGGCACCATACACAAGAGAGCGGACATCCTTTCATAAACAAGGTGATCCGGATGCCCGGCCCATCATTTATCGCATAACGTTTGATATCAAACAGCCGCATACGATTAGAAACACTCTTGCTCAGTACGCGCAATCACGTCTGCCTGCAAGTCTGCATTCATGTCGTTGAAATAATCACTGTAACCGGCAACACGCACCAACAGATCACGATATTCCTCCGGACAACGTTGTGCTGCGTGTAAGGTTTCCGTATCCACCATATTAAATTGGATATGGTGACCTCCCAACGCAAAATAACTGCGAATCAATGAGGCCAACTTTGCGATGTCCTCATCTCGCTTCAACAAGCTGGGCATAAAGCGTTGATTGAGCAATGTACCCCCACTCTTCGTTTGATCCAACTTGCCAAGCGACTTGATCACCGCAGAGGGTCCGTGTGTATCTGCTCCATGCGACGGAGAGGTTCCGTCAGAGATGGCTCTACCAGCCAAGCGACCATTAGGGGTTGCTCCCATGATTTTGCCGAAATAGACATGACAAGTGGTAGAAAGCATGTTCAAATGGAAACACTCACCCTTAGTATTGGGTTTGCCCTCGATCGCCTCATACAAATCATCAAATACCTTTACCGCAATCTCATCCGCATAATCGTCGTCATTGCCAAAGAACGGCGTTCGATTGAGAATCATTTGTCGCATCGGTTCATGACCGACAAAATTATCTTCCATAGCTTTCAGTAAGGCATCCATCGTAAAGTGTTTCTCCTCGAATACATGCTTACGCAACACTGAGAGGCTATCAGTGATCGTGCCTAAACCTGTACATTGAATATAAGTAGTGTTGTATCGTGGTCCGCAGTTATAATAGTCTTTTCCTTTCGCAATGCAATCATCAATAAAAAGGGAGAGGAAGGTAGCCGGCGCATACTTCGCAAACATCCGGTCGATATAGTTGCTGACACGTACCTTCATATCCACAAAATAGTGTATCTGTTTCAAAAAGGCAGCGTACAGCTCCTCATAGTTTTGGAACAAACGAGGATCTCCCGTGTGCAAACCAACCTGTCGTCCTGAAACAGGATCTATACCATCATGGAGTGTTACCTCCAATACCTTCGGCACATTCAGATAACCAGTCAACACATAGGCTTCTTTACCAAAAGCACCCACCTCGATACAGCCACTACAGCCACCCTCACGGGCATCACGCAAAGACTTTCCTTGGCGCATCAACTCCTCTACATACACATCTGGATTGAACACGGATGGATAGCCATGTCCTTGACGAATTACCTTGCAACCAGCCCTCAAAAAACGTTCTGGTGTACGTACGCTAACATGAATCGCACTACCGGGTTGAAGCAGGTGCAATTCCTCAATCGTCTCCAACATAATATAAGAAACCTCACTTACACCATCGCTGCCATCAGCTTTAATACCTCCGATATTCAAATTTGTAAAATCGTTGTAAGTGCCACTCTCTTTAGCCGTGATACCTACCTTTGGAGGTGCAGTGTGGTTATTCACCTTGATGAAGAAGCAAGACATCAGTTCTTTCGCCTCATCACGGGTTAAGGTCCCGGCCGCAACCTCTCGCTCATAGAAAGGAGCTAAATGCTGATCGAAATGACCAGGATTCATCGCATCCCATCCATTCAACTCCGTAATAGTACCTAAATGAATGAACCAATACATCTGGATCGCTTCCCAATAGGTACGCGGTGCATGCGCGGGTACCCAACGACATACCTCCGCAATCTTCAACAACTCAGCCTTTCGCTGGGGATCTTTCTCCGTCAGCGACATTTCATCCGCCAAATCAGCATGGCGCTCAGCAAACAGGATAGCGGCGTCACAAGAGATCAACATCGCTGTCAATTCTTCCTGCTTATCAGTTGCCTCCGGATCATTCATGAAATCCAAAGCAGCCAGTTCTTTAGCAATACGTGCTTTCAAATCAAGCAAGCCATATTGATAGATCTTCCCATCCAAAGCGGTATGACCTGGTGCACGCTGCTCCATAAATTCAGTAAACATTCCCAACTCGTAAGCCTCTTTCCAGTCTTGAGGTACATGGTTGAAAATACGCTCCCGCTGGGTACGTCCCAGCCAATAAGGAATCACCTCACGAGCATAGGTCTCAATATCCTCTTCGCTAATCGTATAACGTTGCAACTCACGGGTATTCAAGACATGCAAATCCTCTACACTGTGACAGGTCAGCTCCGGAAAGGTTGGAACAGCTTTTGGCTTGGGACCACGCTCACCCACAATCAACTCGTCCGCTCCGATGTAAATGGTCTTATGCTTGCAAATCTCCAAGAAGTTGAGCGCACGCAAGATAGGAATAGGATACTTACCCTCATTCTCCTGGTAAAAACGGGTCTCGATCAGCGCACGCTCGATCGAAAGAGAGGGTTCTGCTTCAAATGACTCTTGACGAAGTCGTTTGATACGGGCACTCATGCCATAATTGTTCGCCACATGAGAAGGGGCGAAATCCGTCGCATAGCGCGAGACGGAAAAGGTCGTTGCTGTTTGCATTATAATGTATTTAAAAAGTGAAAACTATAGATTGACTGGCCACGCACTTTCGTCAAAGTGCTCAGCCTATCCAAACGTTACCTCTGCAATGCTACCGCTTGGCATAGAGAATCAAGCAGCTAAATAGTTTTCGATAGCTCTTTAAATACATATAAACTTACTAACGAGGAAAAGAGGGTGTATCAGAATACACCCTCTCCTATCTTCACTTAATCAATTTATCTTTTAACTTCGCTAACATGTCACGAGTCATCGCATCCAGGTCATACTCCGGTTTCCAGCCCCACTCCTCACGGGCACAGGTATCATCCAACGAGTTCGGCCAAGACTCGGCAATCGCCTGTCGCAACGGATCTACCTTGTATTCCATACGGAAGTCAGGCACATATTTCTGGATCTTATGGCAAATAATCTCTGGATCAAAACTCATGGAAGCGATGTTGAAAGAGTTACGATGCACAAACTTTGAGGAATCGGCCTCCATGATCTCGATCGCTGCACGCAAGCCATCGGGCATATACATCATGTCCATAAAGGTACCTGCTGCGATCGGGCACTCAAACGTCTCCCCTTTCACCGCAGAATAGTAGATATCCACCGCATAATCCGTTGTACCACCACCCGGAGGAGTCACGTAAGAGATCAAACCCGGGAAACGAACCGAACGAGTGTCCACACCAAAACGAATAAAATAGTAATCACTCAGCAGCTCACCCGACACTTTTGTCACACCATACATGGTACGAGGGTTACGAATCGTATCCTGGGGTGTCTTATCTTTCGGAGTATTATTACCAAATACGCCAATCGAACTAGGGGTGAACACTGCACATTTCATTTCTCTGGCCACCTCCAACACATTGAATAGGCCTCCCATACCAATTTTCCAAGCCAATTGGGGTTTCGTCTCCGCTACGGCTGAAAGAAGAGCGGCCAAGTTATAGATCGTGTCGATCTTGTATTTAGAGACCGTCTCCGCAATCTGCTGCTCGTTGGTGATGTCCACCAACGCCGACGGACCAGACTCCAACAATTCACCTTTAGGTTCTGCTCCCGGAATATAGCCAGCCACTATATTACCACTATAAATACTTCTCAATTTCATGGTTAACTCCGAACCTATTTGTCCGGTAGAACCGATCACCAATACATTCTTCATCGCATTTAATGAGATTTAAGTAGTTCTCGCTGACAAAGGTAAAGTTTACTTTCGAATTTATGGCTGATTCGCTCAAAAATTTCAAAAAAAAGAACGACCTTTGTGTGTCGCTTTGCTACTGTTGCCAGCGACCTATCAAAATAAACTAAATAAAACAGAGTATCTATGTACGGAAAACTAAAAGATTTCTTGACAAATGAGCTGGAATCCATCAAAGCGGCCGGCTTGTACAAAAATGAGCGTATCATCACAACTCCTCAACGAGCTGACATCAAAGTGAACGCTGGAGCGGACGTGCTCAACTTTTGTGCGAACAATTATTTGGGTCTGTCAGACAACACCCGTCTGATCCAGGCAGCGAAAGAGGCGATGGACACCCACGGCTATGGTATGTCGTCTGTTCGTTTCATCTGCGGTACACAAGACTTGCACAAACAATTGGAGGCAGCTATCTCCGATTATTTCCATACCGAGGACACGATTCTTTATGCCGCTTGCTTCGATGCCAACGGTGGTCTGTTTGAGCCTTTGTTCGGAGAAGAGGATGCGATTATCTCCGATGCGTTGAACCATGCTTCTATCATCGACGGCGTACGCCTTTGCAAGGCGAAACGGTATCGCTATGCCAATGCGGACATGGCCGACCTTGAGCGTTGTCTACAAGAGGCACAAGCCCAACGTCATCGTATCATTGCTACTGACGGTGTCTTCTCAATGGACGGTAATGTAGCGCCAATGGATAAGATCTGCGAATTAGCTGAGAAATACGATGCCTTGGTCATGGTGGATGAGTCTCACTCCGCAGGTGTTGTAGGTCCGACAGGACATGGTGTAGCCGAGCAATTCGGAGTATATGGTCGAGTAGATGTCTTCACGGGTACATTGGGTAAATCATTCGGTGGTGCTATGGGTGGATTTACGACTGGTCGGAAAGAGATCATCGACATGTTGCGCCAGCGCTCACGTCCCTACCTATTCTCCAACTCTGTCGCTCCTGCCATCATAGGTGCCAGCTTAGAGATGTTCAAGATGTTGAAGGAAAGCGATGCCCTGCACACCAAGTTGATGCAAAATGTCACCTACTTCCGTGAAAAGATGTTGGCTGCCGGCTTCGACATCAAGCCGACGCAATCCGCTATCTGCGCCGTAATGTTATATGACGCTAAGCTTTCACAAGACTTTGCAGCTAAGATGCAAGAAGAGGGAATATATGTGACAGGTTTCTATTATCCAGTAGTTCCGAAGGGGCAGGCACGTATCCGCGTACAGCTCTCAGCTGGTCATGAGACCGCTCATCTCGATAAAGCAATTGCTGCTTTCATCAAGGTAGGCAAGGAGTTAGGCGTCATCAAGTAAATATTATCCAACCACTTATGATTTATGATTTATAATTTTAGGGTTTATAACTGTTCGCTGAAAGCACAATCATAAATCATAGAATTATAAATCATAAATCGTATGTCATTGCTTGACAAACTAAAAATCAACCATCACCCCCATTCGGGTGCATTGGATCTGCTGAAATATATTGGTCCAGGACTATTAGTTACCGTAGGGTTCATTGATCCCGGAAATTGGGCGACTAACTTGGCCGCCGGCTCTATTTTTGGCTATGCCCTACTTTGGGTCGTCACCTTCTCTTCCATCATGCTGATCATTATCCAGCACAATGTGGCACACTTGGGTATCGTTACAGGATTATGCCTTTCCGAAGCCGCCAATCGTTATTTACCCACTTCTTTAAGTCGGCCCATTATCCTCTCCGCTATGTTAGCCAGTATCTCTACCTCTTTAGCTGAGATATTAGGAGGTGCGATTGCTCTACAGATGTTATTCGGTCTCCCCATCAAAGCAGGTGCTGTAATTGTCACAGCAGTCTGTGTAGGTATGTTGTTCAGCAACACTTATAATAAAATTGAGCGTTGGATCATAACCTTCGTTTCCATTATTGGCCTCTCTTTCCTCTATGAATTATTCTTAGTAGATGTCGATTGGGGACAAGCTGTCACCGGCTGGATCAAGCCCTCTTTTCCTGACAATTCGCTATTAATCATTATGAGCGTATTAGGTGCTGTAGTCATGCCTCATAATCTGTTTCTCCATTCAGAGGTGATTCAAAGTCGAGAGTGGAACTTAAAGGAACCAGCTATCATCAAGAAGCAATTGAAATATGAATTTTATGATACGCTTCTCTCTATGGGAATCGGCTGGGCAATCAATTCTGCTATGATTATTTTAGCCGCAGCAACTTTTTTCCAAGCGGGACACCCCGTGGAAGAGCTGGATCAAGCTCAACAACTGTTGGTACCATTGGTTGGCAATAATGCCGGTATCATCTTTGCGGCTGCTTTATTGTTGGCGGGCATTTCTTCAACCATCACTTCTGGCATTGCCGGAGCCTCAATTTTCGCTGGATTCTTTGGGGAAGCCTATAATCAAGGCGACCTTCATTCCAAGACGGGAATGCTGCTCTCCTTCTTGCCCGCATTAGCGCTTATCTTCTTGATAAGTGATCCTTTTGAAGGATTAATCATTTCACAGATGCTATTAAGCGTACAACTACCAATCACCATTTTCACCCAGGTCTATCTGACATCCAATAAACGTGTCATGGGCACTTACGTCAATAGCCGATCTACCACCTTGTTGCTTGTTAGCTTGGCCTCTTTAGTGACCATCCTAAATATAGCGCTTCTCATCAGTCTCGTTTGAAAAGAATTTTCTACCTTTGCGTCAAATTGCGACATAAAGATTGACTAAAAACTATACATACATAAATATTATATGACAAGCGAAATCAATATCAACGAGGAAGAAGGCAAAAAAAGCTTGAACTTTATCGAAGCTGCTGTAGAGAAGGATTTAGCCGCCGGCAAGAATGGAGGACGTATACAAACCCGTTTCCCGCCCGAGCCGAATGGTTACCTGCACATCGGTCATGCCAAAGCCATTTGTCTTGATTTCGGTATCGCAGAGCGACACGGAGGTGTCTGCAACTTGCGTTTTGACGATACCAATCCGACGAAAGAGGATGAGGAATATGTAGAGGCTATTAAGGAGGACATCCAATGGTTGGGTTATCACTGGGGTAACGTCTATTACGCTTCTGATTACTTCCAGCGACTTTGGGATTTCGCTATCCGTTTGATCCAAGAGGGAAAAGCCTATATTGATGAACAAACTTCCGAGCAAATCGCCCAGCAGAAAGGTACCCCCACGCAACCAGGCGTGGAAAGTCCCTACCGTAACCGTCCGATTGAAGAGAGTTTAGAGCTCTTCAAGAAGATGAACACTGGTGAGATTGAGGAGGGTGCCATGGTCTTACGAGCAAAGATAGACATGGCCAATCCGAATATGCACTTCCGCGACCCAATCATCTATCGTGTGGTGAAACACCCTCACCACCGTACTGGCACTACGTGGAAAGCCTACCCAATGTATGACTTTGCTCATGGACAGAGCGATTTCTTTGAAGGAGTGACTCACTCATTGTGTACTTTAGAATTTGTGGTACACCGCCCTCTCTATGATCTCTTCGTTGATTGGCTGAAAGAGGGTAAAGATTTGGATGATAACCGTCCACGGCAGACTGAGTTTAATAAACTCAACTTAAGCTATACCTTGATGAGTAAACGCAACCTACTAACCTTGGTAAAGGAGGGATTGGTAAATGGCTGGGATGATCCCCGTATGCCGACTATTTGTGGCTTCCGTCGTCGCGGCTACTCTCCAGAGTCAATTCGTAAGTTCATCGACAAGATTGGTTACACCACTTACGATGCATTGAATGAGATCTCTTTGTTAGAGAGTGCCGTCAGAGAGGATCTGAACGCCCGAGCTATCCGTGTATCGGCCGTAATCAATCCGGTCAAGCTGATCATCACCAACTATCCGGAAGGACAGGTGGAGGAATTAGAGGCCATCAACAACCCGGAGGATCCGACAGCGGGTACCCACCAGATCGAGTTCAGCCGTGAATTGTGGATCGAGCGAGAGGACTTCATGGAGAATGCACCGAAGAAATATTTCCGCATGACACCGGGCCAAGAGGTTCGTCTGAAGAATGCTTACATCGTGAAATGTACTGGCTGCAAGAAGAATGAGCAAGGTGAGGTAGAAGAGGTTTATTGCGAATACGATGCCAACACTCGCAGCGGTATGCCCGATGCTAACCGTAAAGTGAAGGGCACATTGCACTGGGTTAGCCAAGCACATTGCCTACAAGCGGAAGTGCGTTTATACGATCGTCTATGGAAAGTAGAGAATCCGCGTGATGAGTTGGCTGCTATCCGGGAGGCTAAGCAATGTGAGGCTTTGGAGGCGATGAAAGAGATCATCAATCCTGATTCACTGGAGATCAGAACAAACTGTTACATCGAAAAGTTTGTAGCTACGCTACCTAAACTATCCTATTTGCAGTTCCAGCGCATTGGTTATTTCAACATTGACACTGATTCTACTCCCGACCATTTAGTATTCAACCGCACTGTCGGGCTAAAGGATACTTGGAGCAAGATCAATAAATAAAAACGTTCACGTAAGGAACATGTTGAGCGGCGAAGAACTTTATAAGCGCTACAAGAAAGGTGGTAGTACAGACATATCCCCCCAGTTTTCCTCAGAGGAGTGGGTATGTCTGTATACTTATTTAAGTCAGCAAAACAATGAGGATGCTTTCCATGTATTAGAACATGCCATTCAAGATCACCCTCATTGCTCTCCTTTATTGATCCAAAAGGTTAAGCTCGACCTATTTGATGGTTTCTTCGACGAGGCATTCGCCCTTTTATCGGAAGAGTTATCTAATGCTCCAGAGCGTGATATCAAGCCACTCTGGATTGATTTCTATTTCAGCACAGGAGAGGATGATTATGCCAAACAATTATTAGACAATCTGTTCGCAGAGCAACCAGATTATATAGAAACCGCATTAGAATATATCATTCCTGTCTTACGAGATGCAGAGGAGACAGTTCGTATAGAATATGCAGGTTATATGAGACGAGCCGCAGAAATATTTCCTCGAAACCACATTCTCCTGGAAGAATGGCGAGACGAATTAAAAGAAGAATCGCGTATGGAAGAGGCTGTGAAAGTGTGTAACCAATTAATCGACCTGGAACCCTACTCATTTGATTATTGGGACGATTTAGCACGCATCTACACCGTACTACGCCGCTATGAACAAGCCATTGAAGCTTTTGATTTAGCCCTCACCATTAACTGTAGTGAGTGCAAAGAAGTAACACAAGCTAAAATTCTCAAAGGCTATTGCCTTTATATGAATGGTAGCTACGAGAAAGCGGTTGAATTATACAAAGAATTTCAAGGTGACGCCTGCAATGAGATAACAGTCAATGCATTTGTGTCACACTGCCATGTTCACATGAAGAACTATGAAGAGGCTTATACAATGTTGCTTGAACTAATAAAGCATGATGAATTGGACTCTTATACCTTCTCTGTACATGATTTTGTGATCTGCTGTGTTGAATTAAATAAGCATGAAGAAGCATATCGGACCTTGAAAGAGGCAGTCAACAAACATCCACTTGACGCAAGATTATTGCTGATGTTCTCATTACTGGGCATTTGGAACGAAAATAAGATAGATGAAATCAAACAAATATTAGACAGATCAATGGCATTATTAAACCCCACTGTCAATGATCCATCAATTATTGCCAAATGCTATAAGCTGTTAGAGATTGGAAAATCCTACTTAGAAGAGGGTGATAAGGTGAATGCATTGGTTTATTTTGATTTAATCCTTAGGATTCACCCAGAGATGGAGGAATTAAAGGAACCTTTAGAAAGAATCTTTGAGGATGAAGAGAATCCCAAATTGGCTCAAGCTAATCACATGCTGAGTTTAATCACTCTTGGAGAAGCTACCGAGGAGGAATTGGCAGAGTATTTATGTAAAGAGGATTATCAAGACACCATTGACGAAGATATTTCCGCAAAGCAGAACTTGATCCAGCAATTTTTTGCAAACGACAAGAGCAACAATTAATCCAAATAGAATGACTGCAAAAAGAGGAATCAAAGCATACAGTTTTTTAGTATTGAAAGGCATGGGTATGGGAGCGGCAGATGTCGTCCCTGGTGTGTCAGGGGGTACGATCGCATTCATCGTGGGGATCTACGAGGAATTGATCAACTCCATCAAGAGCATCAACGCTGAGAACTTGCGATTACTATTCAGCGGCCAGTTCCGCTCCTTTTGGAAAGGAATCAATGCCAACTTTCTATTATCCATTGTATTAGGAATTGGTATCAGCATCTTCTCGTTGGCTAAGATCATCACCTACCTATTAGTGAGTCAGCCCATTTTAGTGTGGGCCTTCTTTTTCGGATTGGTATTGTCCTCCACCTGGTTTGTTTCCAAGGAGATCAAGCAATGGCAGGTAAAAACAGTGATTAGCTTTGTGGTCGGTGCGCTCTTGGCTTTCTATATCACAGTGGCGACACCTGCTGAGACCCCGACTCATCCCCTATTCATTTTCCTATGTGGGGCAATCGCCATCTGTGCCATGATCCTTCCTGGTATTTCTGGAAGTTTCATCTTGGTGCTCTTAGGCAAGTATTTCTACATCATGGAGGCAGTGAAGACCTTTCGGGTGACCGTCATGCTCACGTTTTTAGCCGGTGCATTTATTGGCATCACCACATTCTCACGTGTACTTTCTTTCGCCCTGCGTCGTTTCCACGATGCTACCATTGCCCTGTTGTCAGGCTTTATGTTAGGTTCGCTGAACAAGGTCTGGCCCTGGAAAGAAACTATAGAGACCTACACGGACAGTCATGGTGTCGTTAAGCCATTGGTGGAGCAGAATATCGCCCCCAATACCCAAGTGATCGAAGCTGTCGGTCTGATGATCTTAGGCTTTGTCTTGGTCTATGCCTTGGAGAAACTCTCCACACGCAAGGCATCGTGAAGAGGCTAATTGGTCTATTATTCAAAATAGACTACAGGTTTTGCTTTTGAGTTGAAGCGTAAGCTCAGTGGAGGCAAGACATGTCATTTTTACGCATTATTAGCCGAGATTAGGGTCTTTAAACAGAATGATCGGTGATTCTACGCCAAAATGCAGCCTGTTTTAAATGCCTCGTTTGGAAAAATGAGTATCTTTGGGGCCGTAGAAGAGGTGTATCTTCGATGAATAAAAAAACTATATAGTATGTCAAATTTTAAAGGCGCTGTGGTTGTCAACACAGAACGATGCAAAGGGTGCAACCTGTGTGTAGTGGCATGTCCCGCTAATGTGTTGGAACTACATCCGCGAGAAGTCAACAACAAAGGTTATCATTATGTCTATATGAAACAGCCAGAGGCTTGCGTGGGATGCGCAAGTTGCGGACAGGTTTGCCCGGATGGCTGCTTAACGGTTTACAGAGCTAAATTATAAAAGTCGTATTGAGTATGACAACAGATATCACATTGATGAAAGGGAACGAAGCGATCGCCCATGCCGCCATACGGTATGGCGTGGATGGTTACTTCGGCTATCCCATTACGCCACAATCGGAGATATTGGAGACCTTAATGGCGCAAATGCCTTGGCAGACCACCGGTATGGTTGTCTTGCAAGCAGAAAGTGAATTAGCCGCGATCAATATGGTCTATGGGGGTGCAGCGACTGGCAAAAAGGTCATGACCTCCTCCTCCAGTCCGGGAGTCAGCCTGAAGCAAGAGGGCATTTCCTATTTAGCGGGTGCGGAATTGCCCTGCTTGATCATCAACGTCATGCGAGGGGGCCCTGGTTTGGGTACGATCCAACCGAGTCAAGCCGACTATTTCCAGACCGTCAAAGGAGGTGGACATGGCGACTACCGATTGATCGCCTTGGCTCCCGCCTCTGTGCAAGAGATGGCTGATTTCGTCGGATTAGGCTTTGACCTCGCTTTTAAATATCAGAATCCAGCGATTATCTTAGCTGATGGCATCATCGGCCAAATGATGGAGAAGGTCACGTTGCCTCCTTTCCACCCCCGTCGCAGTGAGGAGGAGATCATTGCGCAATGCCCGTGGGCAGCTCGTGGCAGACGGACGAACCGTCAGCCGAATGTGGTCACCTCCTTGGAGCTGGATCCTGCGAAGATGGAGGAGAACAACCTCCGTTTCCAAGCAAAATACCAAACGATCGAGGAAAAAGAGGTGCGCTACGAGGAGTTCCTCTGTGCGGATGCGGAATATCTGCTGATCGCCTTTGGCTCTTCGGCCCGTATCTGTCAGAAGGCGGTCGAGAACGCACGAGCGGAGGGCATCAAGGTGGGCCTGTTGCGACCCATCACGCTCTGGCCGTTCCCCTCTAAGATCCTAACTTCGTATGCCTATCAAGTCAAAGGAATGCTCTCCGTGGAGCTGAACGCAGGCCAGATGGTGGAGGATGTCCGCTTGGCGGTCAACGGAAAGGTCAAAGTGGAGCATTTCGGCCGCTTAGGCGGTATTGTGTTTACCCCGGATGAGGTCTTGGCGGCCTTGAAGGATAAATTGATTCACGCATGAAAAGAAACAACAAAACAGACGAGATTCTCACACTCTGCTTCATGCTGCTGGCTATCGCAGCTGTCGTATGCTATTTCGCGGTGAGCGACAAGAGTGTGTTTATGTATTGTGGAGGAGCGGCCATCCTGTTGCGATTGGTTCAATACGTCCTCCGCTTTATCAATTGAAAAGGAATATGGAACTCAACGAGATCATAAAACCGGAAAACTTGGTCTATGCGAAGCCCAAGTTGATGAACGACAACCCTATGCACTACTGTCCCGGTTGCAGCCACGGGGTTATCCATAAACTGATTGCCGAGGTGATTGCCGACCTGGGTCTGGAAGAGAAGACCATCGGTATCTCACCCGTTGGCTGTGCGGTGTTTGCCTACAACTACTTGGATATCGACTGGGTGGAGGCTGCCCATGGACGTGCACCGGCCATCGCCTCTGCCATCAAGCGGTTGAACCCGGATAAGATGGTCTTCACCTATCAGGGGGATGGCGACTTGGCCGCGATCGGTACGGCCGAGACGATCCATGCGGCTAATCGTGGGGAGAACATTGTGATTATCTTCGTGAACAATGCCATCTATGGCATGACCGGTGGCCAAATGGCCCCGACGACCTTGGAGGGAATGCCCACCGCTACCTGTCCCTACGGACGTAACATCGCCTTGAACGGCTATCCGTTGAAGATCAGCGATCTCTTAGCGCAATTGGAGGGCACCTGCTTGGTGACTCGTCAGAGCGTGCAGACACCAGCGGCCGTACGCAAGGCCAAACGCACGTTGACGAAGGCGTTCCAGAATGCCATGGCGGGCAAAGGCACCTCAGTCGTGGAGTTTGTCTCCACCTGCTCTTCGGGCTGGAAAATGACACCCGAGAAGGCCAACAAATGGATGGAAGAGAACATGTTCCCCTTCTACCCGTTGGGCGACTTAAAAAACAATGAATAAGCAAAGGCAAGCAAACAATGAAAAAGGAAATTATCATAGCCGGATTCGGTGGCCAAGGGGTCTTGTCGATGGGCAAGATCCTGGCCTACGCAGGCCTGTTGGAGGGGAAAGAGGTTAGCTGGATGCCCTCCTACGGACCGGAGCAACGAGGGGGAACGGCCAATGTGACCGTGATCTTGAGCGACGAGCGCATCAGCTCGCCGGTCCTCAACCAATATGACATCGCAATTATCCTGAACCAGCCCTCCATGGATAAATTTGAAGACAAGATCAAACCAGGGGGTATCTTGATTTACGACGGCTACGGCATCCATACGCTGACCGATCGCACCGACATCACGATCTATCGGGTGGATGCGATGGATACCGCTACGGAGATGCGTAACGAGAAGGCCTTCAATATGTTGATCTTGGGTGGACTGCTGCAAGTGCAGCCCTTGGTGAAGATCGAGAATGTGCTGTTAGGGTTGAAGAAATCACTGCCCGAACGGCATCACCACCTGCTGCCCATGAACGAGGCTGCGATCCACAAAGGCATGGAGATCATCCAACAAGTCTGAACTCCCAGAAAATGCGCTCCATGAAGTATCTCTATCTCATACTCTTATTGTGGGTCGGCGTGGGCTCCATCGGGGCGCAGGGAAGAAGCTCTCGTACCTCTTCCAGCCGAGGTCGTTTCTCGCTCTCCAACCTGTCGGCCACGAACCGAGAGATTCCCGACAGCCTCTTACAGACTGATAGCGCCGCCCTGAAGGCCAAACGGATCACCGCCTACGCCCTCACCCCGCTCCTGGGGGAGCGCTATGTGGCTCCGATGGACACCAACAAGCTCAACTATGCGATCAGCACCCTGCCAGAGTCCTACACCTTGGCTGCGGGTTATTTGGCTAACGTGGGCTCACCTTTCCAGACAAAGATTTTCAGTGAGCGCAAAGAGGCACGTGATTTCATCTTCGCGGATGCCTACGATCCCTATATCACTACCCCCACCAACGCCCTGTTCTACGACACGAAAGTGCCTTATACCCAAGTGGCCTACACCACTGGGGGAGCGAGCCAGAGCAAGATGGATCGACTGAAAGGGGTGATGACACTCAACTTCGGCAAGCGCATCAATGTCGGTGGGGAGCTGGACTATATTTATAGTCGAGGCTACTACAACTCGAATGGCAATAAGCTGTTGAGCTATCGCCTGTTCGGAAGTTACCAGACCGACCGCTACGAGATGCACGCCTACCTCAGCAATTTCAACTTCGTCAACTACGAGAATGGTGGATTGACGAACGACCGCTATATCACCGACATCGAGAACCTCCCGGAGAGCCAGCGGAAGATCGACAGCAAGTCATTCCCCGTGCGCTTCACCGACACCTGGAACCGTGACCGTGGGAAGACGTATTTCCTCACCCACCGCTACAACTTGGGATTCACCAAGGAGCTGGATGAGACGGATGAGGAGGGCTATGCCAAGGAGATCTTCGTGCCCGTCTCCAGCATCATTCATACGATCGACTACACCGACAATCGCCGACGTTTCATCTCGAACGATGCCTACATCGACACCTGCTATGCACGGGTCTATGGCCTCGACCAATCGCTCAACGACCAAATGTCCACTTGGAACCTCAAGAACACCGTGGCTTTGGCGATGCGGGAGGGCTTCCAAGATTGGGCGAAGTTTGGCTTGACCGCTTTCGCTACCTTCGAGAAGCGCCGTTTCCGTTTGGCGGCTCCCGTGCCCGGTGTGGATTATGGGGATTATCCCCCGCTCAACAACTACCCCTCCTCGTTGGATTTCAACAACTCCACTGTCTATGACGAGTTCACCACCTACATCGGTGGAGAGCTTTCCAAACGGCAAGGTAGCCTGCTGACCTACAACGTCCGAGGTGAGGTAGCCATTGCGGGAAGCGATGCGGGAGAGATCCGGGTCGAGGGCAACCTGCAGACCAAGTTCAAACTGTTCCGCAAGGATGCGACCATCCAAACGGAGGCCTACATCAAGAACCTCACCCCGGCCTTCTTCCAGCGCCACTTTCACGGCCGTTATTTCTGGTGGGACCAATCGCTGAGCAAGACGCAACGGATCTATGCGGGTGCGAAGATCAATCTGGAATCAACCCGCACGCAGCTCTCTGGAGGGGTCGAGAGCATCCAAAACTATGTCTTTTTCGGCAAGGATGGACGGCCTCAACAAAGCAGCAAGAACATCCAGGTGATCACCCTTCGACTCAAGCAGGACATCCGTTACCGGGCGTTCGGCTGGGAGAACGAGGCGGCCTACCAGCTCTCCAGCGAGAAGGCGGAGCTGCCCCTGCCAACCGTCAGCCTCTTCTCCAACATCTATCTGGCTTTCAAGGCCGCAAAGGTATTGACGATTCAGATCGGAGGCAACCTCTATTATCATACGGATTATTACGCCCCCTATTACGAGCCCGCCACGCAGCAATTCCAGCTGCAAGACGAGGTGAAGGTGGGCAATTACCCGTTGATCAACGCCTATGCCAACTTCCACTTGAAGCAGGCTCGCTTCTTCATCATGGCCTACAACTTAGGGTCGAAGTTCGTGAAACCCAACTACTTCTCGTTGGCGCACTATCCGTTGGATCCGATGACACTGCGCATGGGTATCTCCGTCACGTTTAACAACTAAGCCCTCCCATGCCCGATGAAAAAGCGTCATGTCATCCTGCTCTGCTACGTCATCCTGCTCCTGGCAGTGTTAGCCACCATGGTGCGGCTCTTCACCCGCTCGCATACCCCGTCATTCACCTCACGAGACTATCCGGAGATCGCCGAGGAGGGCATCCTACGGGTGATCACCGAGTATGACCAGTTAGGCTATTACGTCTCTGGCGACACGATCCAAGGCTTTCAGTATGAGCTCAGCCAAGTCATCTCCCGCCTTTCTGGATTTGAGGTGCAGATCCAATTGGAGATGAGCCTCACTAAGAGCTACGAGGCACTGGCCACGGGACAATGCGACCTGATCGCACGCAACCTCCCAATCACAACCCAGCTCAGAGACACCTTCCTCTTCACCGATCCCATCGTGCTCAACAAGCAAGTCTTGGTGCAACGCAAACGCCCCGAGGGCGACTCGCTGCTGATTCGCAACCAGCTGGACCTGGCCCGCAAGGCCCTCTATGTCCCCCAAGACTCTCCTGCCCTCTTCCGCATTCACAACTTGGCGCAAGAGATTGGCGATACCATCTTCGTCGTTGAGGAGCAACGTTACTCCTCCGAGCAGCTAATGATCATGGTAGAGGCAGGCGAAGTTGACTATGCTGTCTGCGACCAACAGATTGCCAAAGCACTGCAAAAGCGCCTCCCAAATGTGGATATAGAGACAGACATCAGTTTCACACAGTTACAATCATGGGCCGTTCGAAAAAGTTCCCCAATCCTGCTCGACAGCCTAAATAGCTGGTTCCAGCAGCTTAAGCAATCCGGCTTTTACGAAACTATCTATCATAGGTATTATAAATAGCTAACGTCTGCACACAACAAGCTGGATCCCCGTTGCCTCCCCTTTACAAAGATTACCAATGACCGAGCTTCAAGATTACTAATGACCGGGCTTCAAGAATAGTAATGTCTAACCCTGATCACTTGCAAACGTAACGCATGCTTCCGATGGCATCACATCCTTTCCAAGTGATCCAAACAAGATCAACTTACGAATTTCAACAGAACAATCCACTTTTCATTTCAAATAATCAATACAAAAGAATAAAAGAAGACAATATGTAAGTTTCAAGAACCCACTACTTACTTTTCTCCAAAATTACAACCAAACAAGCAATGACATAATGATATAAATTTCTACTTTTGCTGACCAATATGACAAACAAATAGTTTTTACACAAACAAAAGGTCAACAAATGAGGACACAAGAAAATCATTTTAACAGCAAACAAGGATTGTACGATCCGGCCAACGAGCACGACGCTTGTGGTGTAGGTATGATCGTCAACATCCACGGCGAAAAGTCGCACGACATTGTTGAGTCTGCCTTGAGAGTGTTAGAGAACATGCGTCACCGCGGCGCAGAGGGTGCCGATAATAAGACAGGTGATGGCGCAGGAATCATGGTACAGATTCCCCATGAGTTTATCCTGTTGCAAGGTATTCCCGTCCCTGAGAAGGGTAAGTACGGAACCGGTCTGATTTTTCTTCCCAAGGCGGAAGCTGCGCAATCGAGCATCCTCACCATCATGCTGGAGGAGATCGAGAAAGAGGGCTTGACCTTGATGCACCTGCGAAAGGTGCCTGTCAATTCAGCTATCCTGGGCAAGGACGCATTGGCTACGGAGCCAGACATTAAACAGATCTTCATCACAGGATGCAACGACCAGCAAGAGCTGGAATTGAAACTCTACTTGATTCGCAAGCGCATCGAGAAGAAGGTGACTGAGAGCGAGATCGACGGCAAGTCTGATTTCTATATCGCTTCGCTCTCCACCCGTAACATTATATATAAAGGTATGTTGGAGTCTATGCAGCTCCGCCACTATTTCCCCGACTTGACACAGCCCTACTTCACGAGTGGCTTGGCCTTGGTACACTCTCGTTTCAGTACCAACACCTTCCCCACTTGGAGTTTGGCACAGCCTTTCCGCCTGTTGGCGCATAACGGCGAGATCAATACAATCCGAGGTAACCGTGGCTGGATGGAGGCCCGCGAGAGTGTGCTCGCCTCTCCCCGCATCCCCAACATGAACGAGATTCGCCCGATCATCCAGCCGGGCATGAGCGATAGTGCCTCTTTGGACAATGTGCTGGAGTTTTTCGTGGCTTCAGGCATGAGCCTGCCACACGCCATGGCCATGCTGGTACCGGAGAGCTTCAACGAGAAGAACCCGATCTCTGAGGATCTGAAGGCCTTCTATGAGTATCACTCCATCTTGATGGAGCCTTGGGACGGTCCCGCAGCTTTGCTTTTCAGCGATGGCCGTTATGCCGGTGGTATGCTGGATAGAAATGGTTTACGTCCGGCCCGCTACCTCATCACGAAGCATGACACGATGGTGGTCGCTTCCGAGGTGGGCGTGATGGATTTTGAACCCAACGAGATCAAGGAGAAAGGACGTCTGCAACCGGGAAAGATCCTCTTGATTGATACCGAGCAGGGAAAGATCTACTACGATGGTGAACTGAAAGAGCAGTTGGCCAGCGCCCAACCCTACCGCAGCTGGTTGGAGAAAAACCGTGTGGAGCTGAACGAGCTGAAATCGGGCCGTAAGGTACCCCACAAGGTGGAGCAATTTGATAAACTGTTGCGCACCTTTGGCTACAGCCGTGAGGATGTGGATCGCATCCTGATCCCGATGAGTACCACTGCCGCAGAGCCCATCGGCTCTATGGGTAACGATACGCCATTAGCTGTACTCTCACGTCGTCCGCAGGTACTCTACAACTATTTCCGTCAACAATTCGCCCAAGTGACCAACCCGCCGATCGACCCGATCCGTGAGGAGTTAGTGATGAGCTTGACCGAGTATATCGGTGCCGTAGGCAATAAGATCTTACTGCCTAATGAGGGACATTGCAAAATGGTACGCCTCAACCACCCGATCCTGACCAACACGCAGTTGGATATTCTGTGCAACATCCGCTACAAGGGTTTCAAGAGCGTGAAGCTGCCGACCCTGTTTGAGATAGAGAAGGGACACGTCGGACTGAAGAGCGCCCTCGAAGAATTGTGTCGCAAAGCGGAGCAATCGGTAGATGAGGGTGTCAACTACATCATCTTGAGCGATCGCAACGTGGATGAGAAGAAGGCGGTCATCCCTTCACTCTTGGCCGTCAGTGCCGTACACCATCATTTGATCTCCGTACAGAAACGTGTACAGACCGCTTTGGTGGTGGAGACCGGTGAGCTGCGTGAGGTGATGCACGCCGCCCTGCTGTTGGGCTTTGGTGCCAGCGCCGTCTGCCCCTACATGGCCTTCGCGATCCTCGACGACTTGGTAAGCAAGCAGGAGATCCAGCTCGACTACGATACCGCCGAGAAGAACTATGTCAAGGCGATCTGCAAAGGCTTGAAGAAGGTGCTGAGTAAGATGGGTATCAGTACGATCCGTAGCTATCGGGGAGCCAAACTGTTTGAGGCCATCGGTTTGAGTCGTGACTTGGTGGATAGCTACTTCGGAGGGATCACCAGCAACATTGGTGGTATCCGACTGGAGGAGATCGCAGCCGATGCGATCGCTTTGCATCACGACGGTTTCGCACAGCCGGTTGATGAGCTGTTGCCCCACAAGGGTATCTACTCCTTCCGTAAGGATGGCGAGAAACATGCCTGGAACCCGGAGACCATCTCGATGCTGCAATTGGCGACTCGCTTGGGTAGCTACAAGAAATTCAAGGAATATTCACACGCCATTGATGCCAAAGAAGAACCAATCTTCCTGCGTGACTTCCTCACCTTCAAACCAGGCAAGTCTATCCCCTTGGAAGAGGTGGAACCGGAAGAGGCCATCATGCGTCGCTTCGTGACTGGAGCGATGAGTTTCGGCTCTATCAGCAAAGAGGCACACGAGACCATGGCCATGGCCATGAACAAGATACATGGACGCAGTAACACCGGTGAGGGTGGCGAGGATTCTGCCCGTTTCGCTCCCCGGGAGGATGGGTTGTCGCTCCGTTCCGCCATCAAGCAGGTCGCTTCAGGCCGTTTCGGTGTCACCACGGAGTATTTGGTGAACGCCGATGAGATCCAGATCAAGATCGCCCAAGGTGCTAAACCGGGTGAAGGTGGTCAGCTTCCGGGCTACAAGGTGAACGAGATCATCGCCAAGACTCGTCACTCCATTCCCGGTATCTCTTTGATCTCTCCTCCTCCTCACCACGATATTTACTCCATCGAGGACTTGGCACAGTTGATCTTCGACTTGAAGAATGTGAACCCTGCCGCGGAGATCAGCGTGAAGTTGGTATCCGAGAGTGGTGTCGGCACGATCGCAGCCGGTGTAGCGAAAGCGAAAGCCGATCGCATCGTGATCTCCGGTGCCGAAGGTGGTACAGGTGCCTCACCGATTAGTTCCATCCGCTATGCCGGTTGTCCGCCAGAGTTGGGTCTTTCCGAGACGCAGCAGACCTTGGTGTTGAACGGTCTGCGTGGACAGGTTCGTTTGCAGACCGATGGCCAGCTGAAGACCGGACGAGACATCGTGTTGATGGCGATGTTGGGTGCGGAGGAGTTTGGTTTCGCCACTTCCGCCCTGATCGTATTGGGCTGCGTGATGATGCGCAAATGCCACATGAATACCTGCCCCGTAGGTGTAGCGACACAAAACGAGGAGTTGCGGAAACGGTTCCACGGACGGTATGAGTATCTGGTGAACTTCTTCACCTTCTTGGCCCGCGAGGTGCGTGAGTATTTGGCAGAGTTAGGCTTCCACAAGATGGATGAATTGATCGGCCGCAGCGATCTGTTGATCCGCAAGCCGTCCGACCAGATCCAGAAGCATGATCTGTTGGATTTCAGCCGACTGACCTATTTCCCTGCACAGGCCAAGACGCAAGCCATCCACCAAGAGAGCAAACAAATCCATGCGATCGACAACGTCAAAGACATCGATATTATCCGTCATGCCAAGGCAGCTATCGAACAGCAACAAGAGGTGTCGTTGGATTATGCCATCGCCAATACCGATCGTTCAGTAGGCGCAATGCTTTCCGGTGAAATCGCCAAACGCTATGGCAATGCCGGACTGCCCGACAATACGCTTCACATCAAGTTCAAGGGTTCAGCCGGACAAAGTTTCGGTGCCTTTCTGGCACACGGTGTGCACTTCCGGTTAGAGGGCGAGGCCAACGACTATTTAGGCAAGGGATTGAGTGGCGGACGCATCAGCTTAATGCCGCCAGTACGCTCTACCTTCATCGCAGAGGAGAATACGATTGCCGGAAACACCCTGCTCTACGGAGCGACCAGTGGTGAGGTCTATATCAATGGTCGTGTGGGCGAACGCTTCTGCGTGCGTAACTCTGGTGCGATCGCCGTCGTAGAGGGTGTGGGCGACCACTGCTGCGAGTACATGACCGGTGGCCGAGTCGTTGTATTGGGTGAGACTGGACGAAACTTCGCTGCCGGTATGAGTGGTGGTGTGGCCTACGTCTGGAACAAGAACGACGATTTCGACTATTACTGCAACATGGAGATGGTGGAGCTCTCGTTGCTCGAGGACAGCACCGCTCGCAAGGAGCTGCACGAGCTGATCCGCAAGCACTACCACTACACAGGCAGCCACCTGGCCGGCTTGATGCTCGACAACTGGAACAAGTATGTGGATGAGTTCATCCAGGTTGTCCCCATCGAGTACAAGAAGGTACTCCAGGAGGAGCAGATGCGTAAGCTGCAAGAGAAAATTGCCGAGATGCAAAGAGATTACTAACAACACAAAACGGAGAAAACATCATGGGAAATCCAAAAGCATTCCTCACTATACATAGACAAGAGGCGGGATACCGCCCCATTCATGAGCGCATCGACGACTTCAGCGAGGTGGAGCAGACCTTGAACAGTAGCGATCGTCGGACGCAAGCCTCACGCTGCATGGATTGCGGCGTACCCTTCTGCCACTGGGCCTGCCCGTTAGGCAACAAGCAACCGGAGTGGCAAGACATGTTATATAAAGGGCGCTACAAAGATGCCTATCATGTCTTGGCGCAGACCGATGACTTTCCAGAGTTTACCGGACGCGTTTGCCCGGCACTCTGCGAGAAGAGTTGCGTGCTGAAGTTGAGCTGCGACGAGCCGGTCACCATCCGCGAGAACGAGGCCGCTATCGTGGAGGCTGCCTTCCGCGAGGGCTATATCCAGCCCATCCAGCCGGTGCGCAATGGCAAACGGGTAGCCGTGATCGGTAGTGGTCCCGCCGGACTGACCGCCGCCAACCGCCTGAACCATTTAGGCTACGAGGTGACGGTGTATGAGAAGGATGAACTGCCGGGCGGTTTGCTCCGCTTTGGCATCCCCAACTTCAAGTTAGGCAAGAACATCATTGACCGCCGCATCCGCATCTTGGAGACGGAAGGCATCCAGTTCAAGCTGAACTGCCGGGTGGGCAAAGACATCCCCGCCGCCGAGTTGGTGAAGAACTATGATGCGGTCTGTGTCGCAATCGGCACGGAGATCGCTCGCGATCTGCCCATCGAAGGACGTAACCTAAAGGGCGTGCATTTCGCGTTGGAATTGTTAGGCCAGCAGAATCGTACGATCGAGGGCATCGAGATTCCGGCCAAGGAGCGAATCAGCTGCAAGGGCAAGAAGGTGTTAGTGATCGGAGGTGGTGACACCGGTAGCGATTGCGTAGGTACGGCCAACCGACAGGGTGCCGTCAGCGTGACACAGATCGAGATCATGCCGAAGCCGCCCGTAGGCCATAACCCCGCTACCCCCTGGCCGATGTATCCGATGGTGCTGAAGACCAGTAGCAGCCACGAAGAGGGTTGCATCCGTCGTTGGAACTTGGCCTCCAACCGTTTCATCGGCGAGAAGAACACGCTGAAGGGCGTGGAGGTGGAAGAGGTGGCTTGGCTGCCCGATCCCAACGGTGGTCGTCCACAGATGCAGCTGACGGGCAAGAAGGAGGTGATCGAGGCCGACTTGGTCTTCTTGGCGATGGGCTTCGTGCATCCCGCACAAGAGGGCTTGATCCAGGAGTTGCAATTGGCGATCGACGGCCGCAAGAACATCGCAGTGGATGGAGCCCAAAGCATCAGTGCCAAAGGCATCTTCGCTTGTGGTGATGCCACGACCGGAGCCAGCCTCGTTGTCAAGGCGATGGCCTCGGGCCGCAAGACAGCCTATGAGATTGACAAATACCTGAAAAAGAACTCATAATTCAAAACTCAAAATTCAAAATTCTTTATGTGTGGCATAACAGCTATATTTAATATACAGGGAGATGTACATCACCTGCGAAAACAGGCGCTGGAAATGAGCAAACGGATCCGCCATCGCGGACCGGATTGGAGCGGACTCTACGAGGGAAAAAGCGCGATCTTGGCGCACGAGCGTCTCTCGATTGTCGATCCCGCTTCCGGTGGCCAACCGCTGATCAGTCCGGACGGCAAACAGATTCTCTGTGTCAACGGCGAGATCTACAACCACCAACAGATCCGTGAGCAGCTGAAGGGTGAATATGAATTCCAGACCGGCTCCGATTGCGAGGTGATCTTGGCGCTCTACAAGAAAAAGGGCATCCATTTCATCGAGGACTTGAGCGGTATCTTCGCCTTCGCCCTCTACGACGAGGAGAAGGATGTCTTCCTGATCGCCCGTGACCCGATCGGCGTGATACCTTTATATATAGGTCATGATGCCGAGGGACACTTGATGGTCTCTTCCGAGCTGAAGGGCTTGGAGGGTTTTGCGACGGAGTATGAGCCCTTCCTCCCGGGACACTACTATTACAGCGAGGAGAAAAAGATGACCCGCTGGTACACCCGCGACTGGATGGAGTATGACAACGTGAAAGACAACCCCGCCAGCGCACAGGATGTGCACGATGCGTTGGAGGCTGCTGTTAAGCGGCAGTTGATGAGTGATGTGCCCTATGGCGTGCTGCTCTCCGGTGGACTCGATTCCTCCGTGACCTCTGCCATCGCCAAGAAATACTCCGCGAAACGTATCGAGAGTGGCGACAAGGTAGATGCTTGGTGGCCGCAGCTCCACTCCTTCGCAGTCGGCTTGAAGGGGGCACCCGACTTGGTGGCCGCCCGCAAAGTGGCTGAGGCGATCGGTACGGTACATCACGAGATCAACTACACCATCCAAGAGGGATTGGATGCCCTGCGGGATGTGATCTACTACATCGAGACCTACGACGTGACCACGGTGCGCGCCTCTACGCCGATGTATCTCCTGGCCCGTGTGATCCGCAGCATGGGTATCAAGATGGTGCTCAGTGGCGAGGGAGCCGACGAGGTGTTTGGCGGCTACCTTTACTTCCACAAGGCGCCCAATGCACAAGCCTTCCACGAGGAGACCTTGCGCAAGCTGAGCAAGCTCTACCTCTACGACTGCCTGCGTGCCAACAAGAGTCTCTGCGCATGGGGCGTGGAGGGACGTGTCCCCTTCTTAGACAAGGAGTTCTTGGATGTGGCGATGCGGCTCAATCCGGAGGCGAAGATGTGCCCGGGGCAGACGATCGAGAAAAAGATCCTGCGCGAGGCCTTCAGCGACATGCTTCCGCAAGAGATCGCTTGGCGCCAGAAGGAGCAATTCTCCGACGGCGTAGGTTACAGCTGGATCGACACGCTGAAGAAGATCACGGCCGATGCAGTCACGGATGAGGAGATGGCAAACGCAGCGCAACGCTTCCCCATCAATCCCCCGCAGAACAAGGAGGAGTATTACTATCGTTGCATCTTCGAGGAGCATTTCCCCAGCGAGAGCGCAGCGAAGAGTGTACCCAGTATTCCCAGCGTGGCCTGCTCTACCGCAGAGGCCTTGGCCTGGGATGCCGCCTTCAAGAACATGAACGACCCCAGCGGCCGTGCCGTGAAGGGTGTGCACGACGCTGCCTATTAAATAAAAAAACGTTGCCCATCGGCGAAAAAAACGATGGGCAACGTCTCAAAAAATCACGGGCAACGTTTTTCAAAACCACGGGCAACGTTTTCAAAAACGTTAGGCAACATTTTTCCAAACCATCGGCAATGAATTTTAGACCATTAAAAATAGCTATTACACCAAAGGAAACGAAAAGAAAAGATTTGGGAATCTATCATAACTTACTTATCTTTGCGGCAATTTAGTTTTAAAATAAAAGCTTATGAAGAAATTATTTACTTCTATGGGATTGGCAGCCATGAGTTTATTCGCTGCTGCCCCTACGTTTGCACAACAGTCTTTAACCGCCAACCAAGCAGAAACTGTAGTTAAAACTGTATTCCCTGCCGTAATGGAGCAGGTAAAATTAGCCAGTGGCTTGGACATTCAGGCCATCGCTGAGGGTAACATGGATTGGACGCTCTATTCACGCATCCCGACTGTAACCGTTCAACCCGATAGCGCACGCGTCAAAGTGACAAGCCTGATGAGCATGGCTGGTTCCGACGAGGAGGGTTCCTCTGTGGTCATACCGCCTGCTATTGTCACTATGCTTGGATTGGATAACTTGAAAATCAATTTCACGGACTATCAGAAGATCAACTTCAGCATGGGTGAGCTCACCTCTGAGATCAGCCTTCCGGGCACAACGGCTGTCGATTTGAAGACACTGGGATCCATCAAGATCTTGATCGAGGCAGAACCCACTACGGACGCAAACGCTACCATGCCTTTCAAGAAACTGGTCTTGAAGAGCGAAGTGAGCCAGATGCTTGAATCGTTGGTACCAAGCATTCCCAACATCCCCGACTTTGTCAAAGCCATGCTGAAGAGCGGTACGATCCTGACCGTAAGCCAAAGCAGCGCCAATGGTGTCAACACCGTTACGACTGAATTTAGCGAAACAGGCATGGCGATTGCCCAAATGATGGCAGATGAAGGGGAGACTCCTGTCGCTAAGTTCAGCACAGCTACGGATATGACCAAGATGGCTACGGATAACTACTACACCGTCACAAGAACCGATTACCTCCCCAACGGTACGGCTATCGTCGATGAGGTAGAGACGGTTTACAACCCGACACAGACCTTGCCGTTGATTGCCGACTCCATCGTTACAAAGAACTATAAGAATGATGGCACGTTGAGCGACATCACCAAGCGTGTCTTCAAGCTGAGCTCTACAGCAGGTGCTGCTAACAACTCCATCACGAAAGTGACTACAGATTCAATCACGGTTTATACAGACAATGAGGTTTCTGCTTCTTTCGTGGAGAAAGACAGTACGATCCTGGTTGGTAACAAGATTCCGTTGGACTACAACAAAATTACCCTGTCGTTTATCCAGAGCGTGATTGCAGACATGGCCACTTTGGATAAGGTCGATATCCCCTTCGGTATGGTTCAATACGCGACGGATGAGGAGGGCAAATACATACAGGAGTCACAAATCACCATGGACATGGAGCGCTTAGCAGCTGCGACAACAGCTGAGGCAGATACCATCCATTCAGAGATTACCTTGGCAGACTTCGATAACGACACTAATGCATTGGATGCGGCAAGCGCGAATGTGATCTGCATCGGCTTGACCAAAGATCAAGCGATTATCTGCATGCACATGGGTGGCATAGACGCTGAAGAGGAGAACAAGATCGCTACCATCTACGCAAAGAGCAACTTGCTCAGCATCGCTACAGACAATGAGGAGATCACCGCTCCGCAGTCTGACGTAACCTTCGGCCTCGAGGCTAACGGCATCTACGTCAACAACTGCAAGCAGGGTCGCTACACGATCGTTGACATGAACGGACGCATCGTTGCCAATGGCGTAATCGCTGGCGAGGGCGCATACATCGCTACGCCGCAGCTGACAAGAGGCAGCATCTATGTCATTGCCGTACAAGACGAGCAAGGCTTAGTGAAGGCAGCGAAGTTCGCTAAATAAGTTCGGCATTTTTTGCAAATTTCATAGTCAAGGCCGGAGGTGAGTAGGCAGACATTTAAGCCGCCGCTCACCTCCATTTTTTTACACCACCCTCCGTTTCAAATTTGAAATTACCTCCCGCGCAGTCGCCGAGCCCTCGTTTCAAATTTGAAATTGCCTCCCGCGCAGTCGCGAGCCCCCGTTTCAAATTTGAAATTGCCTCCCGCGCAGCCGCGAGCCCTCGTTTCAAATTTGAAATTACTCCTTGCAACGCCAGAAAGCCCCAATTTTTCGTAAAAAATCAGGTGCTGCGTGTGCGCGAGGTCCAATTTTTCGTAAAAAATCGGGGCCTGCCGACAAGCGGACTATCGACGTACGTCCCTTTTTTCACCCCGTAAACTTACAATCATCCCTTTCAGAAGTTAATTTATATTCATATCGTAAGCAATACGCCGTTTTTTGATTACAATATGAAACAGCGTTTTATTTTTCCTGACGAAACTCTTCACAACCCCGGCTATTTCTAACACAACGTCGTATATTTGCAGTGCAAACAAACAAAAAGACGCAATAAGCATAAGAAACGAAGTAAAATGACAGACCTTATAAGATTCACGAAGATGCACGGGCTGGGTAATGACTACATTTATGTCAATACGATGGAATACCCAATCGAGGAGCCGGAAAAGCTGTCGATCGCTTGGAGCAAACCCCACTTCGGCATCGGATCGGATGGTTTGGTACTGATAGGACCCTCTACAAAAGCTGATTTCAGCATGCGCATTTTCAATGCGGATGGATCGGAAGCCATGATGTGTGGCAACGCCTCTCGCTGCATCGGCAAATATGTCTATGAGGAGGGACTGACCCAAAAGACTACTGTTACCTTAGAGACACTATCCGGCATCAAAACGCTACAATTGAAAGTAAACCCGGAGAGCCACCTCGTGGAGGAGGTGACCGTCGATATGGGGCAACCCGTCGTTGGCGACAAGGCGCTCGAAGTGAAAGCGGGCGACCAGACCTTTGTGGGAACGGTCGTATCGATGGGCAATCCGCACTTCGTGCTCTTCGTGGACGACATCACGCAGATCGACCTCACGGCAGTTGGCCCCTTGATTGAGCACCATCCCTACTTCCCCGACCGCACGAACGTGGAGTTTGTGCAGGTGTTGAGCGACGACAGCGTCAGGATGCGCGTCTGGGAACGGGGATCGGGCATCACGCAGGCCTGCGGAACCGGCGCTTGCGCGACAGCCGTGGCCTCGGTGGTGAACGGAAAGACCGGACGGACGGTGCGGGTCAATATGGATGGCGGATCGCTCACGATCGAATGGTTAGCGGCAGACAGCCCTGTACGCATGACCGGCGGGGCGACGAAGGTTTTCGAAGGATTTATTAAGGCATAAGCAATGGAACCAGTACATAAAACGAATCAACATAATATGGCATTAGTAAACGAACATTTCCTGAAACTGCAAAGCAACTACCTCTTCTCGGACATCGCGAAAAAGGTGAACGCCTTCAAGGTGACGCATCCGAAGAGCAAGATTATTCGCATGGGTATCGGCGACGTCACGCAGCCTTTGGCTCCGGCGGTAATCGAGGCGATGCACAAGGCGGTCGATGAGCAGGCACGCAAGGAGACTTTCCACGGCTACGGCCCAGAGCAGGGTTATCCCTTCTTGATCGACGCGATCATCAAGCATGATTACGCCAGCCGCGGCATCAGCTTGGAGCCGAGCGAGGTCTTCATCAGCGACGGCGCAAAGAGCGACTGTGGTAACATCGGCGACATGCTGCGCCACGACAACAGCATTGGCGTGACCGACCCGGTCTATCCGGTCTATATCGACTCGAACGTGATGAGCGGACGAACCGGCACGATGGAAAATGGACGCTGGACGGACGTGGTCTATATCCCCTGCACGGCGGAGAACCACTTCGTGCCCGACCTGCCCAGCCGCAGGGTGGATATCATCTACCTCTGCTACCCCAACAACCCGACGGGTACGACCCTGAGCAAGGAGGAGCTGAAGAAATGGGTCAACTACGCATTGGCCAATGACGTGATCATCATGTATGACTCGGCTTACGAGGCCTATATCCAAGATCCCTCCATCCCCCACTCCATCTACGAGATCAAGGGGGCGAAGAAGGTGGCGATCGAGTTTCGCAGCTTCTCGAAGACAGCGGGCTTCACCGGCGTGCGTTGCGGCTATACGGTGGTGCCGAAAGAGCTTTGCGCCTTCACCCTGCAAGGCGAGCGGGTTCCGCTCAACCGGCTGTGGAACCGCCGTCAGTGCACGAAGTTCAACGGCACGAGCTACATCACCCAGCGCGGCGCCGAGGCGATCTACTCGCCGGAGGGCAAACAGCAAGTAAAGGCGACGATCGACTACTACATGACCAATGCCCGCATCATGAAGGAGGGATTGCAAAACTGTGGCTTGGAGGTCTTCGGCGGCGACAACGCTCCCTACCTCTGGCTCAAGACACCCGACGGCCTCAGCTCGTGGAAGTTTTTCGACAAGCTGCTGTATGAGGTGAACATCGTCGGCACGCCGGGCGTAGGCTTCGGCCCAAGCGGCGAGGGCTACCTCCGACTGACCGCCTTCGGCGACCGGGAGAGCACGCAAGAGGCGATGGAACGACTCAGGAAATGGTTACGATAGCAACATTTTAATTAAAAAATAAACAACAGGTTATCTCAAAAACAGATGGCAAAAAGGATCGTATAGAGGGGACATCGTCCGAATGTTGATTTTTATAGAATGTTATACCGCAAAACAAAGAACCATCCTTACACTAATGAAGAGGGCACTCTCTATACGCCTTTTTTCCATACTGGAAAGGTAAAAACATAAAAAGATTGATAAGGCATGAAGAAGATTGAGGCAATTATCCGCAAAAGTCGATTCGAAGAGGTGAAGGAGGCGCTCCTCGCCGCTGACATCGAATGGTTCTCTTACTACGACGTGAGAGGCATCGGCAAATCGCGCCAGGCGCGGGTCTATCGGGGCGTGATGTACGACACCAGCTCCATCGAGCGCATACTGATCAACATTGTCGTGCGCAACAAGAACGTCGAGAAGACCGTGCAGGCCATCTTGAAGGCCGCGCAGACCGGCGAGATTGGCGATGGCCGCATCTTCGTCATCCCCATTGAAGATGCTATCCGCATCCGCACGGGCGAGCGGGGCGACATCGCATTGTATAACGCAGAGCAGGAAGCATAACTTGAAAAGCAAACGTACATACAGACCAAATAACTAACAAACGAACGAATTATGAATACACTACTTCTACAAATCAGCCCGGCTTTAGACAGCGGAAACACGGCGTGGATCTTGGTATCCACGATCCTGGTGCTGCTGATGAGCATCCCGGGCATCGCCCTTTTCTATGGCGGATTGGTCCGTCAGAAAAACGTATTGAGCATCTTGATGCAGACCTTGCTGATCGTAAGTGTGGTGAGCCTGCTCTGGATCGCATTTGGCTATAGCTTCGTGTTTGGCACCGGTTTGGCCGATTCTGCCCTGGGCAGCGTCATCGGCGGCTTCGATAAGCTCTTCTTGCATGGCATCACGCCCGACACGATCACGACAGGCGGCATCCCCGAGATCCTGTTCGTGCTTTTCCAATGTATGTTCGCGGTCATCACCCCGGCCCTGATCCTCGGTGCCTTCGCCGAGCGCATCAAGTTCTCCGGCTTCATGGCCTTCACGATCGGCTGGGTCATCCTCGCCTACTTCCCGATGGCACATTGGGTGTGGGGCGGCGGTTTCCTGCAAGCGATGGGAGCGATCGACTTCGCCGGCGGAACGGTCGTACACATCAACGCCGGCATCTCCGCCTTGGTGATGGCCCTTATGTTGGGCAAACGGTGGGACTACCGCATCGGACACCCCATCACGCCGCACAACCTGACCTTCGTCTTCATGGGGACCTCGTTCCTTTGGTTAGGCTGGTTTGGCTTCAACGCCGGCAGCGGCTTGGCGGCGGATGGCATCGCGGCGAACGCCTTCTTAGTGACGCACATCGCCACCTGCGTGGCTGCGCTTACCTGGCTGACGTTGGACTGGGCGATCAATAAGAAACCGACTACGGTTGGTGCTTGCACGGGTGCCGTCTCCGGACTGGTAGCCATCACACCGGCTGCGGGCACGACCAATTTATTAGGTGCCCTCTTTATCGGATTGATCACGCCAATCGTCTGCTTCTACATGGTGGCCTACATCAAGCCCCGCTTCAAATATGACGATGCGCTCGACGCATTCGGTGTGCATGGCGTTGGGGGTATCATCGGCTCTATCTTGACCGGTGTCTTCGCCACGCAGGCGATCTCTGGCGCAGATGGCGTGAAAGGTGCGCTCTACGGCGATTGGCATCAGTTGGGCGTACAGCTCTTGGCCACCGTGATCTGCATGGTGTTCAGTGCCATCGTCACCTACCTGTTGTATAAGGTAGTCGATGCGACGATTGGTATGCGTGTTGATCGCCGTGTGGAGGAAGAGGGCCTGGACATCTACGAGCATGGCGAGAGTGCCTACAACAGTTAAGACAAACAAATCAAAGAAAGAAATATACAATCAACAAGTAAAAAACAGAAGATTATGTCACTTATCATTCCCAAAGACTACAAACAGACGCTGACTCCGGAATCTACCGAGCAGGCGATCCAATTGCTGAAGACCAGCTTCCAAGAGAAGCTGTCCAAGAAATTGAACCTACGCCGCGTGACGGCTCCTCTCTTCGTCTTGAAAGGGACCGGCATCAACGACGACTTGAATGGCGTGGAGCGCCCCGTCACCTTCCCCATCCTCTGCATGGGCGATCGCAAAGCCGAGGTAGTACACTCCCTCGCCAAATGGAAACGCATGAAGTTAGGTTCCTATGGCATCCCGGCAGGCTACGGCCTCTATACCGATATGAATGCCATCCGCAGCGACGAGGAGCTGGACAACCTCCACTCGCTCTATGTAGATCAATGGGATTGGGAGAAGACCATCCGTCCGGAGGATCGCAACCTGGACTTCTTGAAGAAGACCGTGCGCCAGCTCTATGCCCTCTTGAAGGAGATCGAGACATTGGTCTATGAGCGCTATCCGCACATCACCCCGACCCTGCCCGACGACATCACCTTCATCCATTCCGAGGAGTTGCTCCAGATGTATCCTGACGCTACCCCCAAAGAGCGGGAAGCGAAGGCTGCGGAGAAGTTTGGCGCCATCTTCATCATCGGCATTGGCGATGCGTTGAGCAACGGCGAGAAACACGATGGTCGTGCGCCGGATTATGACGACTGGAGCACGGTGAACAGCGATGGCTTCAGGGGCTTGAATGGCGACATCATCTTCTGGAATCAGGTGCTGCGCTGCCCGTTCGAGTTGTCGTCGATGGGCATCCGTGTCAGTCCTGAGTCGTTGCTGCGGCAGTTGGAGATCCGTGGTTGCATGGAGCGCACGGAGCTGCCCTTCCACAAAGCCCTGTTGGCGGGCGAGCTGCCTCCCTCTATCGGTGGCGGTATCGGGCAGAGCCGTCTCTGCATGTTCTTCTTGAAGAAGGCACACATCGGTGAGGTGCAAGCCTCGATCTGGCCCGAAGCGCAAATCGAGCGTTGCGAGCAACATCGAATCTATCTGTTGTAAGCGTTCAAAATGGAAAATTCAATATTATTTTAATAGGTTAGGTTATGTCAAAGTTAAGATTTAGAGTAGTAGAATCCGCTTTCGAGAAAAAGGCGAGCGAGGTGACTCCTCCCGCCGTGAAAGCATCTGAGTACTATGGTGAATTGGTATTCAACCGCGAGAAGATGTTTAAGTATCTACCAGAGAAGGCTTTTGAGAAATTGGTAGAGACCATCGACAACGGTGCTCCGTTGGATCGGGAAACCGCAAACGCCGTAGCCGCAGGCATGAAAAAATGGGCAATGGAGAAGGGTGTCACCCACTATACGCACTGGTTCCACCCGTTGACTGAGGGAACGGCCGAGAAGCACGATGCCTTCATCGAGCATGACGGCAAAGGTGGCGTGATCGAAGAGTTCGAGGGCAAACTGTTGATCCAACAGGAGCCGGATGCTTCCAGCTTCCCCAACGGTGGTATCCGCAACACCTTCGAGGCTCGTGGCTACTCTGCTTGGGATCCCTCTTCACCCGCTTTCATCGTAGGCGATACGCTCTGCATCCCGACGGTATTCATCGCCTACACGGGTGAGTCGTTGGACTATAAGGCACCGCTCTTGAAAGCCTTGGAGGCGGTCAACAAGGCAGCCGTAGATGTCTGCCACTACTTCAACCCCGACGTGAAGAAGGTTTATGCTTACCTCGGCTGGGAGCAGGAGTACTTCTTGGTGGATGAGGGTCTCTATGCCGCACGTCCCGACCTGTTGATGACGGGCCGCACCTTGATGGGCCATGAGAGCTCAAAGAACCAGCAGTTGGAGGATCACTACTTCGGCGCTATCCCGACCCGTGTGATGGAGTTCATGAAAGAGTTGGAGATCGAGGCGTTGAAGTTGGGTATTCCTGTGAAGACTCGTCACAACGAGGTTGCCCCCAACCAGTTCGAGTTGGCTCCGATCTTTGAGGAGTGTAACTTGGCCAACGACCACAACCTGTTGATCATGGCCTTAATGCGCAAAATCTCTCGTAAGCATGGCTTCCGTGTCCTGCTGCATGAGAAACCCTTCAAGGGCGTGAACGGATCGGGTAAGCACAACAACTGGTCGCTCGGTACGGATACCGGTATCCTCTTGATGGGCCCGGGCAAGACACCGGAGGACAACCTGCGCTTCGTCACCTTCATCGTGAACGTATTGAAGGCCGTTTACACACACAACGCTCTGCTGAAGGCCAGCATCTCCAGCGCCACCAATGCACACCGCTTGGGCGCCAACGAGGCACCTCCCGCAATCATCTCCAGCTTCCTCGGCTCACAGCTGTCACAGGTATTGGAGCACTTGGAAAATAGTGACACGGAAGACTTCCAGTTGGCTGGCAAGCAGGGCATGAAGCTCGACATCGCACGCATCCCTGAGCTGCTGATCGACAATACCGACCGAAACCGTACCTCACCCTTCGCCTTTACCGGCAACCGCTTCGAGTTCCGTGCGGTCGGCTCACAAGCCAACTGTGCATCCGCGATGCTCGTGTTGAACGCAGCCGTGGCTGAGCAGCTGCAAGCCTTCAAGGCCGAGGTGGATGAGAAAATCGCCGCCGGCAAGGAGAAATTCGCCGCAATTGTTGAGGTATTGCGCAAGGACATCAAGGAGTGCAAGGCGATCCACTTCGACGGCAACGGTTACAGCGACGAGTGGAAAGCCGAGGCAGCCCGCCGAGGCTTGGATTGCGAGACCAGCGTACCGTTGATCTTCGATGCCTACCTGCGTGACCGTAGCGTCCAGATGTTTGAGTCAACGGGTGTGATGAACCGCAAGGAGTTGGAGGCACGCAACGAGGTGAAATGGGAGATGTACACCAAGAAGATCCAGATCGAGGCACGTGTCTTGGGTGACTTAGCCATGAACCACATCATCCCGATGGCCACCAAGTATCAATCCTCACTGATCGACAACGTCTATAAGATGCGTGAGCTCTTCCCGGCTGACAAGGCGGCACACCTCTCCTCTAAGAATATGGAGATCATCGAGGACATCGCCAACCGCACCATCTTCATCAAGGAGAAAGTCGATGAGATGGTCAATGCCCGCAAGGTGGCTAACAAGATTGAGAGCGAGCGTGAAAAGGCGATCGCTTACCACGACCAGATCGTACCGATGATGGAGGCTATCCGTTACCACATCGACAAGTTGGAGCTCGTGGTTGACGACCAGATGTGGACGCTTCCGAAGTATCGTGAACTTTTATTTATCAGATAGTCTTATTCAGACAGTAGTTTTTTGTTGATTGTTTTGTGTTTGCGAGGGGGAGCCTGCTGTGAAGCAAGTCTCCCCCTCTTTTTGCTATCAGGTTACAACACCTTGAGCTTTTTCAGATAGTCACGAATCTGATCCAACCAGGTGTAGCTGCCCGTACCGGGTGAAGCATGATGGTAGAAGCAATGCTCGCTGAGTGCCAACGTGTGCAGCTCGCACTGGATGCCGATGCTCCGCATCTTTTCCCACACCTTCACAGAGTTCATCGCTGCCCAACCATCCGCATCGCCATGGATGAAGAACATCGGGGCGGTCTGCTTGTCGAAACTGAAATCGGGTACGATTACGGCGCTATCGTCGTTACCACCTGTCGTGTTCGGGACATCGATGCCATCCGTGAGCACATAGGCGGGATAGATGCCCAAGCCCCACTGCACGTTGCAGGGCAGCTTGTCGATCTCGTCGATCGGCCAATAGGACTGGTGCATCGAAGAGGTGACTCCCATCAGCGTCAAGTGTCCACCCGCTGAGCTACCCATGATACCGATCTGATCCGGATTCAATCCGTAGGAGGCCGCCTTGCTACGCACCAAACGAACGGCACGCTGCAAATCCTGCCAAGCGGTCGTATGCTTCGCCAATCCCTTGGGACGGGGCGCACGGTGCTTCATCGTCACAACTGTCATGCCCAGATCGTTGAGGTAGCGACGAATCGGAGCTGCCTCGAAGCCATCCGGATCGTTCCGCTCATAAGCACCCCCACTATAAATGATCTGAATGGCATCCGTCTTCTTCACCTTCGGGAAATGCCACTCGATGTAGGGCTTACACTGGTGCTCCTGTGCGTCGGGCATCTTGCCTTCCGGCCAAACATCCTCCGTCACCTTCTCCCGACGGCCCTCATCGCTGGCAAAACGCACCATGATGTCCTCCTTCGGCGCTAACTTCCGGTAGAACTCCATCTGGTTCATGAACTCAATGCCTCGCTCCAAGCCGAAGGCACCATGTCCCTCATTGGGATAGAGGTGCAGCTCCGCCGGAATATGACGACGGCGCAATTCCCGATAGATCAATGTAGAGCCATTAGGCGAATAAATGTCATTGCCGCCATGATGGAGCGACATCGGGCAGGTCTTCTCGTCGAACTTGAATACATCAGACAGCTTCACATCCACACCATAGCCTTGGCGAGTGGCCGGCGTACCGGTCTCCGCATCAGTGGTGACGTATGCCGGGGCGTTCACGATGGCCCAGTTGATGTGGCAGGGGATGGTGTCCATGGCATCCACCCGCTCGTAGGCCGGGGTCTGTGAGCTAGTGGCCAACAACAATGCCAGATGGGAACCGGCCGACATAGAGATCGTACCGATTTTCTCCGGATCGAATCCCCGCTTCTTGGCTTGGCTACGCACCAAGCGCACTGCCCGTTGCGCATCCTCCCAAGCGGTCTGGTAGATGGGCAAACCCACGGGACGTGGCGTGCGATAGACGAAGTTCACGCACTGGATGCCCTGCTTGGTCAAGGTCTCGTGCCACAATTTGATCAAGCCGACATCGCAACAGCTCTCGTAGGCTCCTCCAGAGATAAGGATCATGCAGGCCCCATTACGCACCGATGCGTCCGGCTGCTCGAACCACTCTAAATAGGCCACCCGATGCTTATCCGCATTGAACTTCGGATCACCGGCCTCGTCAGTCATCGCTGCGATCTGATGATCTTGCCGATGGGGCATCTTCCCCTTCGGCCATACGGTTTCCCGCTCCCAAGCGTAACCGCTCCACCCACAAAGAAGAGCGACTACAAATAATAAGATTCTTTTCATGTTTCAATCTATAAGTTATGTGTGTTTACAATGGACTGGTCGTCAACCATACCTCCGGACGTAAATCGCCAAGCTGCCCTGTGTCGGCCTTTCGATCCGTGTCGGGACGGTCGGTATTGACATAGTTTGTGTTGCGGCCCAACGACATCACCACCACCTCGATCGGCTTACCCGCCATCTCCCGAGTGACCGGCAGGTAGTAGGTATAGTTGCGGTCGCTGTTCGCCGACTTATATTCCCAAGTGTTCGAGGTGAACGAGGGGGCACGATCGGGACAACCCACGAACTGGCCATCCACCTTAAAGCCAACCCAAGCGCCCTCCACACCATGCACGCCATTCACGGCGACACAGAGGTAGGAATCCTCCGCCAACCGATCCGCAGAAAGAGTGAAGGTCCCCTTCCATGTCCGGTTGGCCTTGCAGTCGGCGCTGCCATAGGTGCGGAACAGGTTGTTCGCACGCCAAGCGGAGCGATCCACCAACCGACCATCCCGGTAGCCCTCCACCTCGTTCAAGCGAAGCGGACAGGGAGAGAAACGGATGTAGCGCACGGCTCCCGCCTCACTGAGATCGATCGTCATCTCCTTTCCAGCCAGGAAGGTGATCTCCTTCCAGCTCTTCAGATCGGCGGAAACGTAGGCCTGCACACCCTCCTCCGATTTCAGGGGAGTCAACGAGTACTCATCGAAGGTGTGAATCACCAAGCGGTCAAGCCGCTGCACCTCGCCCAGATCGAGATGGAAACCAGATTGCCCCTGCTGGCGTATGTCGCCCCAACGCATGGCGATGGAGAAGGCACTCTCCCGATCGCCGTCAAAGAGGTAGCGATCCCAGATCTCCCGGGTCTTGAAATAGGGTTGATTGAAGAAGGCCTCCCGAGCCGCCTTCACCTGCGGGATCTCGGTCTCGCCCGAACGCAGCAGCGAGCGTACCTCCAAGGCATTGTTGTCGGCGGCAAAACAGGTGGCGTAGTAGTAGCTCTCCACCTCCTCCGGCACGGCGCATGCCTCCAAGTCGGCCACTTTATAATGGTAATAGGGTTTACGGGTGGTCAATACCTCCGGTACGATCTCCTGGTCGTCGCTCGCCTTCCCCTCAGTAGTCAAGCGAATCAAAGCCGTGCGGAAAGGCAATACCTCCACCTCGATGGTCGAGCCGAATGGCTTACTGCCCAGGTCCTCCACGAAGGGATAGTAGCTCTTCGCCTGCACCTTGCGCTTGCTCCTTTTTAGGCCAACCTCCTCGCCCAATTGAACCCGGTACTTCACCGGCTCCCAGGTCAGGTTACGCAGGGTCACGAAGCGGGTCTTGCCATCGCCTCGGCTGATCGCCTCCGGACCATAGTTGGCCTCCGGCAAACGCTGGCCATCCACCAGGATATCCCGATAGCGACGATGCAGGTTGTAGATATAGGCCAACTGCGGGAACTCATCGTCACGCAGCAGCCAGGGATTGGCATAGATCTGCGGAGCGAGAATCAGGTTGCGGTTGAAGGCCTGCAAGATCAGGTCATCCTGCCAGCCATCCAAGCAGGAGGAGAGGCAAACGCCATGATCCTCCGTCAAACGGGTCAGTCCCTCGGGGGCCTTACGGGCGATCGCCTGTCCCCGATGGTGCGGAGCGGTCATCCGATTGGTCATGAACACGTCGATATAGGTCTCAGCGCCACCCAACAGAAAGGTGGTAGAGTGACGGGTAGCCTCGCCCAATTGCAGACGGTGGTTCAGCAGGACAAAGTCTGGGGCGATCTCTCGCACACGGGTCATCATCCGGTCGAACGCATCATATTTCTCCGGACGCAACTGGCCACAAACCGCATCCATCTTGAAGAGACGGAAACCATAGTCACGCACCAAGCCAACCATCATCTCCTCCCGCTCCTTCGTCTCCTGCTCGGTCGTGCCGAAGCCATCGGGTCCGCCCCACAAACCAAAATGGATACCCAACTCCGACGCCTCCTGACTCAACGGCCCGAACCCTTGCGGGAACTGCCGCCAGAAACGATCCGACTTAGTGGAGCCATACATCTTCGCCCCATCCACGGCTCCCGCATCGAAGGCATAGATGTCGAGTTGCATCCCGAACCGCTCCTTCATCCAACGGAAGAAGTCGAGGTTGATGCGGGTATGCGCATCCGTCGCTCCCTCGTTCGTGTTGTTGATCCATGAGAAATACTCAGCCTTGGAGGGGGTCCGCTCATCGGCACCACCCACCGGCCACACCTTTTGCTGCGCTTGGAGACCATAGGCCAACAGACCTATGGCTCCTACTAAAATCTCTTTTCTCATATCTTCATACGTTGCTGATCATCGACTCACTTGCCCAACCGCTTCTCCAGCATACGAAGGAAGAAGCCACCGACCACGGAGCGTGCCTGGAATCCCCGCTGCTTACCGCTTGTGGTGAAATACCAGTCGCTAAGCGGAACACGGCTGGGGCTCTCGTTGGTGAAATCCCATACCGGCGACATCAACGCCTCGAAGTCCGCTTGGTTGCCCGTCAGGCAGGCCGACCAAAGAATCCAGTCATTCTTTGTATAGTCCTCCCGGTTGTCGAGCGGCAGGCCGTAACGGTTCTGGATGGTCTTGTAGTAGGCCATCTCCGTAGCGGCTACCTCAGCGGGGAAGATATTCAGGTCGAGTAGGCGATCCCACACAAGATTGTACTTCTGGCTCCATGTGCCCGGCTTGTCGAAGGTAAGGCGGTAGTGGTCGCCATCGGCAGCCATCTTCACCCACTTCTCGGCCATCAAACGAGCCGCCTCCGTGTATTGCTTGGCGATCTCCTCCTTGCCCAGCATCTGCGCCAAACGACCATAGCCCGCGATACCCATGATCGCCTTGATGGAGAGGTTGGTGTTGTGGGCGAAATGGCCGGCGAAGTCATCCGTGCAAAGTTGGTTGGCCGGATCGAGACCCTCCTTTAACAGGTAGTCAGCCCAAGTAGTCAACACCTCCCAATGCTTGGCCGCATAGTCGGCGTTGCCCTCCACCACAGCGATCGCCGTGGTCAGCACCAACATGTTGCCGCTCTCCTCCACAGGCATATCCCCGTTGTAGGTCTGGCCGTTCGCAATCGGATAGGTACCCATGTCGTGTGCAGGAAAGGTTTTCTTCCACAAGCCACTCTCCGAGAAGCGGAAGATCGGATTCATCATGCCCTTCAGCAGCTCCGGGTTGTAACGCAGGAAAAGCGGTGCGGAGGGATAGGTCACATCCACCGTACCGATCGAGCCGTTGCTGTAGCACTCCTTCGAGAGGAAGATTAGGTTGCCCTCCGGGTCGGTCACCAACTTATGCGCGGCGATCGCCTGTCGATAGGCCAAGGCACACAGCTCGGCATACTTTTGGCCACCGGCTGCCGCCGCCTCCGCCATCATCGTCGAGTCGAACGCCCCGCAACGGCGCATCATTTCCGTATAACTTGCGTCGCCCTGCTCGAAAGCCTGCTGGATGGAGATTTGCCCCTCATGCGTCCAGTAGGCCGGACGGTTCTCGTGGAAATACTGGATAGCTTGGATGTCGTCGTAGCCAATCAACGCATGACCCGCTACCGGCTGCTCACCCACTTTTCCAATCGGATCCACATAGGCTAACACCGCGTTTTCCGCACGCAGGTCGGAAGAGACCTTGGTAGGCTTCTCCGGCAATTTACCCTCCTTCAAGAAAGCCTCACGCGCCTCCTCTGCCGGAGCGATCACCCCTTGCAAACCCGCCTTCTTCGGCATGGCCAAATAGAAGTAACCCCAGTCGATCCGCACGCCGTCACCCTTGCGCTGCAAGATGGCCTGCTCCTCCGTGCCGGTCACGAGGTATTCCAACCGATCTCCACTCACCTGTCGATACATCACAGGCTGATCGGCAGTGTTGACCGCTAACTGCGGCGTAGCACTCAGGAAGAGCTGCACGTCATGACGCTTGCCATCCGTGGCTTGCAGTTGGTAGGTCATATAATTATAAGGAGAGCTCATCGCATCCAGGTCGTCGAGCAACATCGGGGCAGTGAAGATCAGATCTAACTGCACACCCCCACAGTCGAAGGTGTAGAAGGTCTGTGTCGGCATCACCGTCACCTTCCGCTGCACCGCTTTCTCGCCAAACGGAGCGGCCTGTGCCACGCTGTCGTGCGAGAAATAAAAATCATTGCCACCCATGAAGCGGTAGGTCTGCCCATCCACACGCAGGCTACCCACCAAGGGATGCGCATGACCCGTCCAATGGCGCACCACATCGTCGTTCAACTGATCCGCAAACGACCAAGCGCTCATGAAGGGGTCGATTGTGATCAAAGGCACTGCCGGTGCCCGCAACGCATTTTCTGCAGCCGGCTGGTAAACCTCCACCGGCTTTTGCGGCTGACAGCTCATCATCGCTACCGCCGCACAAACTACTAATCCAATTCGTTTCATGCTATACTTTTTCTATACTTTCTGCTTTTTCTTTTTTACCATTTACTTCTTAGCTATCCTCGCCACATAACCACCACCAGGAGCCATCTTCACCGTCAGTTTACGGTTGGCGGGAACAGGCAATACCTCTCGCTTGTAGTCACATGCGGCACGGTCTGCATTGATACCGTCCCGGAAGAGTTCGATTTGGTAGTCGCCCTCGCCGAGGAAAGAGAGGTCGAGCGTCAGCTCACGGGCATCCCAGTTGGTCAACGCACCGACATACCAATCACTGCCGCTGCGGCGGGCCAATGCGATATACTTCGCCACCTCACCCTTCAAGGGGACGGTCTCCTCCCAGACGGTCGGCACCTGAGCGATAAAGCGAGTACACTCCTCCTCACGCATATAGTTGGTCGGCACGTCGCACAGCATGTTGAAGGGCGAGTCGAAGATCACGTAGGTAGCCAACTGACGGCAACGAGTGCCTTGGCTCATCGGCTCTGAATTGACCGGACGATAATTACCCTTAGCCGCATTGCGCATCGCTCCCTGCGTGTAGTCCATCGGACCGGCCACCATACGGGTGAAAGGCAAGGTCACATCGTGTGTCACCATATCGACATCCTCTTTTGACCATTTCATCTGCTCCAAACCAAATACTCCCTCGTAGTTCAGCACGTTGGGATAGGTACGCTGCAAGCCAGTCGGTTTATACACGCCGTGGAAGTCGAGGATCATGTGATACTTGGCGCAAAGCTCCGCCGCCTCATAAGTAAAGCGCACCATCTCCTGATCGTCCCGATCCAAGAAATCCACCTTGAAACCTTTCACACCCATGTCGGCATAGTGCTTCACCACCTTCTCCATATCCCGAGCGAAGGCCCAATAGCCAGCCCACAGGATAATGTCCACATTCTTCTGCTTACCGTAGTCCACCAACTCCTGCAAGTTAATCTCCGGGATCACCTGCAACATGTCGGCCTTCAGGTTCACCGCCCAACCCTCGTCGAGGATCACGTAGCCAATGCCATGCTTCGCCGCGAAGTCTATATAATATTTATAGGTAGCATTGTTGATGCCCGCACGGAAATCGACACCGCTCAGGTTCCAGTCGTTCCACCAGTCCCAAGCCACCTTGCCCGGCTGGATCCAGTCAATCTCCTTCACTCGGGAGGGAGCCGCCAAACGATAGACCATGTCGCAATCCGCCAACTTCGCATCGTTGCCAGCAGAGAGGGCGAAAACACGCCACGGGAAAGTCCGCGTACCGGCTACCTTGGCAATGTAGTTCTCCCGCTCCTTCACCAGCATCTGCAAGCGGTTGTGACCGCCCTGCTCCACCCGTTTGGGACGGGGCGCATGGATCGCCTGCAACAGCGGTTGCTCCGTGGAGTTATTCAGATACATACCCGGATAATCCTCCAAGTCGGCCTCGGTGATCACCATTTTCCGGCCACCCTCCAAATCCACCATCAGTGGGAGAATCTTCAGTCGCTTGTCGTTGATCTTCGTGATCGGCTCATTCACGTAGGTTGTCTCAAAAGAATTAAAGAACTGCTCCTCGAAAGTCGGAGCCGTACTATTCACGAAGTTGGAGAAGGTCTTGTAGTCCTTCGCGAAGCGGAAAGCCGCCTCCTCATTGGCGATACAGATTGAGTCCTTCATCTTCGTGGTGAAGCGATAGGCCACGCCCTCGTCATAGGCACGGAGCACCAACCCATAGTTTCCCTTAAAGTCAAGGCGCAACTCATTGTAGTGATCCTTCACCTCACTCTTTTTATAGAAGGGCGAGGGGATCGTCTGATCCACCGACTGCCGCTTTACGTTCGTCACCTTGGGATTCGCACCCAGCACCTTCCCATCCGTCAGGGAGAGGGAGAGCGTGGAGTTCATCACCTCCTCGCCACCCTCAGAGAGGGCGAAATGGATCTGCTCGTCCATCGTCACCTCTACTTTCACCTGCTGGTCGGGGGATTGTAATTGATAGCGCTTCTGGGCCATCAACGGCCAAGCGCACAGGCCGCACAGGGCGACCGCTAACATACCTGTTCTTTTCATGATAACTCTATTTTTATAACTAACTATTTCGGTCTTATGCCCACAAAGGTAGCAGTTCTTATCGCACATTTTTGTAAAGTCATTAAAAAATGTTTTGAAACGGCTGCGCAGACCGCAAAATGCTTTCAAAATCGTTTGAAACGGCTGCACAGACCGCAAAATGCTTCCAAAATCGTTTGAAACGGCTACGCGCTCCGCAAAACGCTTTCAAAATCCTCGGAAACCTCCGCGCGCTCTGCGAAACGCTTTCCGAGACGTCGGAAACCTTTACTTGCAACAAAACAAAGGGGGAACCCTCCATCTTTTAAACCATCCAACCTTGACGGAGGGCTCCCCTTTTGCTGACCTCAACTAACTCAAAAAAATAAGATGATAAATCTGAATTATCGCTTGCTTTGCAATACTTCATAAGCAAAACGGGCATAATGTGCTTGCAGACCGACGGCATACTTTTCCAGCAGGCTTCGACCGATACCCTCTTGATCGCCGCAGCGATAGAGCGCACCGGCCAAGAAGAGCTCCTTCAAGGCCCGGTTGCGGGTGGAGGTGTCCTCACTGCCCGGCACTACATCCCGCCGTGCCTCAGCAAAGGAAACCATCGCATGGTGGCGCATACCCGGCATTGAGAGCAGCTGAACCAACGGAGTCACTGCCTTTTCCTTTCCGGCTCCCTCGGCAGCGACCGCCACCGCCCGGAAATGGGAGAAGGCATCTTCTGGCTGCAATAGGCTGGCCTTTTCCGCCACTGCCTCCCAAGCCTGCGCATCGCCACTGCCTCCCAAGGCCATGATCAACGCGTCCAATCGGCTGAGGCATTCGCCAAACTGTCCCATACCGGTATAATGCCAACCCTTGTCCCATGCGGTGTGACTGCGGATGGCCTCCGCCAAGCAGCTGCCCGCCGACGCGTCGCCCATCATACCCAGGATACCGGCCAACAGCACCTTCGCCTCCTCTGTCGTGGCCTTTTTCCATTCCGCCTGTACGAGCGGCAGGCTGCGTTGCGGGTCACTCAACAACAGCTCCAATCCCTGATAATGATCGGTCACCTGCTGAGCCGCCTGCCTCAACTCCTTTTGGCTATAGCCCTTGAAGGCCTTGTCGGTCAGCACACGCTCCGGCAAATTGCCCTTCTTGACTAAATGACGCTGGATCGGTTTCAGGTCGATCTGTCGGGGTGAGCGTCCCTGTTTCACGCAGCA
>JALFJR010000061.1 GCA_022775005.1 Parabacteroides sp.
CCTATTCATGTTGTGAAACATGTTTTGGATGGTGTATTCCTGTTTTTTAGGGCCTGTCCTTATGTCGAAATGTGTATCGAGGCACAGTGTACATTGAACACAAGAATGAGTCTTATTCTGAATTCGTCGAACTCACGTTAATTCACAAAATTTGCAACGTGGTTTACCGAATGCTTACGTATATTGATTGCTGATTCTCAATTAGGTAGTCTCGCCGGGAATCGAACCCGGATCTAAAGTTTAGGAAACTTCTATTCTATCCGTTGAACTACAAGACCAATTGCTAAGAGTGCACAAAAGTAGAATCTTTTCTGCAATCTGCCAAGTTTTTGACGATGAGAAGCACAATTATAATAGTTTAGTCTTTTAAGAGATCTCGCTCGTGCTTTTGCAATGGTATAAAAAAGAGGGGATGCTTGTTACAGCATCCCCAACAATTTCGAACGAGACAGCAGACAGGCTCCTAAAACCCCTGCTGTATTTCCTAATTTAGATAACTTGATTTGGGTATCGCGACTCACCATGTTGAGTGAGTATTTCTTTACTGCGCTCTTGATGGGCAACAGCAAATACTCGCCTGTCTCTGAAAGCGGACCACCTAAGACCACTAATTCCGGATTGAAGATATTGATTAGGCCGGCGATGCCTTTGCCTAAGTTTACGCCAATCTCTTCTAAAATATCAATCGTCAACATATCCTCCTTGTGAATGGCCTCAATCAAGTCATTAAGGGTAATCTGTTCGCCGCCGGCATCAATCTTTGAGGCAAGAATCGTATTGCTGCCCTCCTTGTAACGCTCTGTGAGCATCCGGCAGAGTGCAGAACCTGAAGCGCCTGTCTCTAAGCAACCTTTCTTTCCGCAATGGCAAAGCACCTCATTGTCGAAGAAACTGAAGTGACCGAACTCGCCGGAGAAACCGGAGCGACCGTAATATACCTCTCCATTGATGATGATACCCAAGCCTAATCCCCAAGAGACATTGACAAACAGGATGTCTTTCTCTCCTTGAACCACGCCCTGCATGTATTCGCCAAACGTCATGGAGCGGGTGTCGTTTTCGATAAAAGTCTTGATATGCAGCTTCTCCTCGATGATTTGCGAAAGTGGATTCTCCTCAAAGTAGAAAATGCTGTAGCTGTAGCCCGTGAAAGGATTTACACGACCGGAGATATTCACGCCCACGCTCAGAATCTTTTCTCGGGGAATGGGCAACGTGAGAATAAACTCGTTGATAGCGTCGCACAGCCGATCTAAAGCCGCAGGAGTATTCTCGAATTGGTAAGGTACATTTTCCTCAATGCGAATCTTGTCACCTTTGAAGTCGAGCACAGCAAAGTTGATGTATTCATTCATGATGTCCACTCCAATGAAGTAGCCGGAAGAGGGGTTAAGCCCGAAAATACTGGGCTTACGACCGCCAGAGGTTTCTTGTTTTCCGAAATCGACGATGTAACCGTCTTCCTGCAAGTCCATGATCAATTTGGTCACGGTAGGAATGCTCAAGTTCATTACCTTGCAAACATCTGCGATAGTCGCATCGCCATTAGACATAAAGAAATGGATGATTTTTTTCTTTAATAGTCCGCTTCGTGTGTTATCCTCTGAGGACAGCATAAACTTTTGTGTCATGATATTTTTTCGCTTTTGTTGAGTAATACGCGAAATTATAATAAGTTTTTCAATAACTCATGTGCAAAAAAGGAAATAATTTCGATTTCTGTTTTCTAACTATAAAACGGATTTCTGATTTGTTTGAAATTAGAAATCCATAGGTTTTGTTTATCTTCGCGAGCGTTGAAAAAACGATATGGAAGACGAATTTGATATAAGAGAAGCACGCTTACCCGAGAGTGAGCGGGAATATGAGAATGTGCTCCGGCCACTTTCTTTCCGTGACTTCAGCGGACAGGCGAAGGTGATGGAGAACTTGAAAGTCTTCGTCATGGCTGCCCGTATGCGTAAGGAGGCGCTGGATCACGTGCTGTTGCATGGCCCTCCCGGATTGGGTAAGACGACACTTTCAAACATTATTGCCAATGAATTAGGTGTTGGCTTTAAGGTGACATCCGGCCCTGTGCTCGACAAACCGGGCGATTTGGCCGGTGTATTGACCTCTTTGGAGAAAAATGATGTGTTGTTTATTGATGAGATTCACCGATTGAGTCCTATCGTGGAGGAGTATCTCTATTCCGCAATGGAGGATTACCGGATAGATATTGTCATTGATAAGGGGCCCAGTGCCCGTTCCATCCAGATTGACCTGTCTCCTTTTACTCTGATTGGTGCCACGACGCGCAGTGGTTTGCTGACCAGTCCGCTGCGGGCGCGCTTCGGCATCAATATGCACTTGGAGTATTACGACATGGGCACGCTGACGCAGATTGTCTTGCGTAGTGCGGATATCTTGCGGGTGAAATGTGCCCTTGAGGCGGCCCGAGAGATTGCTTCCCGCAGTCGAGGTACACCCCGTATCGCCAATGCGTTGTTGCGCCGGGTGAGAGACTTTGCCATGGTGAAAGGCAACGGGGAGATTGATAAGGCGATCGCTTGCTTCTCGTTGGAGGCTTTGAACATCGACCGGTATGGCTTGGATCAGATTGATAATCGCTTATTGACGACAATTATAGATAAGTTTAAGGGAGGGCCGGTCGGCTTGACCACGATTGCCACTGCCTTGGGTGAGGATCCCGGCACCTTGGAGGAGGTCTATGAGCCTTTCTTGATCAAGGAGGGATTCTTGAAGCGGACTCCGCGCGGACGAGAGGTGACGGAATTGGCCTATACACACTTAGGACGTACCCGTGGCGGTGAGCAGGGTTATTTATTCGATTAAAAAAGAAGATTGAAGAGATGGCAGGAGGAATGAAACGGTTGGCCAAAGAGACCGCCGTTTATGGATTGAGCAGCATCATCGGTCGGTTCTTGAACTGGATGTTGGTGCCGATGTACACCCGTGTCTTGGCGGGTACGGGTGATTACGGGATCGTGACGAATCTGTATGGTTGGACGGCGCTTTTGTTGGTGCTTCTGACCTATGGTATGGAGACCGGTTTTTTCCGTTTTATCAATAAGAAAGAGGAGCAGGAGCCGATGCGGGTATATGCCTCGGTGCTCTATTGCCTGTTGGGCAGCTCTACGCTATTTGCGGTGCTGGTCTTTGCGCTGCTGCCCTGGATCAGCGGGGCAATGGGTTATGCCGATCACCCGGAGTTCGTGGGAATGATGGCCGGTATTGTGGCGGTGGATGCCTTTTGTTGCATCCCATTCGCCTACTTGCGTTATTTGGGTAAGGCATGGCGTTTTGCGGGGATTAAGTTGCTGAGTATCTTCTTGAACATTGCGCTCAATATCTTCTTCCTGTTGGTTTGCCCTTGGCTGCAGAGCCATTATCCGGCGATGGTCGATTGGTTCTATCTTCCTGACTATGGGGTAGGCTATGTCTTTGTGGCGAATGTCTTTACCACCTTGTTGACGCTCTTCTGCCTGTTCCCGGACATTCTCCCGGGCCTGCGGGCAAAATGTAATCCGGTGGTGTTGCAGCAGATCTTGCGCTACTCCTTCCCGATTCTCTTGCTGGGTATCGCCGGCATTTTTAACCAGACGGCCGATAAAATTCTTTTCCCTTTCCTGTTCGACGATAAGGCGTACGCCAATGAGCAATTGGGCATTTATGGCGCTTGCTTCAAGATTGCGGTGGTCATGGTGATGTTTACGCAAGCCTTCCGGTATGCCTACGAGCCTTTTATCTTTGCCCGCAACAAGAGCGACGATAACAAACTGGCCTATGCGGAAGCGATGAAGTATTTCATCCTTTTTGCCCTGTTCATCTTCTTGGGCGTGATGTTCTATATCGACATCCTGAAATACTTTGTGGGACAGGCTTACTATCCGGGCCTGCGGGTGGTGCCGATCGTGATGTTGGGCGAGCTCTTTTTCGGCATCTATTTCAACCTTTCGTTGTGGTATAAGCTGATTGATGAAACCCGCTGGGGAGCCTATTTCTCCTCGATCGGCTGTGTGGCTACGGTGACCATCATCTTGCTTTTCGGCTCGACCTATGGTTATATGGCTTGTGCCTGGGCGTCGTTCTGTTGCAACCTCTTGATGATGGTGCTGTCCTATTTCATGGGGCAACGGAAATACCCGATCAACTATGACCTCCGTTCGGCAGCGATCTATACAGCGTTGGCGACTGTTTTGTATGTGGCCGGCATGTATCTGCCGATTGAGTCGATCATTGGGCGGTTGGCTTATCGTACGCTGCTGTTGGCGGTGTACGCCGGATTTATGTGGAAACGAGATTTAATGCGCTATTGGAGATAAACTGAAATGGAAAAAACTACTTTTTATCAACAGATTAAAGACTTTTTCGTGCGCAACTTCGATTTGCGCCAGGAGAAAGAGGATGAGCAGGACACTATCGAATCCATTCGCCGCGGCGTGGATTTCAAGGGAACGAACCTGTGGGTCTTGATTTTTGCGACATTCATCGCCTCGTTGGGTTTGAACACCAACTCGACGGCGGTTATTATTGGCGCTATGTTGATCTCTCCTTTGATGGGGCCGATCATGGGTTTTGGATTGGGCTTAGGTATCTCCGATTTTGAGTTGATCAAGCGCTCTTTTCGCAACTTGGTGACGGCGGCGCTCTTCAGCGTGATTACCTCTACGCTCTATTTTTGGCTCTCCCCTTTGAGCGAGGCGCAGAGTGAGCTGTTGGCCCGTACGCAGCCAACCGTCTATGATGTGTTGATCGCCTTCTTCGGTGGTATGGCAGGTATCGTGGCCAGCTCCACGAAGAACAAAGGCAACGTGATACCGGGAGTGGCAATCGCTACCGCCTTGATGCCACCGCTCTGTACAGCTGGCTTTGGTTTGGCGAGTGGCAATCTCTACTATTTCTTCGGAGCCTTCTACCTCTTCTTTATCAATTCAGTCTTCATCTGCTTGGCCACCTATTTAGTGGTTTGCCTGTTGAAATACCCCAAGAAGGTGTTCTTGGATAAGCAGCGAGAGAAGAAGGTAAAGCGTTATGTCGGTTTGATTGTGCTCTTTACGATTGTGCCTAGCCTCTTCTTGAGTTATAACCTGATTCGTTCCAGCTACTTCAACGATCGGGTGCGCGACTTCGTAACAGAGGAGTTGAGCTTCCCGAACACGCAGATCTTGAGCCGTGCGGTGACCAACACCCGTGACCATAAAGAGGTGAAGGTGGTCTTGATTGGCGAGACGGTGCCCGATGAGCTGATCGCCAATGCCCGTCAGAAGCTGGCTAAATATGGCTTGGAGGGAGTGAACCTGATCGTGCAGCAGGGCTTCGGTCAGGAGGCGACGGATATCAACGAGTTGAAGAGCCTCTTGATGCAAGACCTGTATAAGAATAGCGAGGAGGTGCTGCGGAATCAGACCGTGCAGATCGACTCGTTGCGCAAGGAGGTAGATCGTTATAAGAGCGATCGGAAGTGGGCGGCCGCTTTGATGCCGGAGATGAAGGTGCTGTTCCCAGCGGTCGAGCAGCTCTCTTGTTCCAACGCCCTCTTGATGCGTGCGGAGCAGGCAAAGCCCGATACCGTGATGTTGGTCTATCTGAAGAGCAAAGAAAAGGTGAAGGAGGCGGAGCGTAGCAAGATGGTCGAGTGGCTCTCTGCCCGTATCGGAAAACCGAATATTAAATTAATTATAGAGTAAACAGTGATGGTATTACAGCGAGTGAAAGGAATGAGATGGATGTGTGTGGCCCTGTTGGGGCTCTTGGCGACCAGTGCGCTCTGGGCCGATGAGGGCATGTGGGTCTTGCAAGAGTTGAACAAACAGAACCGGGAGCGCATCAAGGAGTTGGGCTTCCAGTTGCCGATGGAGGCGCTTTATAGCGATACGGATCCCTGTGTGGCCAATGCCGTGGTGATTTTTGGTGGCGGCTGCACGGGCGTAACGGTGTCAGAGCAGGGCTTGGTGTTTACCAATCACCATTGCGGCTATGGGGCGATCCAGCAGTTGAGTAGCGTTGAGCACGACTATTTGAAGGATGGCTTCGTGTCGCAAAGCTTGGCGGAAGAGTTGCCGGTGCCCGGTTTGTCGGTGCGCTATCTGAAAGAGATGCGCGACGTGAGTGAGCGGATCAATAGTCAGGTTGCGCATATTACAGATGAGTACTATCGCTTGGCGGCTGCCGATTCCATTGGGCGGGTGTTGTGCGACTCCGTTGGGCAGAACACGTTCCTAACGGCTGATGTCATACCTTTTTATAATAACAATGCCTATTACTTGGTGGTGTATGAGGTTTTCCGGGATGTGCGCATGGTCTTTGCGCCTCCCAGCTCGCTGGGTAAGTTTGGTGGCGACACCGACAACTGGATGTGGCCTCGTCATACCTGCGACTTCTCGGTGTTTCGCGTCTATGCCAACAGCGAGAACCGCCCCGCCGACTATGATGCGTCGAACCAGCCCTATAAACCGCGCTACGTGGCGCAGGTCTCTTTGCAAGGCTATGCGGAGCACGACTATGCCATGACGATCGGTTTCCCCGGTAACACCAATCGCTACCTCTGCTCTTGGGGTGTGCGGCAAGAGATGGAGCATAACAATAAACCGCGCATCGAGGTGCGGGGCATCAAGCAGGCGCTTTGGAAAGAGGCGATGCAGGCGAGCGATCAGGTGCGTATCCAATATGCCAATAAATATGCCGGCAGCTCCAACTACTGGAAGAACGCGATCGGTATGAACAAAGGCTTGACCCGCTTGGGCGTGATCGCCCGTAAGCAGGCAGAGGAGTTGGCCTTTGCCGACTGGGTGGCGAAAGATCAGCAACGGGTGGCGAAGTATGGCGAGGTGCTTACGCGCTTGGAGCGGGGCTTCACCTCTACGAATAAACAGATCGATGCCTTGACCTACCTGAACGAGGCCTTCTCGAACGGCGCGGAGATCTTGCGCTTCACCCGCAAGTTGCAAGGTTTCGACGCAAAAGGCTCAACGCCGGAAGAGAAGCAGCAGTTCTTGGAAGATCAGGTGAAACCCTTCTTCAAGGATTATGTGCCGCGATTGGATCAAGAGGTGCTGGCGGCCATGCTGGCGATCGTGAGGCTGCGAGTGCCTGCCGCTTACCTGCCGGATATCTATCAACGCATCGACAAGAAATACAAGGGAGACTATGCCCGCTATGCGGCGGAGCTGTTTAAGAAGACCCATGTGCTCAACTATGCCGAGGTGGTGGAGATGATCAGCGACTCGAAAGGCTATGCCAAGCTGATGAAAGATCCGGCGCATGAGCTGAGCCTCTCGGTGATGCTGGCTATCTTCGACTTGGAGCAGCAGACGGCGGATGCCGCCTACCAGGTTATGGAGGGCGATCGCCTCTATTGGGAGGGGTTGCGTGCCATGTATCCGGAGAAGGCGCTCTATTCCGATGCCAACTTCACGATGCGTCTCAGCTATGGTTCGATCGGTGGTTATGAGCCGTATGACGCAGCTTGGTACAATTTTTTCACGACCGACAAGGGCATCTTGGAGAAGGCCGATCCTGACAACGACGAGTTCGCCGTGCAGCCGGAGATCTTGGAGCTGGTGCGTAGCCGCAACTTTGGACCTTATGCCAACGCCAAGGGCGATTTGCAACTCTGCTTCCTGACCAATAACGACATCACCGGTGGCAACTCGGGCAGCCCCGTGTTCGACAAGCAGGCTCGCCTGATCGGTTTGGCGTTTGATGGCAACTGGGAGGCGATGAGTGGCGACATCGCATTTGAACCGGAGCTGCAACGCTGCATCGCCGTGGATATTCGCTTTGTGCTTTTCGTGATCGATAAGTGGGGGCGCTGTCCTCGCCTGATCGAGGAGTTGCAGTTGGCGCGATAAAATAAAGACAGGTTTGTTGCGCTGTTCAATAAACCTGTCGTAACTTTGCGAACGCAAACATTAAACAAAAAGAAATATGGCTATCTCACGCTTCAACGCCGTGGAGAAGGCCTCCAACCGCAAGGCGGTAGAGGCGATCACCCCCACGCACAAAGTATCCGAGTATTATGGAGAGAACGTCTTCAACCGGAAGGCAATGCAGAAGTATCTCTCGAAAGAGACCTATAAGGCCCTTACCTATGCGATTGATAATGGCATACCAATCGACCGCGAGATTGCGAATCATGTGGCGGCAGGTATGCGTATGTGGGCTTTAGAGAAGGGTGTCACCCACTATACACACTGGTTCCAGCCGTTGACGGATGGCACGGCCGAGAAGCACGATGCCTTCGTGGAGCACGACGGCAACGGAGGCATGATCGAGGAGTTCAGCGGAAAGCTGCTGGTGCAGCAGGAGCCGGATGCCTCCAGTTTCCCCAATGGCGGCTTGCGCAACACCTTCGAAGCCCGTGGCTACTCCGCTTGGGATCCCTCTTCGCCCGCCTTTATCGTAGACGATACGCTCTGTATCCCCACCGTGTTTATTGCCTATACGGGTGAAGCGCTGGATTATAAGACGCCGCTCATCCGCTCCATCGAGGCGTTGGGCAAGGCGGCTGTTGAGGTGTGCCGCTATTTTGATCCGCAGGTGAATAAGGTGATCACCTACCTTGGCTGGGAGCAGGAGTATTTCTTGGTGGATGAGGATCTCTATTCCGCACGCCCCGACCTTTCGCTGACCGAGCGCACGTTGCTGGGGCATGAGAGCGCGAAGAACCAGCAGTTAGACGACCACTATTTCGGGGCGATTCCCTCTCGGGTGCAGGAGTTCATGAAAGATCTGGAGCGGGAGTGCTACTCTTTGGGCATTCCGGTCAAGACACGCCACAACGAGGTGGCGCCTAACCAGTTTGAGTTAGCACCGATCTACGAGGAGTGCAACCTGGCTAACGACCATAATCAGCTGTTGATGTCGCTCATGAAGCGGGTGGCACGCCGCCACAATTTCCGGGTGTTGCTGCACGAGAAGCCCTTCAAGGGGGTGAACGGATCGGGCAAGCACTGCAACTGGTCGATGGGCACTGATACGGGCATCAACCTCTTCTCGCCCGGCAAGGATCGGGAAGACAACCTGCGCTTCATCACCTTTGTGGTCAATACGATCATGGCGGTCTATCGCTACAACGCCCTGCTGAAAGCCAGTGTCGCTTCGGCCACTAACGCCCACCGCTTGGGGGCAAACGAGGCACCGCCCGCCATCATCTCCTCCTTCTTGGGTACGCAAATCAGCGACATCTTGGATAAGTTTGAGAACAGCTCCATCGCCGATGCCATCGAGGTGGACGACAAGAAGGGGCTACACTTGGGCTTTGGCCAGATCCCGGAGCTGCTGCTCGATAATACCGACCGCAACCGTACCTCTCCCTTTGCCTTCACCGGCAATCGGTTCGAGTTCCGTGCGCCCGGCTCGTCGGTCAACTGTGGATCGGCCATGTTGGCGCTCAACACTGCCGTCGCTCACCAGTTGCGTCAGTTCACGCAAGAGGTAGAGGCGCTGCGTGCGGCAGGCAAGAGCAAGGAGGTCGCTATCTACGAGGTGTTGAAAGCCTATATCAAAACCTCCAAACCGATTCGTTTCGACGGCAATGGCTATTCCGATGCCTGGAAGGCCGAGGCAGCTCGCCGTGGGTTGGATTGCGAAAACAGTGTCCCCCTGCAATACGATGCCTATCTCCGTCCGGAGACCATCGAGCTTTTCACCAGCATGGGTGTCCTCTCCCGTAAGGAGTTAGAGGCGCGCAACGAGGTGAAGTGGGAGGTCTATATCAAGAAGGTGCAGATCGAGGCACGCGTGTTGGGCGATCTCTCGCTCAACCACATCATCCCCGTAGCCGTACATTATCAAAGCATGTTGCTCGACAACATCGCCAAGCTGAAGCAGACCTTTAGCGAGGAGGCCGATTTCGGCGATATGACCGAGGAGCCTCGCCGGTTAGTGCGTAAGATCGCTGCCCATATCTGTGCGGTGACGAAGAAGGTAGATGAGATGGTAGAGGCACGCAAGCGGGCAAACCGCCTCGCCGATATGCGCGAGCGCGCCATCGCCTATCACGACACCGTGGCTCCCTACTTGGATGAGATTCGCGATCACATCGACGATTTGGAGCTCATGGTCGATAACCAGATGTGGCCGCTCCCGAAATACCGCGAGCTGCTGTTCATCCGCTAAATCCAGCCGACAGGTGCGCGACATAAGAAACGGAGGAAAGATCCGCTTCGTTAGCTATCCCAAAGGAATTGTTCAGTAAACAGGGCCGGTGATTCGTTGGCAGAGGTATTCCCTTGTAAACAACGAAAATACCAGTACCTTTGTGGCTGAGGAAAAACGACTCCTTTGGCGGCAACAGCTTCCAAGCGAAGTCACTCCGTTTTTTGTGACTAAAAAGAACCTTTGTTATTGCGCACGATGTAGCGCCGGATTATTTATTATGAAGAATGAATGCATAACGCATAGCCGTCAGGTAGGGGCACCTGGCGGCTTATTTTTTTCCAGTTAGGAAAATATTTTTCTCCAGTTAGCAAAAAATCCTTCCGTAGCGGTTCCAAATTCTGTTGCCCGTAGCCGCAAAAAACATTGCCCGTAGAAAAGCAAAACATTGCCCATAAAAATTTTTTCCATTGCCCATAGTTTTTCAAAACGACGGGCAACGTTTTCCCACGCCACGGGCAACGTTTTTTCACGCTACATCAGCCGAGCTCTTTGAGCGGCTTTTTTAGCTTTTTTCTCCTGTGTCAATTTGGCGAAATGCCGGAAATTTCGTTCTTTTACGCACCTTATATATGTATTGAAAAATATGGAAACGATAAAGCGATTGCCGTGGGCGGCATAAAACTCAGTGTTTCAGAAGCTGGCGGAGATAGCGGATGTCAGCTCGCTGACGAAGGAGGAGCGTCTCCACTACGACGAAGCTCTCCGCAAATATCGTGACACCCTCTGCGTTTTGGAAAGCGCAGAGCAACGAGGGCTAAAAAGAGGGCGAGAGGAAGGGCTGGCCAAGGGGCGAGAGGAAGGACTGGCTAAAGGGTTAGAAAAAGGCCGTGCCGAAGGCTTAGCTGAAGGCCGTATAGAGATTGCTCGCAACATGAAAGAGAAAGGATTGGCGATTGAGCTGATCGCCGCATGTAGCGGCCTCTCCCCTGAGGAAATAGCTAAACTGTGACCTACATAGATGTTATCTATCTATGAGATTCGGCCTTAGCGGCGCAGCGTGAAGCGGAGCGATGGAGGCGAGCGATCAGAAGATCCATTGTTTGAGCGAAGCGAGTTTTGGATCTTCAGCGAGCCGAGGGAGCGCAGTAGCGAGCAGCGTCAGCCTTGAACTTTTGGTTACTTTTCTTTCAAGAGAAAAGTAACATCAAAATAACCTTTTGTTTACCAAACCAATATCGTTGTTCATTAAAAGGGGGTAAAAAAAGTTTTTTTGAATGATGAGGGCTTCAACTTATCTATCGACACGGAGAAGGGCAAGAAGGCTACTATTGAGGGTGCAAGCGCATTCTCTGGCGTTTTGGCAGCTCAGACAGCAGGTGCTTCTGCCGATAATTATTGGTTCCGGTTGAAGAACGATAAGAAGTATGTTGTTGTCGATTTGGATGCTACTTGGGGCGACAACATGGGTGAAGGCCGTGGCTATAAGTTCGCTTTGGTGGATGATCCTGACAAGGAGGGTAAGCACTATCTCTCTTTCTTCAATTTCTCAACTTATGCTGGTTCAACCGATAAAACTGTTTTGACCAAGGCAAAAGTTGCAGCTGCTAATACAGGTGCGGATGCGTTGACCATGTTCATCACAAGCGTTGGCGATAAGAACTATTTAACAACAGTAGAGACTTTGGCCAAGGGAGAGAAGACTCCTTATTTGGCATTGGGTAACTCTACCGCTGTTGATTTGACAACGTTGTTGGCTGCTCCTGCCTATTATACCGTTGTGAAGGTAAATGCTAATGGTACTCCGGTGAAGGCTTTGGGTACTGCATTGAACAACGAAGGAACTTATGTTGGTGGCTTCGTTGATTTGGGTTCAGTTCAGTTGGATCAACCGGAAGGTCAGTGGGCACCGAGTGTTGTTGATGGCAAATTGAAATTGACAAATCGTGAGAATCCTTTTATTACGAAGACATTTGCTAAATTGCTCAACACAGGTGAGACAACAACGTTGCGTGCTGCCAGCCCGATCTATACGGATGGTGCTGACAACTTTGTATTGACAGCTGTTTCTGCCTTCACAGTGAAGGACGGTTATGTAGTTTCCAGCGTTGCGGATATGCGTGACGTAGAGTACACAATTGGTTTCTATTCTAATGTTTATGGTGAGACTGCTTACTTGGCTGAGAACCACGCAGGCAAACACCAGTTGGGCTTGGAGAAGGATCTGAAGAGTGCTGCTACTTGGAAACTTATCCCGAAGGTAGGTGCGACTGATACAGTGAAGATTGAGAGCACAATCTATTACTATGATGCATCTACTTCTTCTTGGGCAAGCAAGGCTGACTACTTGAAGTTGATCGCATACGAAATCCAGAACGTCGCTAATGCTGAGAAATTACATTACAATGTTGTAGAGGGTGTAGAGGCTTATTATTGTAGTGCTGCAAACGCCGATCGTTTCTTGGTGAAGAAAGCTGCCAATGGTATGTATAATTTGATTCGAGTTATTCAAGATGGAGCAGTTTGGGAAGTTTCTGATAAGGTTTATGCTGGTTTCTCTGCTAACTATGGTAACATCCAGTTGACTAATGTTGAGAATAAGACGGAGAACGACTTGGTTGTATTGACTGAGAAGGCTGCTCCGCAGTATCTGTTGGCATTCAACCCGACATTTGGTTCACACTCTGACAATTGCAACATCCCGGGTCTCCCGGCAATCGAGTCTAACGCAATTGATACGGTTTATGGCCGTTTCTTGGTGAACTTGGTTGATTCCGCATACGCAAACAAGGATCTTCACAACAACAAGTATGTGAACTCTGAGAAATTGGCTAAGTTAGGCTTCGTGAAGGGTTACCACCAGGCAGATACGTTGGTTATCCAGCGTGAGGGTGCTGAGAAGGCTGCTAAGGCTGACTCTATTATCATCAGCAAGATCCCGACTTTGGCAACATTCGCCTTCAAGGTAGTTGATCAGGAGACTAAGGCTTTCGTGATCGAGACAGGTTACAAGGCGTTTACTCTGGATGCTCCGGCTACAACAATTACCAAGGGCTACTTGAAGTGGATGAACGGTTATATCGTAGTTGTTGACAAGATCGAGAACGCAGACGTTTACAACTTGAAGGCTACAGACGAAAACCCGACCGCTAACGAGGCAATCGAGGCTTCTCAGGTAACTGTAATCGGTGGCCAGGGTGTCGTAACGGTTCAGGGTGCTGCAGGTAAGGTGATTACCGTGGCGAACATCTTGGGTCAGACGATCGCTAACCAGGTAGCTGCTTCCGACAACGTAACAATCGCTGCTCCGGCAGGTGTTGTCGTAGTTGCTGTTGAAGGTGAGGCTACGAAGGTAGTGGTTAAGTAAGATTATTCAGAAAAGACAGAAAGTATATAGATTCCCGTGCGGTGAGAGCCAAGTAGCTTGCGAAAGCGAACAGGCGGGAATCTTCAAGAAAACAGGGCCGCTGAGCAACGATCGCTTGGCGGCCTTTTTTGTGGTTTTGGGCGGGCGCATCCCCTTTTGCGCTTTGAAAATGAAAAAAGTAGGGAACAAACAGCTTGCGGTGAAGAAAAAAGGATTACCTTTGCGGCGATTTTTGAGAGATGACAATATAATGTCTAACTTACTAATTAAAACAAACTAAGTATTAACAATTTAAGAATGGAAAATTTGAAGAACATCCAGCCGGTTGAGGATTTCAACTGGGACTCCTATGAGAAGGGCGATTCTTATGGCGAGAAGAGCAAGGAAGAGCTCGTAAAAACGTATGACGAGACCTTGAACACCGTAAAAGACAAAGAGGTGGTGATGGGTACCGTTACAGCAATGAACAAACGCGAGGTTGTAGTCAACATCGGCTTCAAGTCTGACGGCGTTGTTCCGATGTCCGAGTTCCGTTATAACCCGGATTTGAAAGTTGGAGACGAGGTAGAGGTTTATATCGAGAGCCAAGAGGACAAAAAGGGTCAGCTGATCCTGTCACACAAGAAAGCACGCGCTACACGCTCTTGGGATCGTGTGAACGAGGCTTTGGAGAAAGACGAAATCATCAAGGGTTACATCAAGTGCCGCACGAAGGGTGGTATGATCGTCGATGTATTCGGCATCGAGGCCTTCTTGCCGGGTTCACAGATCGACGTGAAGCCGATCCGCGACTACGATGTATTCGTTGGTAAGACGATGGAATTCAAGATCGTCAAGATCAATCAGGAATTCAAGAATGTGGTTGTTTCACACAAGGCTCTTATCGAGGCTGAGTTGGAGCAGCAGAAGAAAGATATTATCTCTAAGCTGGAGAAGGGCCAGATCTTGGAGGGTACCGTTAAGAACATCACTTCTTACGGTGTATTCATCGACCTCGGTGGCGTAGATGGTTTGATCCACATCACTGACCTTTCTTGGGGCCGTGTTTCTCATCCGGAGGAGATCGTTAAGCTCGACCAGAAGATCAACGTGGTTATCCTCGACTTCGACGATGAGAAGAAGCGCATCGCTCTTGGCTTGAAGCAGTTGACTCCGCACCCTTGGGATGCTTTGGATCCGAACTTGAAGGTTGGCGACAAGGTGAAGGGTAAGGTAGTCGTTATGGCTGACTACGGTGCATTCATCGAGATCGCTCCGGGCGTTGAGGGCTTGATCCACGTATCTGAGATGTCATGGACGCAGCACTTGCGCAGCGCTCAAGACTTCATGAAGGTAGGTGATGAGGTTGAGGCTGTGATCTTGACTTTGGATCGCGACGAGCGTAAGATGTCTCTTGGTATCAAGCAGCTGAAGGCTGATCCTTGGGAGAACATCGAGGAGCGCTTCCCGGTTGGCTCTCGCCACACCGCTAAGGTACGCAACTTCACGAACTTCGGTGTGTTCGTAGAGATCGAGGAGGGTGTTGATGGTTTGATCCACATCTCTGACCTCTCTTGGACGAAGAAGATCAAACACCCGTCAGAGTTCACGCAGATTGGCGCTGACATCGACGTTCAGGTGTTGGAGATCGACAAGGAGAACCGTCGCTTGAGCTTGGGTCACAAGCAGCTGGAGGAGAATCCTTGGGATGTATTCGAGACAATCTTCACCGTTGGTTCTATCCACGAGGGTACGATCATCGAGATGTTGGATAAGGGTGCGGTTATCTCTTTGCCGTATGGCGTAGAGGGCTTCGCTACTCCGAAGCACTTGGTGAAAGAGGACGGCTCACAGGCTCAGGTAGAGGAGAAGTTGCCGTTCAAGGTGATCGAGTTCAACAAAGACGCTAAGCGCATCATCCTTTCTCACAGCCGTGTATTCGAGGATGAGCAGAAGGCCGCTCAGAAGCGTGAGAAGGCTAACAAGCGTAACAACCGCAAGGATGACGAGGCTCCGGTTATGAGCACGCCGATCGAGAAGACGACTTTGGGCGACATCGAGGAGTTGGCTGCTTTGAAGGAGAAACTCTCAGGTAAGTAATTACCTCTTTTTCCATAAGTATAAGAAACGGTAGTCGGGGGTTGCCCGGCTACCGTTTTTTTGTGTACGCTTAGCGGGCAAAGAAAAAGGAGATAACCGTCGTCCAGTTATCTCCTTCTTTACCTCTTACGCCTGTTAGTTAAGAGAAACACTCCTCGGTAGCACAAGCCTCGGGAGCGTCAGTAATACCCAGCATCTCGTTAATAGCCTTACGTTTGTCCAGATCGGTAAAGTATGCCTTTACAACCTCGTAGATGTTAAACCCATCTGTAGAGCCAGCAGCGAGGTGCAGTGTATCTACCATCTTAACTGTTGCTTTCTTCAGCTCATCGGGGCTGATTAAATGTAACTCATTTGCGTGAATCAAGCGATTATTTCCCATGATATACAAATATTATTAGGTTATACATATAGTTTCTTTTGGATCTAAATCCATGCGAAAGGTACGAATTAGTTTTATATGTCCATAGATTTTTGCCTATTTTTTCTTCTAATAGGCTAATTTCGTCCGTTTGCCCCTACTTTTTGCGGCCTTTGCGCTATTTTTGCGCCAAAAAACAGGGATGAAGAAGTTAGTTATATTTGATTTGGACGGTACGTTGCTCGATACGATCGCCGATTTGGCGGCGAGCACGAACCAGGCGTTGCAGGCTTGTGGCTTCCCGACGCATGCCGTGAGTGCCTATCGGTATTTCGTGGGCAATGGTATCATGAAGCTTTTTGAGCGGGCTTTACCGGAAGAGGCTCGTACGGCAGAACAGATGGCACGCATCCGTGCCCTTTTTGTTCCTTATTACGATGCGCACAATGCGGATCACAGTTGTCCCTATCCGGGTATGGTAGCTTTGCTGACCCGTTTGCAGGCGGAGGGCGTGGCGTTAGCGGTCGCTTCCAATAAATACCAGGCGGCGACGGAGAAATTAGTGGCGCATTACTTCCCCACCATCTCCTTCGTGAAGATCTTGGGGCAGCGTGAGGGGATCCCGACGAAGCCGGATCCCAGTATCGTGAATGAGATCGTGGCCGCAGCCGGTGTGGCGAAGTCCGATGTCTTGTATGTCGGCGATTCCAATGTGGATATGCAGACCGCACAGAATGGGGGTGTGGATGCCTGCGGCGTTACCTGGGGTTTTCGTCCGAAGGAGGAGTTAGCCGCCTATCATCCTGCCCTCTTGGCGGAACGGCCGGAAGAGATTGCGGAGTGGGTATTGCAAAAATAGCCCGGGGGATTGCCCCAGGCTATTCGCTTACTGGGCTTTCAGCCCTCTTTGATGCGTCCTTTTACTTCACCTTATAAGCCATCAGCGCAAAACCGTGACGGATATAGAGCACGCCGTTTACGATGACGGGGTGTGCCCAGTGCGGACCTACGCCCTTGGTGATGCGGAACTCGCTCACGATGTCGAACTTGGTGGGATCGGGTTTGACTAAGGCAACCGCACCACGACGCTCGTCATAGCAATAGAGCATTCCGTCAGCAGCGATGATCGAACCTTTGCCCTTGCCACCTGCCCAAGCGGTCTCATAACCAGCCTTACCGGTGTTCCAGTCGATGGCACACCAGTTGCCTTGGTTGTTGTTAATCCAGTTAGAGCCATAGATGGTTCCGTTTACCTCTACATAACCACCATGGTGCGTGTCGAGCACATCCGTGCGCCATACTACAGAGACACTCTTCAGGTCGTCAGCCAGTTGCAGCATTACACCGTTGATGTTGTAGCCGTGGCAGAAGAAGAGTTTGCCATCCTTGAATATCGGTGTGTTGGGGGCGATGTTCGGCCACTTGGCATCCCGATCGGAGGGTCCCCACTCTCCGAATGACCATTCAATCTCGCCACTCTCCGGGTTCACGCCAAAGATGTGCTTGGCTGTAGAGCCGACAATCTGCCGTTTCCCTTTGTAGTTGATCAGCAGCGGAGAGACATAGGCGCCGATATCGCCGAATGATGTAGTCTTCCAGATCAGCTCACCATTCTCCTTGTTGAGGGCTACCATCGTGGTTTGGTCACCAGCCGGGGTGTAGATCACCTTGTTGTCGAAGACCAACGGGCACTCGGAGGTTCCCCAATTACCGGTCTTGCGGCCATACACCTTGCCGGCCTCCACTTTCCAAACAATCTTGCCATCCTGGATGTTGAGGCAAACCACATCGCCTGAACCACTGATCACATAGGCCTTATCGCCGTCGATGGCAGGCGTGGTACGAGTCTCAGGATAGGTATCGTTCCACGGTGCGCTGTAAGCCGTTTGATAAACTTTCTTGCCGTCGAGCGTGTAGGCGGAGAAGATCTCCTGCGTCTCGTCCTCATTCATACCGGTGATGTAGAGGCGATCGCCTACGATCACGGGGCTGGAGTAACCCTTGCCGGCATCCATGGTTTCCCACAACAGTTGCGGGCCCTCTGCCGGCCACTCTTTCAAGAGACCACTCTCCGGATAGACACCGTTACGCTCCGGACCGCGCCAACCATAAGGCGTTTGTGCCGAAGCTGTTCCACACAAGATGCAGGCGAAGGCTACGCTTAACCCTCCTGCTTTCAAGATGTTCCAATAATTCTTCATACTAAACTCTGTTTATGTGATTTCTAATTTGATTCTTTATTTGTTAGCGATAGATAGAGTTGCTCCAGTTGTTGTGCGAGGGCGACTTCGCTGTAACGACTTTCGGACAGGTGCAGCGCTTCCGTTCGGCATTGCGCCATGCGTTGTGGATCGGTCAGTAATTGTGCCAAGGCTGCGGCCAACTCTGTAGGCTCGTTGGGGCTATATAGTACCCCTGCCTCGCCTACGATCTCCGGGAAAGAGCCGGTGGCGGGTTCTACGACAGGGCGACCGGCGGCAAATGCCTCGCAAAGGTACAAGCCGACTCCCTCCTCAAAACGTAGGGGTACGGAGAGTAGGCTGATCTGTTGGTAGAAGCGGGCGTGCTCCTCCATCTTGTAGCTCTCCTCGATGACTACATCGGTTGCGTAGGGAGCCAACCGTTGGCGCATCTGTTTCAAGAAGGGCTTGTCGGTAGCCGTGAAGCCGCCACCGATGCGAAGGCGCAAACCCGGGATGGTGCCTTGCTGTTTCAATAGCACGAAGGCATCCACCAAGATGTCCAATCCGTTTGCTTCGTTCATGCGGTAGAAGAAGCCGATGGTGGGCTGTTCGGGATAGCTATCGCAGCGGTATTTCGCCCGCTCCACACCGGGATAGATCACCTTCACCGCTTTCAGTTGAGGCAGTCGCTCCGTAATGAGCGATTGATAGAAGTGACTGGTGGTCAGTAGTGCATCCACGTGGCGGCTGTTTGCTACAATGCCTTGCCATGCCTCTGCTGCGTGGTTCGCTTTCAAGCCGTCGAGCCACACCTCCTCATCTTGCAGGGAGCAAACAATTGGTAGATCCACCGCTTGCTTGATCTCTTTGGCAATGGCGATCAACAGGCTACTCGATAGGTGGATCACGTCAGGACGTTCCCGCTCCTTGACCCAGTCGATCAGTTGCTTTACCATGTCTTGAAACGCCGTGTCCTCGCCTGTGATCATGGCTAACGTCATCTGCTCCATACCCTCTGCGGAGGTGGAGCCGGAGAGTGAGGAGGCCATGTTGAGCAACCCCTCAGAGGCGGTGAGTCGCTTCAGCCAGTTGGGCATGTGTCGCCCAGGGAAGAGCTTCTGTGCTGCATAGAAGGTGGTGGCGGGGAAGAAGAGTGGAGTATCAGCCTGGAAGGTGCGGTGACGCAGCGGCAGGTAGAGCGGCATGATGATCACCTCATGCCCCGACTTGCGCAGGGCTGTAGCTTGCAAGTTGTCGCGGAAACAGTTGCCGCAATAGAAGGAGTCGCCCGACCCGGGCACAATAAACAAGATCTTCATATCCGATTCGTTTTTGATTCATTGACTTCATGGCGCACATAGCGCTTGACAAATCCTAAGACGCAGCCGATGAACAGCAGCAAGAACCCACCGGCCATTAGCCAAAGGGCGATTCCGGCATGGGGGAAGTTCACGCCTACACTCACCAGCGCCCCCACGCTGCCGGCAACCAACGCATAGAGAGGCACGATGCGGTTTCCCCGATAGAGTAACGTCTCGATCCAGCGGTCAGTGAAACCTAACATCCGATAGAGCAGGATCTCCTCCCTCCGCATCGCCAAGTTCTTGCGAATGACAATGATAAAGCTGAAGATACCGATCAATAGGCCCAATCCGCCCAAGGTCATGAAGATGCTAAGGTAGGTGTCGGTCACCTCATTGAACTGACGCAGGCAATCGTTGGTGGTGGTGACACGTATGCCGTACTCATGCAGGGCCTGTTCGATAAGCTGTTTGGCAACTTTCGTTTCCTCCTCAGGTGTCTTGACCAAGAATAGCGTGCTTCCGCTGGTCTCCGGCCAGATCTCACTGAAGAGGGTACGATCCATCAAGAGGTTGCCTTGCAAAATGGAGTTGGAGAGCGTGCCGATCAGCCGGATCGCCACGGACTCACCTCGGTCATTGGGGTAATAGAGTGTGTCGCCCACCTGCCCCATCAGTCCCCAAGTGAGGACGGTCTCATCCACCAAGGCGGGATAGACCTCCCCCTCTTTGCGACAAAGGCGGTCGAAGGTGGCTGCCCGCTCTTCCGGATAGAGCGATTGCTCGATCTGGAAAGCACTCTCACGCAAGGCATCAATCGGGAAGCCTACGGCGGTAGGCTGCGTCACACGATTCAGGTTCAAGCAGCTGGCATCATCAGCTTGGTAACGTAAGCCTTGGCAAATCAAGGTCTCGGCAGGGAGATCGCTCAACGCCAATTTGCTGCGCCCCTCTGCCGTGGAGAGCTCTTGATAGAGCGGTACACGGCTTTCGCCCCACAAGGTGAACCCTCCTGTGCCTGTCTGTATCTGTTCATTATCGGCAAAGCCTTTGCGATTCAAGCCGACGGCAAATACGATGAACACACCAATTGCCAATGCCAAGTAGGCCCAAAGCGCCTGTTTCCGCTGGGCATGGAGTGTGGCCCACACCAAGGTGGATTGTCGCAACGGTTGGGTGGCTCTTTGTCGGCGACGTAAGACCTCGGCATACCCCCAGCAGGCCGCCATGCCGATCCATCCGGTCCCCAAGAGCATAAAGAGAGGAACCGATTGCCACCACAGGGCATTGAGTAGCGTAAGCCCTATCGTACCGATTGTCCAGATCAAGCTGAGTAGTTTCGCTTTCGTAGCGGAAGGAACGGTAGGGGTATCAGCGCGTGCAGGCTCTCGTAGAGCTTTCGACAAGCTCCAGCGAAGCAGTCCCAACGTGAGCACCAGGCTGCCCAAGGTTCCGCCAATGAGCGTAGAGGCTTGGGGATAGACACCAAAGCCGTCGGTTTGGGTTGCTCCTTGCCAGACATTGCCCAACAGCCACATCACCAAGGCGGTGTAGAGCAATCCTACGCCTATGCCTACAAGCGCGGAGACCGTTACTACCGGACTGGCCTCTTTCCAAAAGAGTGCTACCATCCGTTTGGGGGAGAAGCCTAAGGCCCGTAGCAGGGCAATCTCCTCCCGACGGCGATAGAGCATCTCTTTCAGCGGATTTAGCATCAAGAGCAGGGCTGACACCCAGATAAAGAAGCCCAATGCCAAGAAGAGTCCGGCGAAATCCACACCATTACGAGCGGCAAAAAGTCCAGCCTCTCGGGGATGGATCAGTTGTAGCCCGAACTGCTCCGGCTGTAAGTGGGAGAGGTCTGCTTTTTGCAACCGTAGCTGGGTCGCTACGCCATAAGCGTTCCCCCAGCGTTCAGCTACTGCCTCATAGGCAATCAGGGCTTTGGGGGTTGCTCGGTAGTGATTCCAATAGGCTTCGTCTTCATCGGTAATCCGCTCCATATCAATGGGCAGATCGCTGTCCCAGTCAGTACAACGTTCCACGTTGGCCAAGCCGGGGAAGTTGGCACTCAACGTGCTGTCTGCTTGCCACGTGCTCAGTGGCAGGATGCGCCCAACCACCAAAGGCAGTGTGTCGGTCTCTAATTGCTTCAGCTCCTTGGCGTGGAAATAGCTGATGCGTATCGTATCGCCTACACGGGCGTTCAATCGCTTTGCGCTGTAATCGGAGAGCCAGATCTCCTCTTTTCGCAAGCGTTGTCCGTCGTATTGATCGACAGCGGTCACGAAAGAATAGGGAATGGAGCGGTCGGCTCGATCGAGGCTATTCGCCAAGTAGGAGAAGAGCCGGTTAGCCGTGCTATCTCCCGCACAGAGTGTCTCGATGACCTCCTTTTGCAGGAAGATGCGGGAGGAGGAGATCTGTATCTCGCCGTTGATGCGTTGGGTTTGCAGGCCGGAGAGGGCCGGTTGCCACGCTTTCGCTACCTCCGATTCGTTCAGCAGCCGGTTGCTCATGAGTAGGTTGATGCGTCCCTCCACCCCTAATGTCTCAGCCAATTCCTGCCGATTGACAAACACATTGAAAGGAATCACCTGTTCGTTGCGCAGGTTGAGGTTACCTCCCTCTGCTGCGGACAGTGTGCCACCGGGGGTAAGGCGGAGGCTCGTGGTGTAGTTTTTAGAAACAAAGAGAGAGCCGGAGGGTACCATGCCTGCAGCTGGCAAACGAAGTACCAACTCATCGGCCGGCCCTAAGTCTAACTCCTTGGTCAAGGCTGGGTTGAGCAGGGCTCTCCCTTTCGGTAGATCTGTGCGATCCACGCCCCAAAGAGTAACCGGCACCAAGCGACCGTTGTACGAGACGAATCCCTCGCTTAACAGGACTCCTCGACTGCCTGTTTGAAAGGGCTCGGCTTGGAGCAACTGCTCCGAGAGGTAACCGTTGCGAGCGAAGAGCAGGGCCTCTGTATCGCCCAACCGGTCACTTACCCGTCGCTCTAAGGTGGTACGCACCGAATCGCCTACGACTAAGCTACCTACGATCACCGCTACCGTGATCAACGAGGCCAAAGCGATCAGCCGATAGAAGCGGGCGTAATAACGAATGTTCCGGTATGTGAGTCGCTGTTGGTTCACTGTATCACTCCTCCGATTAAGTTCAGTATGCGTTTGGCGTAGGCCGAGGTCTCATCGGAGTGTGTCACCATCAGGATGGTTGTGCCCAGTGTTTGGTTCAATTCCTTGAAGAGGGAGGCGATGTTTTGTGCGTTCTCCCGATCTAATTGTCCCGTGGGTTCATCGGCCAACAGCAAAAGTGGTTGGCGAATCAAGGCACGGCAGACCGCTACCCGACTGGCCTCGCCCCCGGAGAGGGTGGCGGGATAGGCATTGGCCAACCGTTCGATACGGGTGAGGCGCATCAACTCCTCTGCCCGTGCCTCCGCTGCTGCCTCCACCTGTGTGGCATCCGCTAACAGGGGAAGCAGGATGTTCTCTTTCACCGTGTAGGGGGCTAATAGTCGATGATCTTGAAAGACAAAACCAATCTGGCGGTTACGTACACTGGCCAAGTTGACTAATCCGTTTGTGATCTCTTGTCCATTCAGGAAATAGCGTCCGCTATCTGGAGGCAAGAGCGTACCTAAAATGGAAAGCAAGGTAGTCTTGCCGGAACCGGAAGCCCCTTTAATCGCTACGAAGTCTCCCTGTTCCACATGCAGGTTTACGCCTCGCAAGACATGGTTGAGGCGGTTGTCACCATCGTGAAAGCTTTTCTGTATAGCCACTAATTCGATTAATGCCATCTGTTTCGTTGTTTGTGGGCAGTTACCTGCCGTTTTCTATTTGCTTACTTGCCGTTTCTTTATGGATAAAAGGCCGTTTAACGATCGCTTAACCGGCGTTCTCTTGCTCTCCGAAGCAGAGCAGAGTGCCTTTAGCCGTTAAGATCAAGAAGCGTCCCTTGATAATCGCTGGAGAACCAATGATTTGTTCACCCGCATCATACTCCCATAGTAGTTCGCCCTCTTCGGCGTCGATGATGGAGATCAGTCCGCTCTTTGTGCAGACCAATACCTTATCGTCACAAACCAAGGGGGAGCTCTCGCCTGTATTCCCTTTCATCAAGTATTTCCAGTTGAGGCTGCCATCCAAGCGATTGAAGGCGTAAAGATAGCGATCTGCAGAGAGAATGAAAAGGGTTTTGTCAGTAATTGCCGGCACGGAGACGAACGAGGCACCGGCCTCACTGCCCTCCTGGATCTTACGCGTATGGGTGATCTTGCCCTTATCTAAGCTGAACTCGTAGATATTACCGGCATAGTCGCCTACATAGACATAGTCGCCCATGACCGCCGGGGAAGCTGGTACATAGGCCTCTAACTCCACGGAGTCGGTGGGTAATCCACTTTGGCAGTTGATGATGCGCAACCAAGCATCACAGCCGCCAAACAGGACATGCTTTTTCCAGAGTGCCACGGAACCATTCAGGTAGTAACCTGACTCGAAGCGATTGATCAGCTGACCGCTTTGATCGCCGATGCAATAGAGGTAATTGTCGTAACTACCTACGACGATCGCCTGTTGCCCCTCGAAGCTCACTCGGTTCGGTGAAGCGGAGATCTGCCCCTCCGTCTCGAAGTTCCAGAGGGTATCTTGCTGGGCCAACGAGATTGCGCTCAACCAACCATCCAACCGACCGATGTAGAGCACGGAGTCGTGGATCATCGGAGTAGCCTCCACCTGCGTTTTGAGGTCGTAACTGAAGGCCAAGTTTCCAGAAGCATCCACTCCTCGCACCAGGCCACGGCGGTCGCACCAATAGGTGGTACCTTGATAGACAATGGGTGAAGAGACTGTGCGCACCTCGCTCTTGAAGCGCCACAACAGGGTAGGCTTCTTGGGGAGCGTACGGGAAGTGTAGCCGCTCAGTCCGGCATCCCCTCGTGAGAGTGACCAATTCAGTCCGTTGCCGTCATCCGGTTCATCACTGTTGTCTGTGCAGCTGAAGCCTAACAGACAGAGCAGAGCGATTAATATGCCATATTTATTCATGGTCTTTTCCTCCTATTCGGTTAAAAAGAGCGCACCAGTCGGGCAGAGTGTGGCTAACCGCTCCGGTGCATTGGGGCGATTCTCCTCCGGGATGACCACCTGCATGATGAATCCACGGCGCTCAAAGGTGAAACCATTGTCACTGTTATAGACACAAAGTCCACAGCGGATGCATTTGGCTGGCTCATACCACAAGCGTCCGTTCACATGAATTTTCTCTTTGACGGGCAATGCGGAGGAGACCTCATAGCGAGGGCGTTTGATTCCGGCCTCCGTGGTGTATCGACGCAGTTTGCAATCGGTATGTCCGGGGCAGGCACAATGTAGGCAGCGGGAAGGAGCATCGATCGTCTCCTTCAGCCACTCCTTCTCTTTCGGCGTGAAACGGCCCAACTTAGAAATAAATGACCTCTTATCTGCCGCATGGGGCGCCACCTCCGGTAGCAAGGGCAGGTCAGCTCGCTCCGCTAATGACTGGATAATTGCCCGTATCTGAACCGCTTTATCTACTGTACCTCTTCGGCAGGCCTTCTCGCAGGGGGCTTTGCAGTCCGCGCAGCCCAATTGATCGAGCGGGAAGGTGGCAGCTAAGAAACTACGGGCCTCCGCCAACCGACCGGCATCATAAAGCCAGAGCAGATGCTCTACGTCTAACCCTTTTGGGCAGACAATCGAGCAGGGTGCTTCACAATCGGCTCGGTGGTCGCTGAGCAGCAACTCTAATGAGAGTTGGCGCAACTTCAAGACCTCTTCGCTTTGGGTGTCGATCACCATTCCTTCAGTGGGTAGGGTAGAGCAGGAGGGGATCATCTGTCCGGTCTGCACATTCTTCACTACACACACCATGCAAGAGGATTTGTGCTTCGCTCCCTTGGCGTAGCACATGGAGGGCAGCTCAATGCCCGCTCGGCGAGCCACTTCGATCAAGGTCTCGCCCTCATGTACCTCAATCACTTGATTATTGATCGTTATCTGCATACTTCAAGACTTTAAAGCTACTTTTCGTATTGCGTTGTAACTGCACTCGTCGATGCATAAGCCACAGAGCACACACTTCTCGACCTCGATCTGGTGACGTGCATATGGCGTATAGGGAATGGCATCCGAAGGACAGGCCTTGGCGCACTTGGTACAGCCGACACACTCCTCCGTGATTTCCAACTTGACCATCTCTTTGCAGGTGCCTGTGCGACAGATACCCTTTACATGTTCTTCATATTCCTCCCGGAAGTATTTTAGCGTGGAGAGGACAGGGTTGGGAGCGGTCTTACCCAAACCACATAAGGCCATCTGTTTGATGCTGATTGCCAACTCCTCCAATTTGTCAATATCCTCCATGGAACCTTTGCCGGTACAAAGCCGATCGAGTATGTCCAACATACGACGAATGCCGACCCGACAGAAGGTACACTTACCGCATGATTCTTGACAGGTGAATGAGAGGAAATAGCGGGCTACATCCACCATACAGCTACTCTCACTCAGCACTACCATACCGCCGGAACCCATGATAGCACCCATGCGGGTCAAGGCATCGAAGTCAACTGGAGCGTCGCACAGCTCTGCGGGGATACAACCGCCGGAAGGACCACCTGTCTGCACTGCTTTCAGCTTCTCGCCACCCTCGACGCCACCACCAATATCCTCGATGATTTGGTTCAGCGTGGTACCCATCGGTACCTCGATCAATCCACCGTGGCAGACCTTTCCGGCCAAGGCGAAGACCTTTGTGCCGGGACTCTTCTCCGTACCGATCGTGCGGTAGGCCTCCGCTCCATGACGGATGATATAGGATATTTGGCTCAATGTCTCGACGTTGTTGATCAGGGTCGGGCAGCCAAACAGTCCTTCGACAGCCGGATAAGGCGGACGTTGCCGGGGGAATCCACGCTGTCCCTCAATGGAGGCGATCAAGGCTGTCTCTTCGCCACACACAAAGGCTCCTGCTCCCTCAAAGATCGTAATGTCGAAAGAGAAGTCGCTGCCAAACAGGTTCTCGCCGAGCAAGCCTTTCTCCCGGCACAACTCGATCGCCTTGCGGGTACGGATGACTGCTTGGGGATATTCCGCACGAATGTAAAAGATACCTTTCCGTGCGCCTACGGCATAACCGGCGATGATCATACCCTCGATGACACGCAACGGATAGGACTCCAACAGGATGCGATCCATGAACGCACCGGGGTCACCCTCATCACCGTTGCAGATGACATATTTCTCCGCTTTGTCGGTAGCGGCTACCAAGCTCCATTTCCGTCCGGTAGGGAAACCACCACCGCCACGTCCACGTAAGCCACTTTGCAAGATGGTGTCAATCACCGCTTGACGAGGCATCGTGGTGACTGCCTTCTCCAAGGCGGCAAAACCCTCATGGGCCATATACTCGTCGATGTCTAACGGCGAGATAATGCCGTAGCCTTCCGTGGAGATGCGCTTTTGGCGGGAGAGAAAAGTGTTGATCGTTCCGGTACGCTCCTGCTCCGATTTCCAGAGGATATTGTCCCAGGTCGTATCGGTATGGAACATATCCACCTGATTCAACAGGGCATTCTTCCAGCGACGCAAGCGATTGGCCGGCTTGAAGTGATGGAGCAGGATCTCCTTGATCTCCTCCGGCTTGACATTGGGATAGCGTTCGATCGAGCCATCCGGCAGTGCCACATCAATCAAGGGCACTTGATTGCAGGCCCCTACGCAAGAGACCGGTTTGATAGCCACCTTGATACCCAGTTCGTGGGAGGCATCGAGCACTGCTTGATAAATCGCTGCCGTGCCACTTGCTTGGCAGCAGTTCTCCATGCCTAAACGAACCTCCCCGATTGGCGGTTCCTTAGCCTCATCAGCAGCCTGCGCCTCCTGCTCTTGCGCATACTGTTGAAACTCATCCAACACCTCTTTTACTCGCCCTGGTTGTACATGTCCGAAGATTTTCTCATCAATCTGTACTACCGGAGCCAAGGCGCAACAGCCTAAACAGGCAATCTTCTCGATGGAGTATTGCTGATCGGCTGTGGTGATAGTCTCTTCATCCATATTTAACTCCCGGCGGAACGCATCATAGACATTGTTCGCCCCCTTCACATGACAAGCGGTGCCGGTACATACCTTAATAATATGTCGTCCATAGGGAATGTGCCGGAACTGGGCATAGAAGGTGGAGACACTGATCATTTGTGCCCGGTCGATTTCCGTCCGCTCATACACCCGTTGCAGGGCATCGGAGGGCAAATAGCTAAACTCCGCTTGCAGGGCCTGGAGCAGGGGAATGATCACCCGCCGACTACGGCCTACCCGATCAATGATCGCATCCACACGGGCGATCATCGCCTCCTTTGTCTGAAGTCCGTTCTGTTTACAATCTGCACAAGCCATATCACTTCGCTGCTACACAATAAATACTCTCTTCTGTTCGCACCACGATCTTGCCATCTGTGAAAGCCGGGGTCGCCAACGTACGCTCTCCAGTCTCAAAGGAGTTGATCAATGTAAAGGCATCATCCGTAGAGAAAATGAACAGTTTACCATTGTTGCTGAAGAGGTAGAGTTTGCCCTCTACGATCATCGGGGAGGAGTAGAATTCCTCGTTCAGCTCATGTTCCTTTACCAATGCACCACTTTTAGCATCGTAAGAGGCCAAGACACCATAGCTGGTTGCCAAATAGAGATGCTTCTTGGTCGCTACCGGGCTGGAAACCTCTGGCAGGTATTCCGTGCTTTCCCACAACACCTGTCCATCTGTGCCGTTGATGGCTACTAACTTGGCATATTCGTTCGCTCCATAGATCACGCCATCTGCGCTGGCCGGGCAGGAGCAGACCTCTCCGCCCATGCAATCCACCTGCCAGAGCTGCTCGCCGGAGGTAGGGTCGTAAGCCGTCATCTGAGGATTGCCCATCAAGACTAACTGTGGTTTCTGATTGACATAGGCAATAATGGGGGAGCTCCAGCAAATCTTGCCCGTACGTTTCTTCACCCATCGGGTATTGCCGGTCGCTACATCCAAGGCAAAGAGTTGCGGATCTTTGTTGTTGTCATATTGCACATAGAGCGTGTTGCCATAGATCAACAGTGAGGAGACAAAACCATAATGGTTGTCGGGCACACCTAAGTTTTTCGCCCATACTCGTTTGCCCTCCATATCGGCACAGAGCAGGTCTCCCGTAGCGAAGATGGCACACACATGCTTGCCATCGGTGGCTACGGATGAGGAGGCCAAGCCGGTATCTTCGGTGACTGCTGGCGGTGTAGCTGGTGAGCCGGGAATGTTGGTTGCCTGCATACTCCAGAGCTGTTCACCGGAGGTGAGGTCATAGCAGAACAGCTCGCGGGCCTCTTTGTCTCCACCCGTGAAGAAAACCCGGTTGCCATTGATGACGGGAGAGTTATGCCCTGCACGAGGAATCGGTTTCTTCCAAAGGATATTGCTGCCACCCGCTAAGTCCCATTGGGTGGGTATCCCTTTGGCGGAGGAGATACCGTTGGATTGGTTGCCTCGGAAGGCGTTAGAGGTGACCTTGGAGACGGCGGGTTGAGGAACTTCAGCTATGGCTGGTGTTTCAGTGGTGACCGATGTTTCTGTAACTTCTGTCGGTGTATTTCCGTTGGTCTCAGTAGCGGCTGGTTGCGGTTCAGCCATTGCCTCTGTCGTTGCTGTCTCTTCTACCGGGACTGCCTCTCCACTATCAGCTATGAGCGTCTCTTCTGTCTCCTCCTTATTCTCTGAGGATTTCAAAAGCGGGGAAGAGAGAAAGACAAACAACAGGGCAACTGCTACCAATCCCAAGGTGCCCCAGGTGAGGTAACGACGGGATTTGGATTTCAGCATCCACTCGTCAATCGGATCGATCTCCTTGTCGGGGATGTGCATCTCTCCCTTGAAATAGAAACGGAGCGAGAGGACGAAGATTAGCACCATGCCCAAGAGGATATAGACCCCGCTCTTCAGGTGATCTTCCTGGATGAAGTAGGCACGGCGTGCCAACAGATCCAGCTGGCGAATCTGCTCCTGCAACACCGGATTATCCGCATTGGTGTCGTTGAGCTCCTTCAAGGTCTCGATCACCTCGGTTTGCAACGGGGTGATGCCCCTGACTTGGAAATAGTTGGTGATCAGCATCACCGACAATGTGATGATAAACACGGCTGTCACCGCAGCGATGTTCCGATAAATATCCTTATTCATGATTCAGATGGTTTATGCGATTCATTCATTTGTTTATTCTGCGGACAATAGTTGAAGCACTGTCCACAGGCCACGCAATTAGCATGGTTGATCTCATACTGTTTACGGCTACGTTTCACCGAGAGACGGATCAACGCCAATCCAATCACTAAGCCCATTAGGGCACCAGCTATCGTACACCAGAAACGATACTCTGTTACCTTGGCCTCATAGAGGGCGGTGATCTCTTCTACGGATCGGCCTTGCCCGTAGAAAGCCTCCAACTCCAAGGAGAGTTCCTCCTCCGGCTGCGCCTCGTGCTGGATCACCTGGTCGTAGAGACGTACATCCTTGTGTGCTCGGCTCAAGTTCGGACTGGCCATACGCATCAACAGGGCACCCGCTATGATCATGACGGGTAGCACGACGAAGTAGGCCAACAGGCGACGTACACCGGCGCTGCGGCTCTCCTTCAGCTTGTTGGCGTAAGGCGGACGGATGGCATCCACCGGGCAGGAGTTGTGACACAGCTCACAGTTAATGCAGCTCTTGCGGGTCAACTTGATCTTCCAGATGGAGACGGATGAGAAGAGGCTCAACAGCGCCCCGTAGGGACAGAGGAAGCGACAGAAGGGACGACCGGTAAAGATCGACATGACCAGCAAAAGCGCACCAAACAGGATGAGTCCCATATCGCCGCCTAACCGGAAGATGCCGATGAAGGGATCGAACTGGCAGATGATGAACTGGCTACGGGTCACCGCATAGAGCACGGCGAAGATGAGGTAGAGCCACGGGATCACCTTCAAGGCGGCAGTGATAGCCTCAGAGATGCGGTAGTTTTTCACGTTGACCAACTCTTGCAAAGCACCGAAGGGACAGACTCCCGCACAGAATACCCGCCCGAACAGGAAGGCAAAGAGAATGGGCAACAGGAAAAAGAGCAGCACCGTCAGCGGCAGATGGTAGCTGTCATCCACCAACGCCAAGGCGATGTTTTGGATAGAGCCGATGCTACAGACGCAGCCCTCTCGGAAGAAACCGAAGTAGCCCACGGAGATCAGCGACACCCAGAAGATGGGGCCGCGGGTGTGTCTCTTGTAGAGCGCCCATGTGACAATGCCCATCAGCGCGACCAACAACAGCAGGTCAAGGATGACCCACAACGTCTCGTTGGGCACCGCATACTGCAGGTCGGGATATTGGTAGCCCGATTCAAAGTCGGGTTTCGGGAAGCGGTTCTGTGCTTGGGCGATCCCCCAACACCCCACCAAAGCCGCTATCGTCTTTAATTTTCTCATGCGATTCACTCCTTTAATTTATAGGCCGTAGCGTAGGGCACTCTGGTGATAGCGCCTGACGGACAGACCGTAGATATTTTACACTCGTTGCAATTCAGGCAGAGATCCTGTTTGATCTGCAGATAGAGCGAGCCGTTGCCAAACGAGCTACAGCCCTTCACGCATTTGCCACAGCCGTTGCAGAGCTCCTCGTCGATCATGTACTCGAAGTAGGGATCCTCCACGAACTTCCGTTGGATTGCCCCCGTAGGGCACATCAGGTTCTCTGCCGCCGTGTTCAGCTCCTTGACATTGGTGCGATAGTAGCCGCCACACAGGTCACAGTAGCCACAGACCCGGTGGGCATGAATACATTTCACGGCGGATACTGGCAGCACGCAGTGGGTCTCACAGCGGCCACATTGGGTGCAGACCGTCGGGTCGATTTGCCAAAAGAGGTCTTCCTCCTTGCCGCCCAACTTAGGTGCCAAGCCTCCGGCTACCGCCAGGATAGAGCCTCCGGCCACCACCGATCCGCACAGCTTGAAGAACTCCCGGCGACGGATCGGACTATGCTTTGGTTGATTATGCTTTTCTTCCATAGCCTTATATTTAGATGGTTAGTCCCTCTTTCAGCGGACAGGGGATGCCGCAGGTTGCGCAAGCGGTCTCTCCGGCCAGCTCCTTTTTATATTGGAAAAGGGAGAGCGAGGCCTTTCCAGCCACCACCAGTTTGTCTTCCCATACCCGCACCTCGTAGGCATTGTGCCCGCCTCCCAAGGCCTTCTCGTCCAGCAAGACACTGCGGAACTGGCCCTGCTTGTCGTAGCAGCTGACACGGGGTATGCCCTTCTCGGAAGTGAGTAGCTCGCCTGTGGCGGTCGAGGTGAGATAGACCGGGTTGCAACAGCCACTGAAATGGCCCTCCGCACCGCCGCCCTTGCCAAAGGAGGCGATAAACTCCCCATCAGGCGTGTAACTCTCTACCAAATGTCGTCCAGGATTGGAGCAGTAGATCACGCCATCCAACTCTGTGATGCCAAACGAGTAGCTGGGCACAATGAAACCAGAGGGACTGTCAATGAACTTCAAGAAGCCGCCCCCTTCGGTGTAGAGATGGATATTCTTATGGGCTGCATCGGTCACGAACACCTTGCCTTGCGCCACAGCCAAGGAGCAATAGTCAGCCTCCTCGTCACACGCCTCCCAGTCGGTCAGCAGCTCGCCTTGCAGGTTATACACCTCGATCCGAGCGGGGAAAAGCAGGTAGATGCGGTCTGCAGCTACGGTCAAGTCACGCACGGAGCTACCCACCGAGAAGTTATCCACCAAGTTGCCCGTGGGTTCATAGATATCTATGTTGTTGGGGGTAGCCACATAGAGCCGCCCTTGATACAGGTCGAAGGCCTCGATCTCGCCAGATGCCTGGAATGCCGACACCTTCCGATAGGGAGAGACGAAAGGCTTTCCAGTCGCACGCCGTTCAGCCGCCTGTGTCCGTTCCACATCGTAGAACAGGGCATCTGGACGGGTGAACATCTTCCACAGCAGGTTGCCTGTTACCCCTAAGATGCTTCCTCCAGCCAGCACAGAGCCGCAGATGCGCAGGAAGTGCTTGCGGGAGATTTTCTTTTCCATTGCATGTTTCGATTCCATCATGTATGTTTTTTCTTTTCTTGATTCATTAGACAATTCGTAAGCATTTTACGGTGTGGGCATCGCGCAACACCAAATAGCCATCGGCGTAGGCCATCGGTCCCCAGGCATCCACGCCCTCCATGATGCGCTGTTGTTTCAACAGCTTCATCGACTTGGCTTCAATGGCATAGACATAGAGCTCGCCATCCTCCTTGAAGACAAACAGTTTTTGGTTGATCACCAAATAGGGACCTAAGCCAAAGCGCTCCTCACCGGAGGAGGTCCAGATTGGGTTATGTAGGTCGTTGGGAGAGAAGCAGACCAATCGGCTACGCAAACCACCGCCATCTTTGGGCATGACACTGATAATCATGTTGTTGAATAGGATAGGGGTCTGTTGCTCGCTGGAGAGTCCTTTATCTGCTTTATATTGGTCAAGCAATTTCGTGCTCCAGTTAGAGCCATTGTGATCTACTTGCAACAGGGCTCCTCCCGTACCGTAGCCAGCCACCAAGAAGATCTGGTTGTTGGATAGACGCAGCGGAGAGGGGGCGATGACGGAGGGTTGCCATTGCTTGGTGTGCCAAAGCAGCGTACCTACATCGTCCTTCTCGGCTGAAATGCCACAGACACCGCCTATTCCCGCATAAACAAAGGTGCGTTTGCCCCCAAGGGTCATCGGCATCACGGAGGAGTGAGACATCTTGTAGCCTACGCTGTTGGGCGTTTGCCAGAGCAGCTCGCCCGTCTCAAGATCGACACCGGCTAACAGGGTCTCCTCGCCGGCAGGAGCCAGAATCAACTGTCCATTCTCCACGCAGGGACATTGACCAGTGTACCAAAAGGGGACCTCTGTGCTGAATTGCTTGTGCATATCCAAACCCCATTTCATCTCACCGGTCACTGGATCACAGCACATCACATGGCCTTGTGGGCCAACGGTGACCACATAGTCCTCACCCACCACGGGAATGGTGCGGGAGAAACCGTGATTGCGCTTCATCGGCACCCGATACCAACGTCGCCACAGCTCTTGGCCAGTAGCCAAGGAGAAGCAGCGTAGTGCGTCCGAGCTCAAGCCCTCATCGTAGTCGAGCACATAGACACGCCCTTTGTAGATGACCGGAGCAGCATGTCCCTCACCGGTATCAAAACTCCACAGTATCGGATATGCTTCAGAAGAGGTTTGGATCGCCTCTGCAGTCTCCACGATGTTCGTGTGGGTCGCTCCGCGGAAGTTGGGCCAGGCTCCGCTCAAGTCGGCGGGTACCTCGTCACTGTATTTCATGAAATACTCCCCAATCACCACATCATCGGCCTTGCGTGCCAAACCCTCCGGGCGGTTATCTGCTCCCGGATTCTGAAGTGTCAGCGTTCGGGGGACATACAGATGCCACCCGATGAGCACAGCCGCATAGAAGCAGGCCGTGGCAATAGTGATACTGATTGTCTTACGCTTGTTCATATCGTTTCTGTTCGTTCATTATATTGTTTCAATTTCTTCAAGGCCTGCAACACGAAGGTGAGGCTATAGAGCTCCTCCGAATACCAGAGGCGGGCGAAGTAGAGGCCAATCGGTTCCCGTTGCAGCCAGGTGCCGTCGGCGTAACGCTGATAGAGCCAGTCGAATCCTCGCTCGATAGCTTGCGGATCACTATCTGGATAGGAGGCTAAAGCACTGAGTGCTTTGGCCGTCAGTGTCACCTTTGAGGGGGCTCCTTTTGCGCCACCCCAGCCGCCGTCGTTGTTCTGGGCGGTGAGCAGGTAATGAATCCCTTTCGTAGCTAATGTTGCAGCCAACGGCTCATCCGAAGCGGCCAGGTATTCCGTAGCGGTGGCGGTACCATACACAGGCGATTGCTCACGAGGCTCGTTCTGGTCGCCGAACCAGAGAGGGATCCAAGATCCATCCGAGGCTTGTGCTTTCTCCATCCAGCCTAAGAGTCGTTGAATGCTCGCTTGACAGCGGTTTTGTAGGTCGATAGGTAGGGCTGGTTTCCACGATTCAAATGCCAACAAGGCATGGGCTGATATGTCTGGGCTGCTGCGGTCGAAAGGTAGTTTACCCCAGCCCTTGCAGAAGGTCGGCATACCGCCATCCCGGTTTTGCAACGCCAACAGCCACTCGATGCCATGCACTACCTCCGGACAGGGAACGCCCTTGCGCAGCGTGGAGAGAGCTGCCAAGGCACCAGACGTATCATCGGCATCGGGCACTGCACCTGGTAGATCGCTCCATCCCCAACCGCCGGGACGTGCGCCGGTGAAGGGATGGGGATAGGTGAAGGCGTTGGCACAGAGCTGACGATCCAACGAACGGCGGTCATCAATAGACAGGTCATCGGCCAACACCTTGATGCTAATGGAGGTGACCCAGCCCGAAAGATCGGTATCAATGGGCCAGGAGCCATCCGGCCGGACTGTATTCAGCAGGAATTGGGCTGCTTTCTGCGTCACGGGATGTGAGCGGAAACCGGCACAGCTGAGACACATGCTGACGAAAGCGGTCAGCGGGGCCGCCTCTAAGAAGCCGCCATGCACTGGTTGCAACCGCTCCAAGACTCGCAGGGAGGGGGTGATGAAGCGACGGCGCAGCGGAGAGAGTATTCCCTGCTTTCCACGTTGGAAACGCAGGATGCCCACCGCAATCAAGGCCGGAATGGCATAGCTAACTACTGGAAGCTGCAGGAAGCGGAAGAGGCGTTGCGGCAAGACCGACAGTTCAAACGGCAGCGGGGGGATGCGCTCCCAATCGTGAATCACGCCAGCCGAGGCGCACATCACCAAGATGGGCACCGAGAAGGTGAGATCTTTGCCATAATAGGTTAATACGCCTTTGATGATGGCCTCATCGGTGACATCGCCAAAGCGTTCGCTCAGGTAGTGGCGTGTCGCTTCCGGTGCTTGACCCATGGCGAAGAGTGCGGCGTAAGTGAGGAGGGTGGCGGTCATGTTGGAAGGGCTCTCTATACTGTCTCCCCAAGAGCCATCCGCTTGCATGGTGTGCAGCAACCATTCCGCTCCGCACTGGATAGTCTCCGTATAGCGGTTGGCATCGATTTGCCGCAGGGCAAAGATGGCGACAGCCGTGGAGATGGCACTGGAGGAGAGTTCTCCTCGCCAGAGGCCTCCCTGTGTGCGTTTGGAGAGTAAAAGGCTGGTTGCCTCGTCTATCCATGTCTCTATTGTTTGCTTGTTCATAATGATCCTAATGCTAAAAGTCCGTAAAATAGGTATTCCACGTCACTCTCCTCTTCTAACAGCGTGGGGGCGAAGCCGCCGTTGGCCAACCAATGGGCCTCCACGAAGTCAGCTGCGGGATAGCGTGGGGTGACCGCATAATTCTTCAAGGTGAATAGGGCGGTAGCCGTAGAGAGCAGATCGGGTACCGGACTGACAGCCGTGGCTGAGAAGCCTCCTGTCCGCTGCTGGCTGTCGCGTAGGTAGGTGAGGGCCGTATGCGGATGATATCCGATAAGCTGGCCAATCACCGAGAGTGCAGCGGTCGTGGCATTGGTCGAAGCGGTAGGCCAGCCGGCTACATTGGCATAGCCTCCTTCCGGCGTCTGATAATGTGCCAATTGGGCTAATTCCAACTGTGCGGAGGATAAACGTTGGCCGCAATCCTCTTGCAGGGAAAGCCAGAGGAAGCGGGCGTAGGGCGACCATGGATCGTCTAAGGGCACTGCGGCAAACTGCTCGAAAGCAGGGGGTGTTTGTGCCTTGCGCTGTTCCCAAGCCAGACGCAGCGCACCAACTGTGCATAGTCGATGCAATAGTTGGCAACGGCGGTAGGCGGCATAATGCACCAAATCAAAGCTGTTCGGTTGCTGTTGCGTTAAATAGGTTGCCTGCTGCTCTGCATTTAAAGGCAGTTCCAATAGGTAGGCGAGTAGCCAACCAAAGGCGGTGTAATAGAGATCTGACTCTCCTCGACGATTCATGAAGGAGCTGTCTGCCAAGCATTGCGAGGCGGTGAAGTCCCGCATCAAGCGCAGGGCCTCTGGAGTCAGCCGCTTCTTGCCGGCGACTAATCGACGCATCAATCGGAGAGAGATCGTTTGGCTCATCAGGTAAAAAATTAACGAAGGATGCGCTCCGTAACCCGGAAAAGCAGCCTTTTGAGTTCGACATGTTGGATAGGGTGCAGTGCCTGTAAGGCTGCTCGATGGGCTTGGTCGGCCATCTCTCGCACAGCGGTTAGAGCTTCCTGCAAATAGGGCTGATGTGCCGGTTGGCGCAAGAAGTTCTTTAGGTCGGCGCAGCTAAACAGCGCTGTCTGGAAATTCGTGTCCGGATGGATGGCGCAGAGTTGCGCCAAGACTGCGGAGGGACGGATGGCTAACGGACTGTCGTTGTCGAAGTCGGCCAAGTCGTCCAGCAGTTGATAAGCAATGCCTAACTGAGTAGCGTATTGATGGAAAATAGTTGCTAATGCAGGATCTTCTTTGGCGCAAAGAAGGCCTAATTGCAGGGAAACCTCAAAAGCGGGCACGGTCTTATGGGTGAAAATGGCCAAGACGAAAGAGAGATCAAAGGGCTGCGGATCTCGGCTCCAAGCTAATTCCATGCCCTGTCCTTGGCAAAGCGCGAGGTGTGCTTCAGAGGCCACTTGCAGCAGACGGGTATCTCCAGCAGTGGCTAACAGCCGATAGCCTTCACCTAATAATAGATCACCTGCATTGATCGCCATCGGTATGCCGTGGGTGGCATTCACCGTGGGTTTACCATAGCGTTCTGCGTCTTGATCTTGAATATCGTCATGGATCAACGAGGCCTTGTGAAAACATTCGATAGCGATGGCGGCCTTGCGTACCGATTCGGGTACCTCTGTCTCGCCGGTCAGCGCTAAGTAGGTAGCGGCTAATAGATAGGGACGCCACCGTTTGCCTTCGCCGCCCATCCAATCCCGAACAATCTGCCCCGTCTCCTCCATAGCGGGAGAGAGGTAGCGGTTGAGGATTTCTGGCGTGAACCAATGATTGAGTTGGCTACGTAGCCCGTCGTAATCCAGAAGTTGCGCTTGCTGCTCGCTCCGCAGGTGCATCAGTTCGAGCACGTAGCGCTTATCTACCTGCGTGTCTTTGCACCCGTCGTAGTTAAGGGGAATCGCCAACCCCGGTACGGCATTACGTATTAATAAAGGAAAGGCCTTCTCTAAAGAGTCGAGACAGCTCACACCAATCACCGCATCGACTACCCGGTTTTGGATCAATCCAACGACGGAGGTGAATCCCTCTGCCACGATGCTAAGCATACCCAATTGCTCCGCCTGCTCCTCTAAGTCTGGAATAGGGCAATGGTGGCAACGGTGGCAGAGCAGGCCTAACTCATCCACCTCTGCTTGGCAGTGTTTGGAATGGCTTAGGCATTTAGGCAGCAACAGAATGCGACGTTCGTAGGGGATCGTGGCGATCGTGGCTTTCCACACCTGGTTGTGCAGCTCCACCATCAACCATTCTTGCAGGCTTTTGTCTGCCTCCGGAACGGCTTGCAGCAGCTGTGCCACCTCTTTCCGCAGTGCCTCCAAAGAGAGAGGAGGGCATAGGGTCGCCTGTTCCACATGCTGGCGTATGCGTTCACGCCAGCTGTTGCGTTCAGCCAATGTTTGCGGTATCGTATAGTGTCGCTTCTCCATAGGGATTATAACAGTCTTCTTTTTTCAATCGCGATATTACAAACAACAAACGAATTCGCCAAAACTTCTGTCAGCAAGACGAAAAAAGGAGCAGGAAAGGCGAATCGAGCGATTCGTCTGCTATCCATACGCCCCGAACCCGAAGAAATAGCGTTTCTTGAGGAGGCGATAAAAGGGACTCTGCTCAGGGATCGCCTCTTCTCGCATGTCATGACCGGGAAGCCGACGCATGGCTGCTAACTCTTGGCGAACAGTGGCCCGTGAGGTGCTGTCTTCCGCTTGCCAATCATCGACGAAGTGCGCCAGTTTTTCTGGATCTTCCAACAAGATGCAACCTCGGGAGGTCTTTGCGGTTAGCTGTCGCAGGCCTGCCAAATAGCTGGATTGCGCAAAGATAGCGGTCAGGTTAGAGGCATCGGCATTGATCTGCTCCTTGGCCATTTGCAGGGGCGGACAGAACTCCACGGCTCCGGTAGGAGAGATGTGGTGGCTCATCCCGGTAGCGGCGGGACAGATGGCCTGCCCCTTGTCATCCCAATAGGTGTCGATCAAGAAAAGAGGCGCATCCTTGCGCTGCTCCACCAAGAACTGACGCAGGTCACGAATCTGCTCCTTGGTCAAAGCATTCTCCGGATGCGGCTCCGCACCGACGGGACGATAGATGTAATACCATAAATAATGGGCACCGGCGGCAGCCATCCGCTCGATATGCCGACGATTCACCAAATCGTTGAAATTGCTGCGGCAGATGCTGGCGGCTACCCCAAAGAAAAGACCGGCCTCTCGACAAGCGGCTACGCCATTGAGGGTATGGGCATACACCTCTTTACGGCCTCTCCGTCGGTCGCTCTCCTCCTCCAGCCCCTCTACACTGATCAAGGGGGTGACGTTGCCCATCCGGCGCAGGCGTTCGGCCACCTCGGCAGACAGAAAATGGCCATTGGTGAACAGCTGGAAATAGGCGTCGGCATGACGCTCCAGCAGGCCGAGCAGCCCTTTATAGAGAAGTGGCTCTCCGCCTAAGATACCAAAGAAATAGGAGCCATGCTTTTTCCCCTCCCGGATAATACCATCGATCTGCTCCAACGAAAGACTGTGTTGGCCACCGGCCGATACCCAGCAGCCGGAGCAATGCAGGTTGCATCGCTCGGTGATCGAGATCATCACAAAGGCCGGGAAGAAGGGTTCGTCTTTTGCCATGCGTCGTTCGAAGGCGGCCATGCCCCATAGGTTGCGCCAACAGAAGTTATATCCTAATTTCCAAAGCACACGGGGCGAGCATTCCCCCAGGGGGCGCAAGGCGCAGCGGAAAGTGGCGATATAGTCGTGGAGAGTCATGCTTTCGGTCGGTTTTTCAAGAGGGAAACACTGGCTCTACGAGCGGCCAATCGCTCACGCAGGGCGGTATTGTAGAGGGTGGCCGTGTCGATGCTGATGGCCTTCTCTTCCGCTTGTTCCCCACCGTTGATGGGCGCTTGGGCATATTTGGGGAAGATAATCGCTTGGGTCGGGCAGTTGCGGGCACAGGCCGGGCAATTGTTCTTGCAGTGCTGTGGTGCCTTCACGACGACCTTTTTCCCCTCCAAGGTATAGACGCCAAACAGGCAGAAGTCATGGCATTTGCCACACTCGATGCAACGACTTTTGTCGATGGTCGGGAACCACGCATCCTGCCCCGGTTGCTTTGAGAAGCTTTCGAGCTGCGTTCGAAACGCCGCTACCCGCTCAGCCGGGATTGCACTGTCGGCTGGAAGGTCTAAAGCGGTGAGCAACGTGGACAGGTCGTTCGCCCGCATATCCAATGTATGCGGAACGGGTTGCTCAGCCCATTCAAAGAGGGCCTTGATCGCCCGGGGATGGCAAGCTACCACTGTATGTGCGGCGATCTCTCTCAACCGATCGGATTTGTTTTCGATCCATTCGCAAAGGTCGGGCACGATCTCAACCGCTTTGCCTGCCGCTTCCAAGATAGCGGCTAATTGGGCCACCTTCTCGGGGTTGATGAAGGTGCGAGAGGCGCAAGCGCATAGCGTGATTTTCTGGGATTGCATCATATCTGTATAGCCTTTTTTACGGCGTGCAATATTACAAACTACGGATGAAACCGCCAAAATTTTGTGTGGGAAGACGAAAAAAGAATCAGTGAAGACGAAAAGAAATTATCTTTACGCCTCGAAATTTTTTAGAAGTTAGCGCGTATGTTATTACCCTATATGCAAGATGGACGAATCGAGGCGGGCTGTGATGAGGCTGGCAGAGGTTGCTTGGCAGGTGCCGTGTTTGCTGCCGCAGTTGTGTTACCGCCTGATTTTAAGAGCGAAGAGTTGAACGACAGCAAGCAGTTGAGCGAACGCAAACGGTATGCCCTGCGTCCGTTGATTGAGCGGGAGGCCTTGGCTTGGGCGGTGGGGGTGGTCACGCCGGAAGAGATCGACCGGATCAACATCTTGAATGCCTCTTTCTTAGCGATGCACCGAGCGGTGGATCAACTCAAGATCCGACCCGATCACCTGCTGATTGATGGCAACCGCTTCAATCCCTATCCTGCGATTCCCCATACAACGGTGGTAAAGGGGGATGGCAAATACCTGAGCATCGCTGCCGCCTCTATCTTGGCAAAGACCTATCGTGATGATTATATGAATGAATTGGCTGCTCGCTTTCCCGCCTACCACTGGCAGGAGAACAAGGGTTATCCCACCAAGGCGCATCGGGAGGCCATCCGCCAATGTGGCATTACCCCTTACCACCGCAAGACTTTCACGCTCCTCCCCCGCCAACTATCGCTGTTTGAGGAATGAATGAATCCTCGGTGAGGACTATGGGATATTTTTCATTGGCGAAGAGGCAAAATAGGGGTTCGGAGCCCTTTCGGCGATTGTCGAAGCAACTGCGAACCCCTATAAGAGCCATTTTCCAATTGGCGATGGAGCTGCCGCAAGGCGGGGAGACCTTCGTTGGCTGCCGAAAGTCTCATCTACCCCATTTGACCGCATTTTATTATGACGAGTTAACAATTAAGGGCAATTCCGATCTTTTTCTTTAACATGATTATACAATCACCTACTATTTTTCTTTTTCGTGCTAAAATATGTATCTAAAATGCCCTATTTGGGACTTTCGTCAGTTCTTCACTTCCCTAAGAAAAATTCGGCCTTAGTGGCGCAGCAAGCGTTTTTGGGTTTGCAAAAATAGTGATACTAAAAAAGGCGGAAGCTTATAGCCGCCGCCTTTGGTATGATTCGCTTTGAATAGAGGCTTATCCAAACTGGGCGATAAGCTCCTCTAATGTGAGAAGGGTTTGCTCGCCGGTCAACATATTCTTCAAATTGATTTGCTGTGCGGCCATCTCATTTTCACCGACGATGGCAACAAACGGAATCTGCTTGGCATCTGCGTAACTCATCTGCTTCTTCATCTTGGTTGCCTCTGGATACAACTCTGTACGGATGCCGGCTTGACGTACCTTGGCAATCAACGGCAACAGGTAGGTTTCCTCTTTGGGACCGAAGTTGACGAAGAGCAGCTGGGTGCGCTTCAAAGAGCCTTCCGGATAGAGATCCAACTGATTCAGCACGTCGAAGATGCGATCGGCTCCGAAGGAGAAGCCTACACCCGAAACGCCAGCCATGCCGAAGACGCCGGTCAGGTTGTCGTAACGGCCACCTCCAGTGATGCTGCCGATTTGCACGTCGAGTGCTTTCACCTCGAAGATGGCTCCCGTATAGTAGTTCAAGCCACGAGCCAAGGTGAGGTCGATCGCTAATTCCGCACGGATAGGCGTGTGTGAGATACGCTCCAAGATGAAGGCCAACTCCTCCACACCTTTCAAACCAATCTCCGACTCAGCCAGCACCTCGCGCAGACGGGCCAACTTCTCTTCGTTGGTTCCCTCTAATAGGATGATTGGTTGCAGGCGCTCGATGGCAGCCTCCGGCAATCCCTTCTCGCGCAATTCTGCGTTGACATTGTCTAAGCCTATCTTGTCCAACTTGTCGATGGCTACGGTGATGTCGATCAGCTTATCAGCCTCGCCAATGATCTCGGCGATGCCTGACAGGATCTTGCGATTGTTCATCTTGATGCAGACACGGATGCCAAAGCGGTGGAACACCTCGTCCATGATTTGGATCAGTTCCACCTCGTTGATCAATGAGTCAGAGCCAACCACATCGCCATCGCATTGATAGAACTCGCGGTAGCGACCCTTTTGCGGGCGATCCGCACGCCAAACGGGTTGAATCTGGTAGCGCTTGAAGGGGAAACTGATCTCGTTGCGGTGTTGCACCACGAAGCGGGCGAAGGGGACGGTCAGGTCATAACGTAAGCCTTTCTCGCAGGCTTTGGCCGCGAAGCGAAGGGGACTGCGTGCGGTCAATTCCTCGTCGGTGAACTGCGCTAAGCAATCGCCCGAGTTGAGAATCTTGAACAATAACTTGTCTCCCTCCTCGCCATACTTACCCATCAAGGTTGAGAGGTTCTCCATCGCCGGGGTCTCGATCTGCTGGAATCCATACAGATGGAAGACCTCACGGATGGTGTTGAAGATATAATTGCGTTTCGCCATCTCCTCTGGCGAAAAATCTCTGGTTCCTTTCGGAATAGAAGGTTTTTGCATCTCTGCTGTCTGTTTTGATTAATCTCTGTTTCTTCCACCCAGGAAGATCATTACATAATATAATAAGGTAGCGAGCGAACCCAATGCGGCCACAACGTAGGTATAAGCGGCAGAGCGCAGGGCATCTTCCGCTTTATCGTGTGTGAAGGCATTGGTGATGCCGGCTTGGCTCAACCATACCAACGCACGTTGGCTGGCGTTGATCTCGACCGGCAGCGTAATGAAGCTGAACAACGTGGTCGAGGCGAACAAGATGATACCAAAAAGCATCAGCTGCGGAAAGGTCTGCAACATCAGCATACCGCCCAACAAGACCCATGTCATGATGTTGGAGGCGAAGCTCACCACCGGCACTAAGGCTGAACGCATACGAAGGGGAGCGTAAGCCGTCGCATGCTGCACGGCGTGGCCACACTCATGGGCAGCCACGGCGGCAGCGGCGATGCTGTTGCTGTAATAAACCGACTCACTGAGGTTGACGGTTTGAGTGGCTGGGTTGTAGTGGTCGGTCAAATGTCCCGGTGTAGAGGTTACCCGTACATCATAGATACCGTTGTCACGCAACATCTTCTCTGCAACATCTCTTCCCGTCATGCCATTGGGCATGGGTATTTTCGAATATTTCTCGAACTTGCTTTGCAGGCGGGAAGAAACCAACCAACTCAGTAAGGCGAATCCTATGAAAATAATCCAATACATATATAAACCCCTGTTTGTCTTTTTGTTGTTACTCTTCTGTATATCTAATAATGGTTTGCTCGCGATCCGGTCCCACCGATACGATCTTTACGGGAACACCCAATTCCTCCTCCAAGAAAGAGAGGTAGGCATTGAACTCCTCGGGGAACTCATCCTCGCTCTTCATCTTCGTCAAATCGGTCTTCCAACCGGGCAGCTCTACATAGATTGGCTCTACCGTGTCGTCGATCTCGTAAGGGAACTCGTTCGTCTCCTCGCCGTTGATCTTGTAAGCGACACACGCCTTGATGGTGTCGAATGAATCGAGTACATCGCTCTTCATCATGATCAGCTGGCTCACTCCATTGATCATCACCGCATATCTCAGCGCAACGAGGTCGATCCAACCGCAACGGCGCTTACGACCCGTAACGGCACCAAACTCATGACCTAACTGGCCAATCTTGTCGCCCACCTCATCAAACAACTCTGTGGGGAATGGTCCGCTGCCGACACGTGTGCAATAGGCTTTGAAGATACCATATACCTCACCGACGTTGCGGGGAGAGATACCCAAACCGGTGCAGCAACCGGCGCAGATCGTGTTAGAAGAGGTTACGAACGGATAAGAGCCGAAATCAATATCCAGCATCGTGCCTTGCGCGCCCTCTGCCAGTACGGATTTCTCCTCTTTCAACAAACCGTTGATGAAGTGCTCGCTGTCGATCAGCTTAAACTGTTTCAAGTAGTTCAGTGCATCCATCCACTGTGCCTCCAGTTCCGTGATGTCGTATGTATAGTTCAAAGAACGCAAGATTGCTTCGTGACGGGCTTTAGCTACGGCATATTTCTCTTCAAAGTTATGCAGCAAATCACCTACACGCACACCGTTACGGCTCACCTTGTCTGTATAAGTCGGGCCAATGCCTTTGCCTGTCGTACCGATCTTTCCACTACCTTTCGCTGCCTCATATGCGGCATCCAAGATGCGGTGGGTGGGCAGGATCAGGTGCGCTTTCTTAGAGATATAGAGTTGCTTGGTGATGTCGTGACCGCTGGCAGCCAAGGCCTCAGCCTCCTGCTTAAACAACAGCGGATCCAATACTACACCGTTACCGATCACATTGATTTTTCCTCCTTGGAAAATACCGGACGGGATGGAGCGTAACACATATTTCTCACCGTTGAACTCCAGTGTATGTCCGGCGTTGGGACCTCCTTGGAAACGTGTAACCACATCGTACTTCGGAGTCAAGACATCGACAACCTTGCCTTTGCCTTCGTCGCCCCATTGCAATCCTAACAAAACATCTACTTTCATCTTTTATCTGTTTATTATATTCAACTCAATTTATTTGTCGCTCTTTTTATCTTTGCTTTTTTGCCGTTGCCTGCACTTCGCACATTGCCCATAAATGTAGATGCAATGGTAAGCCGGCGTGAAACGATTCTTTCGCATGACGGAGGGATCAATGGGTTGCTCCTTGCTGCTTATCTTGCGGATACTTCCGCATTGTGTGCAAACAAGATGCGTGCGGTTGGTTGATAAACAACAGAGCCCAAACTGCTGTGTGCTGCCATTGAGTGGATGGCGAGTCACCACATCCGCATCGATTAAAATCTCCAGCGTGTTATAAATCGTTGCCCGACTGACTGTGAACTGCTTTTTTTGCAGCAGATCAAGGATCATGTTTACATCAAAAGGACCTTTGAAAGTGCAAATCACTTCCAAAACCTTGTGCCGCTCTTCGGTGCGCTTGAGGTGTTTACGTTCAAGGTATGTATCGAATTGCCGCAGAATCGCTATGTACTCATTCTCTTTCATCCCTGCCAATCAGACGAACGGCAAAGTTAACGTATTTATTTTAATCGCAAAGCTTCGCGCTTAATTATCAAACTCGAATTTGAAATCATTATACAAATCTTTCCATAGCAATCGTTCCGGTTGGCGTTTGATGTATTGATTTACCCCTTCTAATAGGTGAGTGGCTTGTTGAGGATCTTGCCGACCATAGAAGCGCAGGGCCTGAACGGCGGCTCGTCGTTCAAATAGGCTGACATCACTGCCTATCGTTTTCAGGGCCTCCGCAATCGTCTGCTCGATCAGGGGAGCAGCCAGCGGCCAGCGGTTTTTGAACCGTTCTGCTTGCAAGAGGAAGGCTGCGGCTCGCCCATACGGCCAATCCGTGCGGGTGTAAATCGCATTGACCAACTCCTCCGCATAGGGTAAACGAGACAGCAAGTGTTTGCTCAGCAACTCGATGATCTCCGGATAGGGCGCTTCCTCGATCCAACGCAAGGCTTCCGGCATGGGAAACTCTTGCAGGGGTTGCAAAAGGGTGGCCAATATCTTGAGCTCCCGGCAATCGGCTGCCCATAGCGCATGAGCCAAAGAGGTGCTTGGCTCATGCTGTTGGGCGATCACTTTGATTTCGGGATAAGAAACCCCGAAGTTCAGTTTATAGCGTAGGCCTTTTTCTCGCATACTGCTCGCTGTCACGCCATTCATGGCCAGACGTAACTGATTGCGTATGCTGCGAATGGTCTCTTGCGTGGTCTCCATGCTTAATTGTTATAAGTCGGTAGGAATGAATAGTTGCGGCTGTAACGCAACATTTGCTCGGCATATCCCTCGGAGTAATCCAACACGATGTCTGTCACCTCGCCTTTGGCGTTCTTCACCTCCTTCATGATCGGATTGACAAAGCCTTTGTAGGGCGCCAAGTTCAACTTAGCATAGCGCTCCAGCACCTCTTTGTGCAGGGCTGGATCCACTTTCACGCCATAGTTTTCTACCAATGCTTTGCCTGACGCATAGTCGCCTTCGCTCTTGATGCGCTGAACTTCGGCTAACAGCTTGCCAAACAACTCACGGAGCTTGTCGTAGTCGTTGACCACGATGTAATGTTTGCCCTCTTTTTCCGCAAGCTCGATCACCTTCTCTGCCTTGCCCTGCTCATACGCCCATTTGGCAATCAGCTGACGGTTGCGCATGTGAGCCTCCGTCACATCCTTGCCTAACTCAATGCGCACCAATTGGGTCATCAAGCCGTTCATGATGTATTTGTAGTAAGCCGCTTTATAGGCATCCTCGTTGGGTAGCAATCCCAGTTCGATGATCTTGGGATCTGCCATATAGTAGAGGGCGAACAGGTCGGCACGCGCCTCCTCCAACGTAGAGCTGTAAGCCTTTAAGGCATCAGGATCGGTACCGGGTAACAATTTACCGGAGCCATGTCCCAAGCACTCATGCAGATCCGTGTGCAGATTATCGCTTTGGAAACCATATTGCTTGCTCAGTTCACGCTCTGTGTCGCTCCAGATAAACTCCTCGCCAAAACCATTGCCTTGAGCAGCCTTGTCGTAGGCCTCAGTGATATTCTCGATGGTGACAGACTTGGAACCATGATCCCGACGGATCCAATCGGCATTAGGAAGGTTGATGCCAATCGGGGTAGCCGGGTAGCAATCGCCAGCCAGCATCGCTACGGTGATGACCTTTGCGCTGACACCTTTCACCTCTTCCTTCTTGAAACGTGCATCTACCGGAGAGTGATCCTCAAACCATTGTGCTTTGTCGCTGATGATCCTCGTGCGGGTGGTAGCCTCTTTGTTGATGAAGTTCACGGTGGATTCCCAAGAGGCCTTCATGCCAAGCGGATCGCCGTAGGTCTCGATGAATCCGTTCACAAAATCCACCTCCGAAGCGGTATCCTCTACCCAAAGGATGGAGTAGGCGTCGAATGTTTTCAAGTCTCCTGTTTGATAATAGGCGATCAGTTTCTCGATGATGGCCTTCTGTGCGTCGTTCTCCGCAAAAGGAATGGCGGCTTGCAACTCAGCCACGATGTGCTCAATGGCTTCGCTATATAATCCACCCACTTTCCATACCTTCTCTTTGATCTCACCGTTCTCTTTCACCAAACGACTGTTCAAACCGTAGGAGATGGGGGCGATCGTGTCTTGTCCCTGTTTCATCTGGGCGTAGAAATCTTCTACTTCCTTTTGGTTGATACCACCGCCATAATAGTTATTGGAAGAGGCTAAGATCAAATCATCATCACCACTTTGCACGCTTCGCTTGGGCATAACGGAAGGATCGAACATCACACGAGCCAACTTGGCCAGCAGTTGATCTACGTTCTCACCCTGCTGCAGGGGTAATTTGCTGGCATCTACTTGATGCAGGCAGTTCATGAAGAACTCGGCAGAGAATTCCGGTTGGAATTTATCCAACGCATAGTGATGGTGAATGCCACTGGAGAACCATACTCGTTTCAGATAGGTCTCCAATGCCTTAAATTCAGGGTTCTCTCGATCCCCCTTGTAATCGGTGTAAATGACCTCTAATGTGCGGCGAATCGCTAAGTTGTAGCGTCCGTTTTGATCGAAAAGAATATCTCGACCCATCAAGGCAGCCTCAGAGAGGTGATATAATAACTGTTTTTGTCTTAACGAGAGTGATTCGAATCCGGGTACTTGGTAACGCAAGATCTCCAGATCGGCGAATTTATCTACCATATAATTAAATTCTTTAGAGGACCCCTTGTCGGCTTGCCCTGTGCAGGCAGTCATAGCCACGGCGGTCATGAGTGATAACATTATTTTCTTCATATATTCATTGCTTTTGTCTCCCGATTCAGGTTGTCTGTCCGACTGGCGCGAAGATACGTATTATGGAGCCAATATCAAAGGTTTGCGTTTTTTTCTCTATTTTTGCCTTCGTATTAAACAAAGAAAGAAATGGAGATCGCAGCATTAGTTTCTGGAGGAGTGGATAGCTCCGTGGTGGTACATTTATTAAAGGAGGCAGGCTATGAGCCAACTATCTTTTACATCCGCATCGGGATGGAGGATAAGGATGGCTATATTGATTGTCCGGCGGAGGAAGATATTGAGATTACCTCGTATATCGCCCGCAAATATGGTTGTCGGTTTGAGATCGTTTCCCTGCACGAGGAGTATTGGGATCGGGTGGTTAGCTATACGATTGATTCGGTGAAACGGGGATTGACACCCAATCCGGATATGATGTGCAATAAGTTCATTAAGTTTGGTTGCTTCGAGGAGAAGTGGGGCAAGGACTTTGACAAGATTGCTACGGGTCATTATGCGACTACGACAGAGATAGATGGCAAGGTGTGGCTTTCGACCGCTAAAGATCCGGTGAAAGATCAAACCGATTTCTTGGGGCAGATTACCCGCTTGCAGATTCAGAAGCTGATGTTCCCGATTGGTCATTTGATGAAGAGTGAGGTGCGAACCATAGCGGAGGCTCAGAAGTTGCCCAGTGCCAAGCGGAAAGATAGCCAAGGCATCTGTTTCTTGGGCAAAATCAACTACAATGAGTTTATCGAGCGTTATTTAGGAAAGCGCACCGGTAAGATTGTGGAATTGGAGACCGGGAAAGTTGTAGGCAAGCACAATGGCTATTGGTTTCACACGATTGGTCAGCGTAAGGGCTTGGGCTTGAGTGGTGGCCCTTGGTTTGTGATCAAGAAAGACATCAAACGCAATATCATCTATGTGTCTAATGGCTATGACCCGGAGACGCAATATGGAAAAGTAATCAATATGCAAGGATTTGATTTCATCACGGAGGATCCTTGGGGAGAGTTCACTGACGAAAAGGAGATTACTTTCAAGATTCGTCACACACCGGAGTTTACAAAGGGGCGACTTCGTCGCATTGGCGATTTGTATCGGATAGAATCAGATGAGAAAATCCAGGGTATTGCTCCCGGGCAGTATGGCGTTGTGTATGATCAAGATCATCACCTCTGTTATGGCAGTGGAATGATCATTGAATAATTATGAATTTTGAATTATGAGTTTTGAATTTTGAATTAAGCGTTGGATAGCCATTATCGTCTATCATTCAAAATTCAAAACTCATAATTATTTGTTAGATTTTGTAGAGGGAGCTGATAGACTCACCGCTGCATACGCGACGGATCGCCTCAGCAAACATGTCGGCGATAGACAGCACCTTTACCTTTGCGCATTTCTTTGCGTAAGGAATAGAATCCGTAAAGATCATCTCGGTCAAAGCGGATTGATCAACACGAGTAGAAGCCGGATCAGACATCACCGCATGGCTGGCAATTGCACGAACTGATTTCGCACCATTCTCCATCATCAAGTTGGCCGCTTTCGTGATCGTGCCTGCGGTATCTACCATATCATCTACCAAAAGAACATCCAATCCCTTCACGTCACCAATGATGCGCATCTCTGCGACTTCATTCGCACGCAAGCGAGATTTGTGGCAAATAACCATCGGTACACCTAAATATTTAGAATAGCTGCTCGCACGCTTCGTACCACCTACGTCAGGTGTAGCGATACAAAGATTATCAATAGGCAGAGCGTTCTTAATGTGCTCCAAGAATACCGTTGAGGCATACAAGTGATCCACCGGCACGTTGAAAAATCCTTGAATCTGGTCAGCGTGCAGATCCATTGTGATCAAGCGATTGATACCTGCGGTACTCAACATATCGGCGATCAATTTTGCACCGATAGAGACACGCGGTTTGTCTTTTCTATCTTGACGTGCCCAACCGAAATAGGGAATAACTGCGATGATCGAATGTGCGGATGCACGTTTAGCGGCGTCAATCATCAACAACAACTCCATCAGATTGTCAGAGTTGGGGAAGGTAGATTGCACCAAGAATACATCTTTGCCACGAATGGATTCCTCGTAAGAAACGGAGAACTCACCATCAGCGAAGTGCTGGATATTCATTTGTCCCAGAGGACAACCTAAACTTTTGCAAATTTTCTCTGCAAGGTAACGGGAGTTGGTTCCCGAGAACACCAAGAATGGAGTTTGTGCGCTCATTTTTGTAATTTATAAATGAATAGATTTGAATCGTGCCGCAAAATTACAAAACTTATTTACATTCCCTTGCTTATTAGAAAAGAAAAAAGCCCCGAACCGCACGGTCGGGGGCTTTTCTATAGGCTGTGAAGTTAGTCCTTATTGAGGAACATCTCCATCAGCGTAAAGATAGAGTGGATTAATTTTTCTGCAAACAAACAACAGAATGAGGAGACGAGCAAATTAAAGGTTTTAAGGGGCACTGTTGAGGGTATAAATTGTTATTTAGGGGCGAAATTTACTATTCAGGGGCGAAAATTCCGATGGAATGATTATTTTTGCAACCGATTAATGCGTCAAAAGGAGATTTATCAATGGGCATGTGGGATAAAAATATACCATCTTATATCTACGATAAGCAGCATATCGTGCAACTTATTTTGTGGACAGCCTTTTTTGCGTTGGTCTTTATCAATATCTATAAGCCCTTCAGCTCCTCTTCTTGGTATGATATTTCGGAGTTTAAGTTCTTTGTCTTCTCCAGCTTAATCATCCTGACGGGTGTCTTGGTGGTGGTGTTGAGTCGTATCATCATGTTCCACTGGGGGAAACGACACGCCATCTCTGTGGGAAACTATTCGATTTGGATCCTGTTAGAGATCTTCTTCATGTCGTTGTTCTATACGATTTATACATTGGTGCTTAATCCGGAAAGGGAATACATGGATGTGTTTGAGACCTCTACCATCAATACCAGTTTGGTGTTGCTGCTGCCCTATTCAGTGTTGCATTTTTACTTTTCCTATAAAGATAAAGAGCGGCGATTGTTGCTGTTGGAAGAGCATCAAGAGGAGGTCATAGCTCGGCAAAGCGTTTTTTCATTCTATGATGAGAAACAAGAGCTTCGCCTGTCAGTGAAGCGAAGCGAATTGCTCTATTTGGAGTCGGCGGATAATTATGTCTGCATCTGGTATCTGAGCAAAGGGCAATTGACCAAATTCCTCCTGCGCAACTCCTTGAAGGCGATGGAAGAACACTTCGCGGACACGAATGTGCTGCGTTGTCATCGCTCCTATATGGTCAATTTTGAGCAAGTGAAAGTGATTCGTCGGGAGAAGGAGGGGATTTTCCTTGAGTTAGGGATCGAGCGGGTGCCCGATATCCCCATCTCAAAGACTTATAGCGAGAAGGTTATGCGGTGGTTCCAGACCTATTCCGCATAACCTTCGGTGGTTGCTTTTATTCCACTAATTGATAATCGAGCTGTTTGCGATCCAAATTTGCCTGTGCCACCTTGATGGAGATCGGGTCGCCTAAGCGATATTGTCGTTTCTTCCGGCGGCCAATCAAGCAATAGTTCTTCTCATCAAACTCGTAATAGTCATCATCCAAATCTCGGATGGGCACCAAGCCCTCGCATTTATTCTCATTGAGCTCCACATAAAGTCCCCATTCGGTGACTCCTGAGATCACGCCGTCGAAGACCTGACCCAACTTGTCTTGCATGAACTCAACCTGTTTATATTTGATGGAAGATCGCTCCGCGTTGGCTGCCACCTGCTCCATGCTGGAGCAATGATCGCACATCGCCTCATATTTCTTCTGCGTCACCGTGCGCCCTCCAGCTAAATAATGCTCCAACAATCGATGCACCATCATGTCGGGGTAGCGACGGATAGGCGAGGTGAAATGCGTATAATAGTCGAAGGCCAATCCATAATGGCCGATGTTCTCCGTGGAGTAACGGGCTTTTTGCATGGATCGGATCGCAACGGTCTCGATCAAGTTCTCTTCCGGACGGCCTTGCACCTTGTCTAACAAACTATTGATGCCTTTCGATACCTCGACCTTGCTACCGCTGGTCTTGACCTTGTAACCGAAGCGCCGGATGAACTGGGCGAAATTCTCCATCTTGTCTGGATCGGGCAACTCATGGATACGATAGACGAAGGTCTTGGGCTTTTTCCCCTTGGGAGGACAGCCTACAAACTCTGCCACGGTCCGGTTGGCCAAGAGCATGAACTCCTCGACCAGCTTGTTCGCCTCCTTGGCCACCTTGAAATAGACGCTGAGCGGCTTGCCCTGCTCATCAATCTCAAACTTCACCTCATACCGGTCGAAATTGATCGCTCCCTGCTTGAAGCGACGCTCGCGCAGTTGTTGCGCTAACCCGTTTAACGCCAGCAATTCCTCTTTATAGTCACCCTCGCCCGTCTCGATCACCTGTTGCGCCTCCTCGTAGGTAAAACGGCGATCGCTTTTGATGACTGTGCGGGCAATGTGCGATCTCACCACCTCGGCATGGCTGTTCAACTCGAAAATGGCCGAGAAACAGAGCTTCTCCTCGTTCGGCCGCAAGGAGCAAAGCTGATTGCACAGCCGCTCGGGGAGCATCGGGATGGTGCGATCCACCAAATAGACGGAGGTGGCTCGATTGAAAGCCTCGCGATCGATCAGGCTCTCGGGCTTGACATAATGCGTCACGTCAGCAATGTGTACGCCCACTTCCCAATGGCCATTCTCTAACCGACGGGCCGACAGTGCGTCGTCGAAATCCTTTGCGTCTTTCGGGTCGATGGTGAAGGTGGTGATGCCTCTGAAATCCTCTCGCTTGGCGATCTCTTCCGCCGTGATTTGATCGGAGATTTTATCGGCAGCTCTCTCCACCGCCTGCGGATACTTATAGGGGAGGCCAAACTCCGCCAAGATGGCGTGCATTTCCGCGTCGTTCTGTCCGGCAGAGCCCAAGATGTCCAGCACTTCGCCCATCGGGTTTTTCGCCTCTTTCGGCCACTCCACGATGCGCACCACGGCTTTGTCGCCATTCTTGCCCCCTTTCAGCTTGTCTTTGGGAATGAAAATATCGTTTGCCAAGGTCTTATTCTCGGTGACTAAGAACGCGAAGCCTTTCATCACCTGCAGTTTGCCTACGAAAAGGCGCTCTTTGCTCTCCAGCACCTCGACCACCTCGCCCTCAGGCTCCGCTCCCTTGCGCTTGGCGAAGAGTTGCACCCGCACTTTGTCGCCATCCATCGCATGGCCGGAGTTGCGCTCGGCGATGAAGATCGGTGAGCCGCCATCTTCGGGGGTGAAAGAGTTTTTGCCGTTGCTGCGGCGCGAGAAGGTGCCGACCGCGATCGTGCCCAATCCATTCAGGCGATAACGCCCGCGATCCACCTCGCTGATGACATCCTCTGCCGCCAGATCATAGAGAATATCCACCACTTGCAGCTTCTGCACCTCATTGGTGGCGCCAATGACTTTGCTGATTTGCTTGTAATTGAAAGGTTCTTTCGGGGCGGCCTGGAAAACAGTCAGGATAGCCTCTATCATCTCTCCTTTTTTGAGGCGTCTGCCCTCTCTTGTTTTCTTTTTGCTTTTGCTTTCCTCTTTGGTTGACTTATGCTTTGCCATAATTTAATACGTATTAATGAAAGGCTTTCTGCCCTCTCAACAGACAAAGGTAGATATTTGTTTGATACGGTCGTATGAAAAAAAAGTTTTTGGTGGGAAACGACTGCATCGACAGGACTTCTTGGGGATTTGGAGTGCCGTCTGCAAGCTCGACAGGACTTCTTGGGGATTTTCTCTGCGTCAAGAGAAGAAGTTGGAAAGGAATGCTTATCTTTGCTCCTCAAAAAAATAGAAGGACAGATGAGCGTAGAAATAAGAGAAGTTACCACCAAGAAGGATTTGAGAAAATTCGTAAAGTTCAATATCGACCTGTATGCGGGTAACCCCTATCATGTACCCGGGCTAATCGACGAGGAGATGATGACGTTGGATCCAAAAAAGAATCCGGCGTTCGAGGTCTGCGATTCGGTTTACTATTTAGCCTATAAAGATGGAAAAGTGGCGGGACGCATCGCCGGCATCGTCAATCGTCCGAGCAATGAGATCTGGCAGCAACAGCGGGCACGCTTTGGCTTCGTGGATTTTATCGACGACGATGAGGTGGCGGATGCCCTGTTTGGTGCGGTTGAGCAATGGGCCCGGTCGAAAGGGCTGAAAGAGCTGGTCGGCCCGATGGGTTTCACCGATATGGATCATGAGGGTATGCTGATCGAGGGTTTCGATCAATTGGGAACGATGGCGACGATCTATAACTACCCTTATTACCCGAAGCAGATGGAGCGCATGGGTTATGTCAAGGATAAGGATTGGCATGAGTTTAAGATCTATGTTCCGGATGGCGTGCCCGAGAAGCATTTGCGCATCGGCGAGATCGTGAAGAAGAAATATGGCTTGAAGGTGATGAAATTTAAGTCGGCGAAGGAGATCATGCCCTATGCGCGTCCCCTTTTCCATACCTTGAACGAGGCTTACGCCCCCTTATATGGCTTCGCTCCGCTGACCGAGAAGCAAATTGATTACTACATAAACATGTACATCCCGATGTTGCGCTTCGACTTGGTGACCATCATCGTGCGCGAGGCGGATAACGCCGTGATCGGCTTTGGCATCTCTTTGCCCAGCTTGTCGAAGGCGATGCAGAAAGCGAACGGTCGGTTGCTGCCTTTTGGATGGCTCCATCTCTTGAAAGCCTTGAAGAGCAAGCCGAAAATCGTGGATCTTTATTTGACCGGTGTCTTGCCTGAGTATCAGAACAAGGGTGTCAATGCCCTGTTGTTTAACGACCTGATCCCGGTTTATCGCAGCGTGGGCGCGGTGTATGCCGAGAGCAATCCGGAGTTGGAGACCAACAATGCGGTACAGGCGCAGTGGGATTATTTCAAGCGCGAGCATCATAAGACCAGAAGAGCATTCATCAAAACATTATAATAGATATGGAAGAGCAACACACACCGATACTCCCATCGGCTGATTACAACGATGAAGATATCAAGACATTAGATTGGATGGAGCATATCCGTCGGCGTCCGGGTATGTACATTGGAAAGCTGGGCGACGGCAGTTATGCGGATGATGGAATCTATGTGTTGCTGAAAGAGGTGCTGGACAACTCCATTGATGAGTACATGATGGGGTTTGGCAAGACCATCGAGGTGACGATTGAGGAGGGAACCGTGGCCGTGCGCGACTATGGTCGTGGCGTTCCCTTGGGCAAGGTGGTCGATGTCTCCAGCAAGATGAATACCGGCGCCAAGTATGATAGCAAAGCCTTTAAGAAATCGGTGGGCTTGAATGGTGTCGGCATCAAGGCGGTGAATGCGTTGAGCAGCTACTTCCTGATCACCAGCTATCGGGATGGCGAGTGCAAGCGGGTGGAATACAGCAAGGCGGTGATCACCGAGGAGGCGGAGATTCAGCCCTCTGAGGAGGCGAACGGCACGTCGGTTTATTTCATCCCCGACAAGGAGATCTTCAAGAATTATGCCTATAAAGAGGAGTATGTGGAGGCGTTGCTCAAGAATTATGTATTCCTCAATTCCGGCTTGACTATCTTATATAATGGTCGAAAGTTTTATTCTCGGAATGGCTTGGTTGATTTGCTGAACGAGAATATGACGACCGACCCCTTGTACCCGATCATTCATCTCAAGGGCGACGACATTGAGGTGGTCATCACGCATAGCAACCAATATGGCGAGGAGTATTATTCCTTCGTGAATGGCCAGCATACGACGCAAGGAGGTACGCATTTGTCGGCCTTTAAGGAGTCTGTCGGGCGAGTGATCAAGGAGTATTACAATAAAAACTTCGAGTATTCGGATATTCGTGCCGGCATCGTGGCGGCGATCAGCATCAAGGTGGAGGAGCCGGTGTTTGAGAGCCAGACGAAGACGAAGTTAGGCTCGAAAGATATGGGACCCGATGGCCCGACCGTGGCGAAGTTCATTGGCGACTTCATCAAGAATGATCTGGACAATTACCTGCATAAACACTTGGAGATTGCTGACGCACTACTGAAGAAGATTTTAGAGTCGGAGAAGGAACGTAAGGCGATTGCCGGCGTGACGAAGTTGGCGCGTGAGCGTGCCAAGAAGGCCAATCTGCATAACCGGAAGTTGCGCGATTGCCGCATCCATCTCAACGATGCCAAGGGAGATATGTTGGAGGAGAGCAGCATCTTCATCACGGAGGGAGATTCGGCCAGTGGCTCCATCACGAAGAGCCGTAACCCCAATTTCCAGGCTGTATTCAGTTTGCGCGGTAAGCCGTTGAATAGTTATGGATTAACCAAGAAGATCGTGTATGAGAACGAGGAGTTCAATCTGCTGCAAGCCGCGTTGAATATTGAGGATGGGTTGGATGGTTTGCGGTATAATAAAGTGATTATCGCGACGGATGCCGATGTGGATGGTATGCATATCCGCCTGCTGTTGATCACCTTCTTCTTGCAGTTCTTCCCCGACCTGATCAAGCGGAATCATGTCTATATCCTGCAGACGCCCCTTTTCCGTGTGCGCAACCGGCAGCAGACGTGGTATTGCTATTCCGAGGAGGAGCGTCTGGCGGCGATTGAGGCGGCGGGAAAGAATCCGGAAATCACCCGCTTCAAAGGTTTGGGCGAGATCTCGCCGGATGAGTTCAAGCATTTCATCGGGAAGGATATGCGTTTGGATCCGGTCACCATGAAGAAAGAGGATTTAGTGAAGGATATGCTGGAGTTTTATATGGGTAAGAACACCATGGAACGGCAGAATTTTATTATCGAAAACTTAGTGGTAGAAGAAGATGTGGTCAGCTGAACAAAGACGGATCGCCCTCTTCCCCGGCACCTTTGATCCCTTTACGTTGGGGCATCAATCGTTGGTGGAGCGGGTTTTGACCTGTGCGGATGCGGTGGTCATTGCGATCGGAATCAATGAGAAGAAGCAAACCTATTATACGTTGGAGCAACGGGTGTCGGCTATTCAACGTCTTTATGCCGATGAACCGAGGGTCAAGGTGATTACCTACTCCGGCTTGACCGTGGATGTAGCGCAACAGGAGGGAGCCAGCTTCATCTTGCGCGGTGTGCGTTCGGTGATTGATTTTGAGTATGAGAAGTCGATTGCCGATGTCAATCGACAGTTGACAGGCATAGAGACCCTGCTGCTCTTTACAGAGCCGGCGTATGCCCATATTAGTTCCAGTGTGGTACGTGAATTGCTTCATTTCGGGAGAGATGTCTCCGCGTTTGTCCCGAAAGAGACACAGTTGTATTGATATAGTAAAAGAAAAGTAATGAGAAAGATTGTTTTGAGTTGTTTGATTAGTTGGAGCGTAGTGATTTGTTCGATGGCGCAACAAGCCAGTGTGGATGCGCGCAAGTTGCAATTGGCCCTGTTTGCCATTTCTAATTTATATGTCGATTCCACCAGCGAGACGAAACTGGTAGAAGATGCGATTGTGGGGATGCTGGAAAAGTTGGATCCGCACTCTACCTATATGGATCCGGAGGAAACCAAGGAAATGACCGAGCCGTTGCAAGGCAATTTTGATGGCATTGGCATTCAATTTAATATGCTGACCGATACGGTGTATGTGATTCAGGTCATTCCGGGAGGCCCTTCTGAGAAAGTGGGTCTGATGGCAGGCGATCGTATCGTTGAGGTGGATGACACGTTGATTGCTGGTGTGAAGATGAAAACCACGGAGGTGATGAAACGGCTGCGCGGCCCTAAAGGCACGGAGGTGCGTGTGAAGGTGAAGCGAGGAGAGAATCCCGACTTGATGGAGTTTCGCATTATCCGAGGAAAGATCCCCATGTATAGCTTGGATGCGGCTTATATGGCGGATAAACATACGGGTTATATTAAGCTGAACCGTTTTGCGGCCTCTTCGGCAAATGAGTTTCGGGAAGCCTTGGAGAAATTACGCAAGGAGGGGATGAAGCAATTGATCCTGGATTTGCAAGGAAATGGCGGTGGTTATCTCAATATTGCGATCGAGTTAGCCGATGAGTTCTTGGAGAAACAGCGTTTGATTGTCTATACAAAAGGCAGTAAACAACCTCGTGAGGAGGCTCACTCTACAGCGCGCGGGCAGTTCCAAGAGGGACGATTGGTCATCTTGGTGGATGAGTCGTCTGCTTCTGCCAGTGAGATTGTCACCGGAGCCGTGCAGGATTGGGATAGAGGTGTCGTGATCGGTCGTCGCACGTTTGGCAAGGGATTGGTGCAGAAACCGATTCCGCTGCCGGATGGTTCCATGATTCGTTTGACGGTTTCTCGCTATTACACGCCGACGGGCCGTTGCATCCAGAAGCCTTATGAGCAGGGCAATTTGGATGCCTATCACCATGACCTGATCGATCGGTATAATCGTGGGGAGTTGATGACGGCAGACAGCATTCATTTCCCCGACTCTATGAAGTATCAGACCTTGGTCACCGAGCGAACGGTGTATGGCGGCGGTGGCATCATGCCGGATGTGTTTATTCCTGTTGATACGACCCGTTATACGGATTATCACCGGAAGTTAGTAGCTTCGGGTATGGTGAATCGGTTGGCTATGAATTATATTGATCGTCATCGTGCGGAGCTGAAAATGGCCTATCCAACCTTTGCTGCTTATAAACAGGCCTTTGTTGTGGACGAGGCGCTTTTGCAAGAGCTGATTCAGCTGGGGGAGCAGGAGCAAATCAAGTTTGACGAGTCGGAGTATGCGCGTTCAAAGGCACTGATTGCTTTGCAGGTGAAGGCATTGATCGCTCGTGATCTGTTTGATATGGCACAATATTTCCAGATTATCAACGAGGATAATCCCAGCTATCTGAAAGCCTTGGAGATTATCAATTCCAAAGAGCAATATAATCGGTTGCTGAAGCGATAGGGAATACAGGTTTATGTAGGTTAAATCTTTAATTAATAAGTATAGTGCTATGTATTGGACGTTGTTTCTTACGTTCATGAAGATTGGTATGTTTACGATCGGAGGTGGTTATGCGATGCTGCCCTTGATCCAGCGTGAGGTGGTTGACCGGGGTTGGATGAGCAAGGAGGAGTTCGTTGATATTTTTGCTGTGGCGCAATCCTTACCCGGTATCTTTGCGGTGAACATATCTATCTTTGTGGGTTATCGCCTCAAAAAGAAGTTGGGCGGTTGTATTTGTGCGTTGGGGACGATTTTGCCCTCTTTCATGATCATTCTGCTGATTGCGTTGTGTTTTACGCAGGTGAAAGACAATGTCTGGGTAGAGAAGGCTTTCAAGGGATTGCGGCCTGCGGTAGTGGCCTTGATCGCTGTGCCCTGTTTGACGACCGCTCGTTCGATCAAGCTTTCTTACAAGCAACTGATCATTCCGGTGGGTGCGGCTTTATTGATTTGGTTAGGCGGTGTGTCTCCGGCTTGGATCATTTTAGCGGCGATTGTGGGTGGATTATTTTATGGATTGAATAAGCAAAAAGAGGTATGATTTGGTTTGAATTGTGTCTGGTCTATCTGAAGATTGGTATTTTAGGATTTGGTGGAGGCTACGCCATGCTTTCGTTGATTCAGGTGGATGTGGTGGATCGTTATGGTTGGATCTCCTTGCAGGAGTTCACGGATATTGTGGCAATTTCGCAGATGACTCCCGGCCCGATTGGTATCAATAGTGCGACTTACATTGGTTATACAGCGATTCATAATGCGGGTTATTCTATGCCGATCAGTGTCTTAGGTTCCTGCCTGACCACTTTTTCGGTTTGCTTGCCCTCTTTTTTGTTGGTGCTATTGATTTCGTATGCCTTTGCGAAATTCCGTCATAATAAGTATGTAGAGTCAGCCTTTTTAGGATTGCGCCCCGCTACAGTAGGCTTGATCGCTGCAGCTGCCTTGTTGCTCATGAACGAGGAGAATTTTATTGACTACAAAAGTTATTTGATCTTTGCGGTTGCCTTTGGCTTGACTTGGAAATTCAAGATTCATCCGATCTTGATGATTGTTTTGGCCGGTATGGCTGGCTTGATGCTCTATTAACTGAGGGTATAAAAACAGGAATGCGGGCTCAGTCTCCCGACTATCCCGCATTCAATTACCAAAACCTTAACTATGAAAATTTTTCTGAGTGCAAATATATAGCTTGTTTTTGAATTGAGCAAATAAAAAAGCAAAAAAGCGCGCATTCGCTGCGTGCTTTTTTTGAATTGAGTCAGTTGTTGAAAAGATTTAAGGTTGGATGTGATTATATGTGTTCATCTTAACTTAATTGTTCATCGAATATGGCTTGTCTGAGCCGCAGAACTGCCTGTTTTTGTTGGGTTTAGCAGTCATCTCAAAGCTCAGAACGCCACCTTGCATAATTTCCTCTTGGGTGATGTAACCTTTGGTGTGAATTTTTCCGTTCAAGCGCACGGATTTCACATATCTATTCTTGTCGCTCACTTTTTCCGCCCGGATCTCAAAATCTTTTCCATTCTCTAAGGAGATTTTGAGGTAAGGCAGATAGGGAGCTCCCAATACATATTGATCTGTGCCCGGACAAACCGGATAAAAACCCATCGCTGAGAAAATATACCAAGCCGACATCTGACCGCAATCGTCGTTGCCGCACAAGCCATCAATATTGTTGCGATACATTTTGTTCATAATCTCTCGCTGCCAGTATTGCGTTTTCCAAGGCTGAGAGGTCCACGCATAGAGGAACGGAATGTGATGGCTCGGCTCGTTACCTTGCACATAGCCGCCTAACAGCCCCTCCTTTGTCACATCTTCTGTCTCGGCGAAGAATGCGTCTGGAAGATGCATGGTGAAGAGTGAATCCAATTTGGCAATAAACGAGGCTTCCCCACCCATCATTTGCATCAGTCCGTTGACATCTTGCGGAACATAGAAGGAGTAATTAAGCGCATTGCCCTCGATAAAGCCTTCTCCATGGGTACTTAACAAACTAAACGGAGTCTTGAACGCACCCTTATTGTTCCGGGGGCGTGCATATCCAATAGCCGGATCAAACACGTGGGTATAATTGGCTGCCCGTTGCTTGTAGCGGTTGGCTACCTTCTCATTTCCGCAGCGAAGGGCGGTTTGATAGATCGTCCAATCGTCATAGGCATATTCCAAGGTCAATGAGCCGGCACTTCCACTTCGCTCCAAGGGCACATAACCCTTCTCCATGTACTCTTTTGTCCCTTCATAATAAGGTATCGTCGAGCTGCTGATCATCGCCTGCAAGGCTTTTTCCTTGTCGATGGGAAGCCCTTTGGCAATTGCGTCCGCCAAGACGGAAACCGAATGATACCCGATCATGCACCAGTTCTCATTGGCCATGTGGCTCCAGATGGGTAGGGCGTGGTGCACGCTTTGTGCGCAATGTTGCAACATGCTTTGTGCGATGTCGGTATTGACTTGGCGATTGATGAGGTTGAACAGCGGATGCAACGCCCGATAGGTGTCCCACACCGAGAAGACAGTGTAGTTGGTAAACCCGTCGGCCTGATGGATGTTGTGATCCAAGCCTCTGTACTGACCATCCACATCCATATAGACGCAGGGGTTGATCATGGTGTGGTAGAGCGAAGTGTAAAGCATCGCTAACTGATCGTCACTTCCTTTTGCGTCGATCGCGGAAAGCGCTTGCTCCCAGCGTTTGGCTGCTTGGGCCGCCAATTGATCGAAAGAGAAGGAGGCGGCCTCGGCCTGCAAGTTCTTCAAGGCACCGGCAGTGCTTACACCTGACAAAGCTACCTTCACCTCTAACTCGCTGCCCGCTTTTGGGTCGAAATCGAAATAGGTTACTAACTTTCGTCCGCCCATGTCGGGAAAGTTATGGGTCATATCGAATTTTCCATAGCCCCCTTTGTAATCCACTTTCCCTTTCTCCACACAACCATATTGCTGAATGGGTTTGGAGAAACTGATGGCAAAGTAGGTGTAATTGACTCTTGCCCAGCCGTTCGTAATGCGGTAACCGGTCAATAGTGTGTCGTTCTCCACACGAAGTTGTGTCCACAACACCTTCCCATCATAATTATAGATGCCATGAATCAAATCAAGAATGAGGTGCTGTTTGTCACTTTGCTTAGGATAGGTATATTTATGTACACCTACACGTTGCGTAGTGGTCAATTGGGCCTTGATGCCGTAATCGGCCAAGGTCACCTCGTAATAGCCCGGTTTCGCTGTCTCTGTTTCGTGTGCGTAGCGAGAGCGATAACCCCCGTCGGGATTGTCGGCTGTTCCGGGGTTTAATTGCAAGGTGCCGACTGTCGGCATAATCAGCAGATCTCCTAAATCAGAGTGGCCCGTACCGCTAAAATGGGTGTGACTAAATCCGACAATACTGCTATCTTTATATTGGTAGCCGGCACAGTAGGCATAGACACCGGGTTGGTATTTTCCATCTATATTGTGGGGAATCGTATCGGTGTCCGGACTCAATTGGATGAGGCCGAAAGGTTGACAGGCACCGGGGAACGTATGCCCCATGCCATTTGTCCCGATGATCGGATTGACCCGGTCAATGGTTGATTGTGCGGCCAAATGAAGTGCCGCGCAGAACCATAAGAGAACGCCACCAATGATTTTTGTTGAGTGCATTGTTATTATTTCTTTTTTGCGGTTGCAAAATTAGATTATTCAGCAGGCTTTTTGAGTGCCTTATTTAGCATAAAAGGTGCCTTTATTTACCACAGTCAATATAGTGTACTCTTTTGTTGAATTGAAAATCACGCTGTTGATGAGTCTGTTGCCGCTTTAAGGCGGTAATCACTTGGGGTAAGGTTGAATTTGCGGGCAAATTCTCGATAGAAATAGGATTTGCTGCTTACTCCCACTTCGAAGATGATTTCTTGCACGCTCATATTGGTGTTTACTAACAGCTGTGCAGCGTAATTAAAGCGATAGGCTTTGATGAAATCGCTCGGCGTTGTACCAGTAATCCGCTTGAATCGGCGCGAGAACATGCGACTGCTCATGTGCAGTTCGTTGGCAATCCAATCCGGCCCGAATCCTTCCTCCTTGATGTGTTGCTTCACCAAGTCATTGACCGATTCGATGAAGGCCTTGTCTTCTTGGTGCAACAATTGACCCTCATTGACTTGGTATGCACTTTCTGGAGAGTAGAAGTAGTCCTTCATCTCTTGCTGGTTTTGCATGAGGCGATCAACCACCGAATGCAACACTTCGGGTGAGAACGGTTTTGTCAGATAGGCATTGGCCCCTCGTTGCAATCCTTCCGCCTGTTCTTTCTCTGAAATTTTAGCGGAGACAATAATCAATGGAATATGTTTGGTGAATCGATCCTCCTTCAACTGATCGATTAGTTCTAAGCCATTGATGCCGGGCATCATCAGGTCGGTGATGATCAGGTTGGGCGTTTGCTTGTGGATCAGCTCCAGCGCCTCTTCTCCAGTGAAGGCTTGCGCCACCTGATATGCGTCTGAAAGAGCCTGGGTCATTAGCCAGACGATGTCTTTGTGATCATCCACCACTAAGATCAGCGGTTTGGAGGGATCATGCTTGGCTGGATGATGTCCCTTGGGCACGGCCATCTCATGGCGTTCCAATGACGCTGGATTCGGATCTGTTGTGGATGGGAGAAATTTCGACGTTTCTTGGGTAACGGTTAACATCGGCAGGCGGACGATGAACTCCGCATACGCCCCCTCCTCACTTCGTACTTCAATCTGCCCACTCAGAGTCTGCACCAAACTGTGGCAGATGAACAGCCCCAACCCATGTCGGGCGGTTCCCGATTGCTGCTCACCCTCTAAAGAGCCAATGATGCTGTATCGATTGAACAGGTTTTTTCGATCGGTTTGTCGTATGCCTTGCCCCGTATTATAGACGCTTAACCATAGGTGTTCGTCTCGTATTTCCACCTTAACTTGCACTTTTCCTCCACGATGGCTGTATTTGAAAGCATTAGAGAGGAGATTCGTGACGATTTTCTTGAAATAGAGAGGATCAGTTGGCCATAGCAATGCTTCCGGTTGGTTGAGTGTAAATTGGACCTGCTGTTGTTCGGCCAACGATTGGAACCATTGGTATTGCTTCTGTAGGAGCTGAGAGATGGAAACGGGTTGGATTTGCGCCTGGCTAAACCCTTCGTCTTCCGCCTTGCGGAAATCCAAGATCTCTTGGATCAGCTCGTTCAACTCTGCCACATTGTCTCGAAGCACTGCGCTGTATTTCTGCAACTCTGGATGCTGTTGCTCGTTGGCATAACGGTGGATATAGTTGTCCACTCCATTGATCAATGTTAGTGGGGAGCAAAGTTCATGCGTGATGTGCGTGAAGAAGTTCAGCTTCGCTTTGTAGAGCTTCTCCTTTTGCTCCTCACGCAGTTGATGCGCCAAGGCAATCTGCTTCTGGCGATACCGTCGCCTGATTAAGAAAAAGCAAAGGCCAATGAGCAACAGGCTGATCACCACATAACCGATGATGGCTAACGTGCTTCGATAGAAGGGCGGTAGCGCATGGATTGGGAGGGTCAGCTCCTGGATGCTCGCCTCGCTGACGTCTGTCCGATAACGCACGTGTAGCAGGTAGTGGCCCGATGGCAGGTTGCTTAACTCAATCTTGTTGTTGCGTTGCAGGTCATACCAAAAATTGTCAAATCCCTCTAATTGAAAGGAGAAGGCACCTTCCTCCCGGTGGATGTAGTCGGGAACGGCCATGGTCAGCGTCAGCATTTGCACATCGCTGGGCACAGTAATCCCTCGTTGGCTTAGCTCCTTGTTTAAAGGAATCACTTGATTGTCCATACGCACCTCGAAGAGCGCCAATTGAGTCGGTTTGTCGGGAGCTTTTTCGGTTTGCGGATTGACCCACATTAAGCCGTTTACCCCTCCAAAGAAGAGCCTGCCGCTGTAGGGGCATTCCCAATAGGCATCGTCGCTAAATTCCTCCATGGTCAAAGCCGGTATTTGATAGGTGGAGATCAGTTGATTGACCGGATTGTATTTGGCCAATCCTTTGTTCGTGCTCAACCAAACAGGACCGTTCGACTCCTGCAAGATGCCATGAATCATAGTACTGATCTCACGGCGATTGTGCTCCACGGGATAAATCTGAAGCTGTTTTCCCTGATAGCTTGCTTTCAAAAGTCCTGAGCTACTCCCGATGAGCAGGGTGTTGTCTGTGGCAAGTTTAACAGAAAGAATATCGCCAATGGCCAAATGCTCGCTGTTGATCTCTTGCAAGAAGGTATATTTCCCGCTGTTTAGGTTGTAGCTGATGAGTCCATAGCCTCTTCGACTGCCCAACAGGAAGATGGAGTCGTTCATCTGCACCATGTCTTGTATCTCGTTGCAGGGGTTGGCGTCTTTGTGGAAAGAGACCGTCTGCAGGGAGGTGATCTCCGGTTGGCCGTCTGCGATGCGCAAGGTGACTTCATAGAGGCCGTTGGTTGTGGAGGAGAGCCACAGTGTACTGTCGTTTAACTCGATGATACGGTGGATGTTAGCGATTGAAATACTCCCTTTCGGTTGCTTGGGCTGATAGATCCGTTGCGTTTTACGTGCGAAGTAGCAAAAACCCGGCTCCTCTGTGCCAATCCAGATATAAGGATGGAAACGACTCTCTTTAAAGCAATAGACCCGGTCGTGCGTCAGGCCATCAGCCGTAGTGAATTGAGTGACTGCGGAGGCTGGGATGGGCTGGTCTGCATAACGCTCATAGTGCTCGATACGCACAATACCATCTCCTTTTGTGCCAAACCATAAGGATCCCTCCCTGTCCGTCAGTAACGACCGGATGGGATTATGCAAGGGAATGGGCAAGTTGCTCTGTAGGATGCTGCCAAAGCGGGCAGGCTTGTCGTAGATCATCTGGATGCCTTGGCCATCCGTGCCAATCCAATAAATTTCCTGTTGTTGATCGACCATGCTCCAGAATATGCCTAACCCGGCATCCATCGGTTCTGCCGGTTGTTGGATATCCACGATCTTGCCCCAGCGAAAAGCCACATAAACTGAGGACTGGAAGGTCGAGATGCGTACGATATCTCCATATTTATCCCATAGGCCCCTGAGATCGGCCAGCCAGGTTTTCTCTTTTCCGTCGAGGGAGCTGCGGTAGAGTTGCTCCTCTCCATCCACGATAAAAAGCGTGGAATCCTCACGGAAAGCGATACGCAATCCCTGCTCATGGAAAGGAAATCTCTCTATCTTTAGTGTGCACCCTGTCTCATCAGATTGAGGAGTTAACCGCATGATGCCTCCAGAGGTTAAAAGCAGGTTGAAACTGCCATCTTCGTTGTCATACAGGGCTGCGATCTGTTGTGGCGAGACCCCGTAGAGCGGCAAATCTTTGAGCTGTCTGTTTGTGGGATCATAACAGGTGATCTGGTCTTCCCGGCAGATAGCCAGCATTGCGCCTTGGCGATTGGTCGCCATGAGCGTGCAGTCGATATATCCGGGGAATGCCGCCGTTACCCGTCGTTCCTTCAAAGAGAATTTATTGAAACCCAGCGAGGTTGAAATCCATAGATAGCCAGGCTCTGCATCTGCAATACGTAGGATGATGTTGCTGCACAGAGAATTCTTGTAGTTTAATTCGAAGCGATAAACATAGATGTCTTTCCCGTTATAGAGGTTCAAGCCATCGTAGGTGCCAATCCATAAGTAGCCTTGCAGATCCTGGTGCATGCAGATCACGGCGTTGTTGGAAAGCTCGCTTAGGTCTAATTTATGCAACGAGGGCGCGCCCTTCACCGAAGTGAAAGTTCCAAGGATGCCGCTGTAAAGCGTGAGAAGAAATAAGATGAACACCGTTCGTTTCATGTGCTTTTCAGTATAAAGACTCTTTAATGAGGTCTCGCAGGCACAAAAGTACGAAAAAAACAGGCTGAGTTGTCATTTTCCCTTTTGAATTATCGTTTTTTTGAAGCCACTTTCCGCCTAAATCGAAGTTGAGCGTGCTGTTGAGCATGGTTGGCTCATCGAGTCGGTTTAAATGAGCTATTGAGCGGGCTCATGGAGGGTTTTGAGCCGGTTTATTTTGTGCCGTTGGGATGGCATGATGATATAAGTTTTCAGGCCTCGTAGGGAAAAGTGTTAACTCGTAACTGCGAAATTTTTTGCTTTTACATCTCTTCTTTTTCTTTATTGTATAAAGATTATATTAAATATATAATATAATAATATTATTATATATACTAATTAATATATAATATAGGTATAACCTATCTATATGCTTCAACTCGCAAGCGGAGAGGCGAAAATTCATGGGGTTACGGGTTAACAGTTAACGCCCTCTTCTTTACTGGTTGTACATATCCTTGTTGTAGAAGTCAAGAATGCGAATAGCCATGTTGTAGGCTTGTTGTGCGGGACTCTCCGGATTGAGGGCAATGGCCTCCAAGTAGTCGTTGAGGGCCAACCGGGTCTCTCCCATTTTGTAATAGGCCTTTCCTCGTAAATACCAAGCCTCGTCATCAGTGGGGTGTGCAGCCAGATGTTCATTAAGAAAATGGATCGCCTCCTCGCTTTTTCCCGCTTGAATCCATTGTTTAATTTGCTCCATCTCTCATCTTTCAGGTTCGTTTTCGACCGGCGAAGATACGAACAGAATCTGAGAATCAAGCGCTCATCGGGGTTTATCTGCATGAAAAACGTGTTTTTTTCAATACCTCTTCGTCGTGGGTGTGAATTATTTGTGTATGTTTGCAGCCAATTTCAAAAAAGCGATGATTGATTATGCAAAAGAATCTGGTAATAGTGGAGTCTCCGGCGAAAGCCAAAACTATTGAGAAATTTCTTGGGGCAGACTATAAGGTAATGTCGAGCTATGGACACATTCGAGATCTGAAAGCCAAGGAGTTTAGTATAGATATTGAACATAATTATGCGCCAGAATATACCATACCTGCTGACAAGAAGAAACTGGTCAGTGAGTTGAAGGCAGAAGCGAAGAATGCGGAAATGGTCTGGTTGGCATCCGATGAAGACCGTGAGGGAGAAGCTATTTCCTGGCATTTGTCGGAGGTGCTAAATTTAGATCCTAAGTATACCAAGCGCATTGTATTCCACGAGATTACTAAGAATGCTATCTTGCATGCGATTGAGACACCCCGTTCCATTGATATCAATTTGGTGAATGCGCAGCAGGCGCGTCGAGTGTTAGATCGCATCGTGGGTTTTGAGCTCTCGCCCGTGCTGTGGCGTAGGGTGAAGCCCTCTCTTTCCGCGGGCCGTGTGCAGTCTGTCGCTGTGCGCTTGATTGTGGAGCGAGAGCGTGAGATCAACCATTTCGTGTCGGAACCCGCTTATCGAGTAGTCGCTAATTTCATCTTGCCGGATGGGAAAACCCTGTTGAAGGCAGAGCTGACTCACCGCTTGAAAACGTTGGAGGAGGCACGTGCTTTCCTGAAGAACTGCCAAAACGCCACGTTCACGATTGATGACATTTCTAAAAAACCGGTCAAGAAGTCGCCTGCGCCTCCTTTTACCACCTCTACGTTGCAACAGGAGGCTGCACGCAAATTGGGTTTCTCTGTCTCGCAGACGATGATGATCGCACAGCGGCTGTATGAGTCTGGATTCATCACCTATATGCGTACCGACTCTGTCAATTTGAGCGACTTGGCGTTAGGAACTGCCAAGGAGACCATTTTAGGCACTTTTGGAGAGCGTTACTATCAGTTCCGCCGTTATCATACCAAGAGCAAAGGAGCGCAAGAGGCGCATGAGGCGATTCGTCCTACCTATATCAGTCATGAAGAGATTGAGGGTACTGCACAAGAGAAGCGTCTCTATGAGTTGATTCGTAAACGGGCCATCGCTTGTCAGATGGCAGATGCTGAGTTGGAGCGCACTACTATCTCTATCAGTGTCAGTGGATCGACTGAGAAATTTGTGGCAACAGGTGAAGTAATTGTCTTCGATGGCTTCTTGCAGGTATATCGAGAGAGCTTTGACGACGAGAATGAGAAGGAATCAGAGAATGGCCTTCTGCCGCCTGTCTGTCTGAAGGATCAATTGAGTTATAAGGAAATTACGGCAACAGAGCGTTTTACACAACGCCCCCCACGCTATACCGAGGCCAGCTTAGTCCGTCGGTTGGAAGAGTTGGGTATTGGCCGTCCTTCTACGTATGCCCCTACGATTCAAACCATTCAGAACAGAGGCTATGTGGAGAAGGGAGATCGAGAGGGTGTACAGCGTAGTTATCAGGTACTTACTTTGAATAAGCGAGCGCTCAAAGAGACGGTTAAGGAAGAGACTGCCGGTGCTGATCGGGGCAAATTGATGCCGACCGATATCGGCTTGGTCGTAAACGATTTCTTGATGACCTATTTCCCTGATGTGATGGATTATAATTTCACGGCCAGTGTGGAGAAGGAGTTTGATGCCATTGCTGAAGGTGAGATGGATTGGACAAACGCAATCGACAAATTCTATAAGGTGTTCCACCCGATCGTGGAGACTACAGCCACTACTCGCACGGAGCATCGCTTAGGAGAGCGTCTTTTAGGTGTGGATCCGGCTACTGGCGATCCAGTATATGTGAAGATTGGCCGCTTTGGTCCGATGGCGCAGATTGGCGATGCGCATGAGTTGGAGGGGAAAGGTCAGAAACCACGCTTTGCGACCTTGCGTAAAGGGCAATCCATTGAGACGATCACCTTGGAGGAGGCTTTGAAGCTGTTTGAGCTGCCTCGTACGTTGGGTGATTGGGAGGATAAGACGGTAGTGGCTGCCATCGGTCGTTTTGGCCCATTTATCCGTTGGAATTCCAAGTTCGTCTCCATCCCGAAAGAGTTGGATCCAATGACCATTACGCTGGAGGAGGCAGTTGACTTGATCAAGGCGAAACAAGCGAAAGATGAAAAGAATTTCATCAAGGCTTTTGAGGAGGAGCCGGATATGCAGATTCTGAATGGTCGTTTCGGCCCTTATATCTCCTACAAGAAGAAGAACTACCGTATCCCGAAAACAGCGGAACAGCCAGCTGAGCTGACCTTGGCCGATTGCAAGAAGTTGATCGAGGAGTCGGAAAACAAGCCGGCCGCAGCCAAGAAACGTGCGGTGCGTAAAAAAGCTTGATTCGACTCGGGTCAGGACAAATTGTCAGTCATTCTGTCGTTGTTTGACCGATGATGGCTGTAAAAATGGCGGAATTGTCCTGTTGATGCCGTTTGGCACGTTATTCGTAAGAGAATAAGTGTGAGCCGGAAGGCTCATAGATAATACAAGTATATTATTAACGATTAAATACTAATAAAATGAACATTAGACCATTGGCAGACAGAGTGCTTATCAAGCCGGCTGCTGCAGAGGAGAAGACATTAGGCGGAATCATCATTCCCGATTCAGCTAAAGAGAAACCATTGAAGGGCGAGGTTGTAGCTGTAGGTAACGGAACGAAAGACGATGAGATGGTTCTGAAGAATGGCGATACGGTTTTGTATGGCAAATATGCAGGCACAGAGATCGAGTTGGATGGCGAGAAATATTTGATTATGCGCCAGTCTGACGTTTTAGCAATTATCTAATTCATTTTTAACTGATAAATAAGAAAAAGCTTACAATCATGGCAAAAGAGATTAAATATGATATGGATGCCCGCGACCTGTTGAAGAAAGGCGTGGACGAGTTGGCGAATGCCGTTAAGGTGACACTGGGCCCGAAGGGTCGCAACGTGATCATTGAGAAGAAGTTTGGTGCTCCTCACATCACAAAGGATGGTGTGACAGTTGCGAAAGAGGTTGAGCTGGCTTGCCCGTTCGAGAACATGGGCGCACAGTTGGTGAAGGAGGTTGCCTCAAAGACCAATGACAACGCAGGTGATGGTACGACGACCGCGACGGTTTTGGCACAAGCTATCATTGGCGTAGGTTTGAAAAACGTAACTGCGGGTGCGAACCCGATGGACTTGAAGCGTGGTATCGACAAAGCTGTAGCTAAGGTGGTTGAGAATATCGCTGAGCAGGCTGAGGAGGTTGGCGACAAGTTCGAGAAGATTGAGCATGTAGCGAAGATCTCTGCCAATGGCGACGAGGCAATCGGTAAGTTGATCGCTGAGGCTATGCAGCGTGTGAAGAAAGAGGGTGTCATCACTGTTGAGGAGGCTAAGGGTACTGAGACTACTGTAGATGTGGTTGAAGGTATGCAGTTCGACCGTGGTTATATCTCTCCCTACTTCGTAACGGATACGGAGAAGATGGAGTGCCAGATGGAGAACCCCTATATCTTGATCTATGACAAGAAGATCTCAGCATTGAAGGATCTGTTGCCTATCCTTGAGCCGGTTGTTCAGAGCGGTCGTCCGTTGTTGATCATCGCTGAGGATATTGATAGCGAGGCTTTGGCTACTTTGGTTGTAAACCGCTTGCGTGGTAGCTTGAAGATCTGTGCAGTGAAGGCTCCGGGCTTTGGCGATCGTCGTAAGGCTATGTTGGAGGACATCGCTGTCTTGACTGGTGGTACGGTTGTATCTGAGGAGAAGGGCTTGAAGTTGGAAGGCACGACTTTGGATATGTTGGGTACAGCTGAGAAGGTAACGACAGATAAGGACACGACTACGATTGTGAATGGTGCGGGTGACAAAGAGGCTATCCAGGCACGTATCGGTCAGATCAAGATCCAGATGGAGAATACGACTTCAGACTACGATAAGGAGAAGTTGCAGGAGCGTTTGGCTAAGATGGCCGGCGGTGTAGCTGTCCTCTATGTAGGTGCTCCTTCAGAGGTTGAGATGAAAGAGAAGAAGGATCGTGTGGACGATGCTTTGCATGCAACTCGTGCAGCTATCGAAGAGGGTACAGTCCCCGGTGGTGGTGTCGCTTACATCCGTGCGATCGAGGCTTTGGAAGGCTTCAAGGGTGACAACGAGGACGAGACAACAGGTATCGAGATCGTTAAGCGTGCGATCGAGGAGCCGTTGCGCCAGATTGTCGCTAATGCTGGCAAGGAGGGTGCCGTGATCGTTCAGAAGGTAAAAGAGGGCAAGGGTGACTTCGGTTACAACGCACGTAAGGACTGCTTCGAGAACTTGTGCGCTGCTGGTGTGATCGACCCGGCTAAGGTAACTCGTGTTGCTTTGGAGAACGCTGCCTCTATTGCGGGTATGTTCTTGACTACAGAGTGTGTGATTGCGGATAAGAAGGAGGAGACTCCTGCTCCTGCAGCTGCTCCTATGGGCGGTGGCATGGGTGGCATGATGTAATGCTTCGCATTCCCGTTGATTATTAAAATAGAAGCGGTCGTCCATGCAGTTGGGCGACCGTTTTTTTGTCCCCTTATTGGGATGGTTTGAAAAAAGTGCTACCTTTGCGCTGATCAGAAACAGTGAGTACATGCAATCCTCCTTTACAGAAGAAGAAGAGATAGTAGCAGCGCTTCGGGATCCGGGGCAGCGACGTGAGGCTTTTGCGCGGGTTGTCGATGAATATGGAGAAAAACTCTATTGGCAAATCCGAAAGATGGTGTTGGCGCACGATGATGCCAATGACCTGCTTCAAAATACCTTTATGAAGGCGTGGACGAATGTGGATTATTTCAGAGGGGAAGCAAAACTTTCTACGTGGCTATATAAGATTGCCGTCAATGAATGTTTGAGTTTTTTGACTAAACAGCGGAGCCAACAGCAGATCTCTTTGGATGATGCGGATCAGTTCTTGGCAGATCGGCTGGAAAGTGATCCCTATTTCGATGGGGATGCGGTGCAGCTCAAGTTGCAGAAGGCTATCCTCACCTTGCCTGAGAAGCAGCGGTTGGTGTTCAATATGAAATATTTTGACGATATGAAGTATGAGGAGATTTCAGAGATTGTAGGTACTTCTGTTGGAGCGTTAAAAGCCTCCTATCATCATGCGGTGAAAAAAATCGAGGAGTTTTTAACAAAAGAGGATTAAACCTTTGTTGGTGTTAGCTGTCTAAAACCTAAATCAAGACTGGAGATGGAGAAGAACATAAAAGAAAACAGGTTGGATCGTCTGAAAGGTAAGCAACCTTTCCGTGTACCCGATGGGTATATGGAAGGACTGACGAACCGGATCATGGAGGGGCTACCAGAATCCCCCATAGTAGAGGCGGGGTCGATCTCATTCGTGGAACGAATACGTCCATGGTTATATCTGGCGGCTGTCTTTGCGGGCATGGGTTTGTTCTTTAAAGCAATCATTGGTATTGAAAGTGCACATGAAGAATCGGCAACCGACTCGTTACTGGTCCGTTCCGAGATTTCGTCGGCCTCTTTAGAGGCAATCGATTCGGATGCTGCACAGGAAGAGGCTGATTATTTGGAGTATATTGAAGACCGTTATGCAGATCTACTCTTACGGGAGTCATTAACAGAGTCTGAGTAGGGTTAAAGAATGTTGTGACATGATTTTTTTAGGAGAATATTTGCATGAGAAAAATAGGAATAATTATCTTTGCAACGTTTTCGATCTTGATTCATTTTCAGGCAGCGGCACAAGGTGGGCAAGAGCAAATAAGAAAACAAGAACATTTTGATAAAGGAGCGTTCGAGGCAAGGCGTAATGCTTTTATTACGGCTAAGTTGGAGTTGACTCCCGAAGAAGCAGCTCAATTTATTCCACTCTATGTGGAGATGCAGCAGAAGCTATTTGAGGTGGGTCGAGAGTCCCGGAAAATTAATCGCAAAATTCATCATAAGGAGAGTAGCAAGCAGGGACAAACTACCGATGCTGAATATACGCAAGCTATTTATAGTAGCTTGGATGCCTATATAAAAGAGGCAGAATTAAAGAAAGCTTACTATGAACGTTTCAAAGAGGTACTCTCTCCTAAGAAGCTTTATCTGTTGGATGATGCAGAGTCAAAGTTCATGAGAAGTTTTTGGCGGAGAGGCGAAAGGAATAAAGACTAATTGATATATATATATAAAGGTTAAGACATTATCATTATTTGTGTTTTTTGTTTAGATTTAGTTTTGGCGTTTAAGTTAAGGGAGGGGTGGCGACGTGATGTCGGTTCCCCTTTTTTGTGCCCTTTTGAGAGGAGTTTCATAATCCCTTGGCTTTTGCCTCATTCCACAATCGATCCATTTCTTCCAGCGACATTTCTTTTAAGGAACGTCCTTTTTGGATGGTGGCCTGTTCCAAGTAATTGAAGCGACGGATAAATTTTTGGTTGGTTCGCTCTAAGGCATTGTCGGGATTGATCTTGTAGAGACGGGCGGCATTGATCAAGCTAAAGAATAGATCGCCAAACTCTGCTTCCATCCGGTCTGCATCCATCCGATCAATTTCCGCTTTCAATTCGTTGAACTCTTCTTGCACCTTGTCCCATACTTGTGTGCGTTCTTCCCAGTCGAACCCGACGTTGCGGGCTTTGTCTTGTATGCGATGTGCCTTGACGATGGAAGGCAAAGAGGAGGGTACACCTTCCAACACGGTTTTGTTGCCGCCTTTCTCTTTCAGCTTGAGCTGCTCCCAGTTTTGCTCCACTTTCTGTGTCGTGTCGGCTTCTACGGTGCCAAATACATGCGGATGGCGATAGATCAGCTTCTCGCAGAGGCTATCGCAAACCGACTTGATATCGAAAGCACCTTTCTCCTCACCGATCTTGGCATAAAAGACAATGTGCAGCAGCACGTCTCCCAATTCTTTCTTGATGTTTTCGTTGTCAGCGTTCATCAAGGCCTCACAAAGTTCGTAGGTCTCTTCGATGGTGTTGGTACGGAGACTCTCGTTGGTTTGCTTCCGATCCCATGGGCATTTTATGCGGAGCTCATCCATAATGTCGAGCAGACGGCCGAATGCCTCCATTTTCTCTTCTTTTGTTGCCATAATTAGATTGTCTATGTTATTCATGAAGGAAGGGTGCCGTTGGGACACCCTTCCTTTGCTTTTTTGCTTTATTTATTCTTAAATCGGTTCAAACCGTTACGAAGGAACTGCATGTATTGTGCGACATCCTCGTTGAACGCATAAGAGGGGCCTAACGGTTGACCCTCATGATCCAGCAGGATATAGAAGGGTTGTGCGTTCGCTCCGAACTTGCTACGTTGCAGATAGCTCCATTTATCACCAATCGTTTTCAACTTGCGGGTTTTACCATTCTCTTGGATCTCGATCGGCTCAGCCAGTTTGGTCTTGTCATCGACGATCAGTGTAATCAGCACATAGTCGTTCTCCAACGTCTGCTTAACGGTTGGATCAGTCCAGACAGAGGCCTCCATCTTACGGCAATTGACACAACCGAATCCGGAGAAGTCGATCATCACAGGCTTGTTTACCTTCTTTGCATAGGCCATACCTGCCTCATAATCATCGAAAGCAGCATGCACCTCATTCTTATACAGGTTGAAATCTTGGGTATAGAGAGGTGGTGCGAAAGCGCTGATGGCTTTCAAAGGTGCTCCCCAAAGTCCCGGAATCATATAGATGGCGAAAGCAAAAGAGATCATCGACAGGAACAACCGAGGCACGGAAACATATTTCAGCTCACTGTCGTGGCTGAACTTGATCTTGCCTAACAGATAGCAACCCAACAGGGCGAAGATCACGATCCAAAGCACGATAAATACCTCACGATCCAACAGGCGCCAACCGTAAGCCAAATCGACTACAGAGAGGAATTTCAACGCCAAGGCCAACTCCAAGAAGCCCAAAACTACCTTCACGGAGTTCAACCAACCGCCAGACTTCGGCATACTTTGCAGCATGTTGGGGAAGATGGCGAAAAGACTGAAGGGTATGGAGAGTGCCAATGCAAAGCCAAACATACCGATTGCCGGACCTACGGCTGTGCCCATAGAAGCTGCTTGCACTAACAGGGTACCGATGATCGGGCCGGTGCAGGAGAAAGAGACCAGTACCAACGTGAAGGACATAAAGAAAATACTCAATACACCTGTAGTGGAGTCAGCCTTGCTATCTAATTTGCTGGTCCAAGAGGCCGGTAAGACTAACTCGAAGGCTCCGAGGAAGGATACGGCAAACAGCACCAACAGCAAGAAGAAGATGATGTTGAAGATTGCGTTTGTAGAGAGGTCGTTCAAGGCACTCGCTCCGAAGATACCGGTAATCAACAGACCCATCACCAAGTATATCACAATGATCGAAAGTCCGTAAGTCACAGCGTCCCGGATCGCTTTCTTCCGATCTTTCGTGCGCTTCAGGAAGAAGCTGACGGTCATCGGGATCATCGGCCATACACACGGAGTCAGCAAAGCAATCAAGCCTCCTGCAAAACCGGCAAAGAAGATGAACAACCAGGAGGTATCGGTGGAGGTAAGTGTAGTATCACCAAACGCTTTCAGTTCAGCGACCACTGGCTTCCACAGATCCGGTGCCTCTGTCAGCTGGCCGGGTGTTACTTGTGGTGCGGAAACTCCTGGTTGAACAGCAGGGGTACCCGTTGTTGTTGCGGGTGTGGAGACAGGCTCTTCGTCGGCTGCCGGAGTTTCTCCTGCTGTCGTTTCCTCAGCGGGAGCTTCAGTTGTAGCTGTCCCGCTCAAATGCACATCCTTCTTGTCAAAAGCAAAGTCAATCTGATCGGGCGGAAGACAGGTCTCGTCGTTACAAGCCATAAATTCTACCGCGCCCTCTGCCTTAAACTTAGTGGCATCGGTCACCTTTATTTTTTGTGTGAAGGTTACACTACCCGCATACCAACGCAAGTCCATCTGGAATTGCTCGTCGAAGACCGTTGTCGGTGTAACTGAAGAGGTAGGTTGTCCTACCAGTTCTGCCCCTTTCAAGGTCTCGAACGTGAAAGAGGTAGAGATGGGGCCTCCTTCTGGTAGGTTCATGTCATAGAGGTGCCAGCCTTTGTCGGCTGTGGCCGTGAACAGAATCTCTTTTTCTACGGCACCCTCTTTGTCGTCTAACTTAATTTTCCATTTCACAGGCGTTAGAATCTGAGCCTGTGTCACTAAGGCCATAAGAGCCAGTAAGCAGATGTAGGTAAGTCGTTTCATGATTTACTTTTTATTATCTGAGGTTGATTTGGTTGTCGCGAGAAATACATCGGGGATGCGTGTCTCGAAACGCATCTCTTCCCCGGTGCGAGGATGAATGAAGTTGAGTCGTCGAGCGTGCAAGAGCAATCGACGGGCCGGATTGGTCTCAGCTCCATATTTGGTGTCGCCCGCTATGGGATGGCCGATGGATTGCATCTGCACACGAATCTGGTTCTTACGTCCAGTCTCCAATTCCAGCTCCAGGAGGGCATAATTGGCGTTGCATTGCAGCACCTTATAGCGGGTGATCGCCTCTTTGCCATCTCCCTCCGTAGTGACATAGACCTGCATCTTGCGGTTTTCCGTCAGATTGGAGACAATGAGGTCGGTATCCTTCTCCGGTCGTCCCTCCACTACGGCCACATAGGTGCGCATGGTGATGGCACTGTTCCAGTTCGATTGTAACTGTTCTTTGATGGCCGGACTCTTGGCGAACATCATTAAGCCAGAGGTGTCGCGATCCAACCGATGGAGAATGTAGATACGGTTACGAGGATCGCTCTTTTTCACATATTCATTGAGCAGGTGGTAGGCAGTGCGTTCCTTGACCCGTTCCGTGGAGATGGAGAGCAATCCCTCTTTCTTATTGACCACAATCAGGTCATCATCTTCCCAAACAATGCGGAGCAGGGGATTGTTAAACTCCACCTTGCCTCTGCCATAATTGACACCCACTACATCCCCCGGTTTCAACTCCGTGTCGAATTGGCGAGTGACCCGTTTGTTGACCGAAATCTGTCCATGGCCCAACATCGCCTTGACGGAGGAACGGCTTTGTTCCTTTAAGGTTTCCAAAAGGAAAGGCAAAAGTGTGCCATTTTCTTTGACAGTCAATTGCCGCTCTTTTCCTGACGGACGGCCTTTGTAGGCGCTATGCTGTTGTGTACGTTTTCTCATTCTATTTACTTATTTATATATATATATATAGTACGCGAATATACAGGCATTTACCCGAAACTGCAAGGATTACGGCTGTTTGCCTGTCAAAAGGTAAGGGACAACCCACTTTTTCAGGTGTTTGCCCGATTAGTTCGTTGATTTTTTATATTTTCGCGAGTTAAGAATATAAGCAAGAATAATATACAGAAATAATATGGAAATTGCGAGTAAATACAATCCCGCTGAAGTGGAGGGGAAGTGGTATCAGTATTGGTTAGATAATGGTTTGTTCAAGTCTAAACCGGATGGCCGTGAGCCTTATACGATCGTCATTCCTCCCCCCAATGTGACGGGTGTATTGCACATGGGGCACATGCTGAACAATACGATTCAGGATATCTTGGTGCGCCGTGCCCGTATGATGGGAAAGAACGCTTGTTGGGTGCCGGGTACGGATCATGCTTCTATTGCGACGGAGGCCAAGGTAGTGAACCGGTTGGCGCAACAGGGCATCAAGAAGTCTGACCTGACTCGTGAAGAGTTCTTGAAGCACGCTTGGGAGTGGAAAGAGGAGCACGGTGGCATTATCCTCAAGCAGTTACGTAAGTTGGGTGCCTCTTGCGATTGGGATCGTACCGCCTTTACGATGGATGAGAAGCGCTCAGAGAGCGTGATCAAGGTCTTTGTCGATCTCTATAACAAAGGCTTGATCTATAGGGGTGTGCGTATGGTCAACTGGGATCCCAAGGCGTTGACTGCCCTTTCGGATGAGGAGGTAATTTATAAGGAGGAGCATAGCAAACTCTACTACCTGCGTTATCAGATCGTGGGTGAAGAGGGATATGCGATTGTGGCGACGACCCGTCCGGAGACGATCATGGGTGATACGGCCATGTGTATCAATCCCAATGACCCGAAGAACCAGCACTTGAAAGGCAAACGGGTGATCGTACCGTTGGTAGGACGAGAGATTCCGGTCATCGAGGATGACTATGTGGATATCGAGTTCGGTACGGGTTGTTTGAAGGTGACTCCGGCACACGATGTGAACGACTATATGTTGGGCGAGAAATACAACTTGCCTTCTATTGATATTTTCAACGATAATGGTACTCTCAGCGAGGCCGCAGGTTTATATGTGGGTATGGATCGTTTCGATGTGCGTAAGCAGATCGAGGAGGATTTGCGTGCGGCAGGTCTCTTGGAGAAGGTCGAGGCCTACGATAACAAAGTAGGTTTCTCTGAGCGTACGAATGTGCCTATCGAGCCGAAGCTCTCTATGCAGTGGTTCTTGAAAATGGAGCATCTGGCTGCCATTGCCTTGCCACCGGTGATGAACGATGAGATCAAGTTCTATCCGCCGAAGTTCAAGAATACCTATCGTTATTGGATGGAGAACATCAAGGATTGGTGTATCAGCCGTCAGCTGTGGTGGGGTCATCGCATACCGGCCTATTTCTTGCCGGAGGGTGGCTATGTAGTAGCCGAGACACCTGAGAAGGCATTGGAGATGGCGAAGGAGAAGAGCGGCAATGCCGCCTTGACGATGGCTGATTTGCGTCAGGATGAGGATGTATTGGATACCTGGTTCTCCTCTTGGCTTTGGCCGATCTCTCTCTTCGACGGCATCAATAATCCGGGCAATGAGGAGATCAACTACTACTATCCTACGAGTGACTTGGTAACGGGCCCGGATATTATCTTCTTCTGGGTCGCACGTATGATCATGGCTGGTTATGAGTATCAAGGCAAGATGCCGTTCGAGCATGTCTATTTCACCGGTATCGTGCGTGATAAATTGGGCCGTAAAATGTCGAAGTCGTTGGGTAACTCGCCCGATCCGTTGGAGTTGATCGCCAAGTATGGTGCCGATGGTGTACGTATGGGCTTGATGTTGGCCGCTCCTGCGGGTAATGATATTCCGTTCGACGATGCGTTGTGTGAGCAGGGTCGAAACTTTAATAATAAGATCTGGAATGCCTTCCGTTTGGTGAAGAGCTGGACGGTGGATGAGCAGTTGGCACAGCCGGAGGCTTCAGCGATTGCTGTGAAGTGGTTCCAGCAGCAGTTGGATAAGACTCTGGTTGAGGTGGACGACCTCTTCTCGAAATATCGCTTGAGCGAGGCCCTGATGGATGTCTATAAACTCTTCTGGGATGAGTTCTCTTCTTGGTATTTGGAGATGGTGAAACCAGGTTATCAACAGCCGATTGACAAGGCTACCTATGAGGCGACTTTAGGCTTCTTCGATGCGCTGTTGCGTATGTTGCATCCCTTTATGCCGTTCATTACCGAGGAGTTGTGGCAAGCGTTGGCACCTCGTGAGGCCGGTGAGAGCCTGATGGTTGCGTTGATGCCGAAGGCAGGTGCTGTGGACGAGGCCTTCTTGCAGGCATTCGAGGCTGTGAAAGAGATCGTGGGAGGTGTACGTACTATCCGTTTGCAGAAGAACATCCCCAACAAGGATGCGTTAGACTTGCAAGTGTTAGGTGCGCATAACGAGGCTTTCAATGCGGTGATTGTCAAGATGTGTAACTTGTCGGCTATTCAGTCAGTGGCAGAGAAAGCTGCGGGTGCAGTCTCTTTCCTGGTCGGTACGACCGAGTATGCGGTGCCCTTAGGCAATCGGATCAACGTAGAGGAGGAGCTGGCGAAGTTGCGTGACGAGTTGAAATATCAGCAAGGCTTCTTGGCTTCTGTCATGAAGAAGTTGGGCAACGAGAACTTTGTCAGCAAGGCACCGGCGAAGGTCATTGAGATGGAACGTAAGAAGCAAGCTGATGCGGAGTCGAAGATCAGGTCGATCGAGGAGAGCATCGCTGCTTTGACGAAATAGTAATCATATCACTTAAATCAACAGACGATGAAACAGACACGTAGGACATTTTTCAAGCAGGGGCTGATGGGAGCGTTGCTGCTGAGTGGCGTGACCTCCCTCAAGGCAGATCCGGTGAAGCCTAAATCAGCCAAGGCCGTGAACCCATTCAAGTTGGGCATGGCGGGCTACACCTTTGTCAACTTCGATTTGGAGACAACCTTGAAGACCTTGGAGCGTTTGGATATCCATTATCTCTGTATCAAGGATTTTCATTTGCCGCTCAATAGTACCGATGAGCAGATCAAGGCCTTCCATGCGCAATGTGCTGCTCATAAGGTAACTGGCTATGCCGTGGGACCGATCTATATGAAAAGCGAGGCGGAGATCGACCGGGCTTTCGAATACGCAAAGCGGGTCGGGGTGAAGCTGATTGTCGGTGTACCCAATTACGACCTCTTGCCTTATGTGGATAAGAAGGTGAAGGAGTATGACTTCCATTATGCCATTCACCTGCATGGCCCTGACATCAAGACCTATCCGGATGCGACCGACGTGTGGGAGCATACCAAAGATTTGGATCCACGTATCGGTATGTGTCTTGATGTAGGTCATGACCTGCGCAACGGATGCGATCCGGTGGCTGACTTGAAAAAGTACCATACCCGCGTGTTTGATATGCATATTAAGGATGTTACGGACTCCTCCAAGGCTGGTGTGGGCATTGAGATCGGCCGGGGTAAGATCGACTTCCCTGCGTTGATCAAGATGATGCGTGAGGTGAATTACACCGGTATGTGCAGCTTGGAGTTTGAGAAGGACATGAAAGATCCTTTCTTGGGCATTGCGGAGTCTATTGGTTATTTCAAGGCGGTAAGCGACCAACAATAACAGATGATGAAGCATCTTTTCGGGTTAATTGGATGGATATGGCTGCTGACAGCTTGTAGCTCAATCAACTACCTGAGCATCGACACCTTTAATCCGGCGGAGGTAACATTTCCTTCGTCGGCAAAAAAGGTGTTGATCGTCAATCATGCCGTGCCTCAACCGGCGGATTGGGGATATAACTACACCGTGGCGGGTAAGGTCAAGGCAACACAGGGAGCGAAAGCCGACAGCGCTTTGGTCGATTTTTGTCAGTCGTTGGGTGAGGCGATGGTGGCGGAGGAGTACTTTCAGGATGTTATGCTCTATCACGAACTGACACGTACGGATCAACATCCCGAGTATGACCTAAAGATGCCAGCTCAGCAGGTGGATAGTCTGTGTGAGATTGCTGGAGCAGACCTGCTTTTGTCGCTCGATCGGCTACTGTTTGAGTCGAATCGGGAAGAAACCGATTTGGGCGGAGGTTTCACGATAGGAAATATCAAGGTGCGGATGGCGGGTGTGATCCGAGCGTACCTACCTGGACGGGCAGCCCCATTGGCTACGATTCAACTGGTGGATAGTGTGGCTTGGGAGCAGAGTGCGGAACTCGCCCCGATCCTTAGTGAGCTGTTACCCTCTCCCGAGGAGGCCTTACGTGCAGCAGGACGTTATTTAGGGGCTAAGGTGAGAGTCAATTTCGTGCCTCATTGGCAACGAGAGACCCGTTGGTACTTTTCCGCTTCAGGTGCATTGTGGAAAGAGGCCTCTGCCTATGCCGCAAACGAACGTTGGGAGAAGGCCGAGGAACGCTGGAGTCGTCTCTTCCAATCTTCGAAGAGCTGGAAGAGCCGGGCGCAAGCTGCAAGCAATATGGCTTTATGTGCGGAGCTGAAGGGCGATTTGCGGAAAGCCCATGAATGGGCCTCTACGTCTTATGAACTATTCCGGCAGAAGGCAGGGGAAGAGGATCAGCAAGCACAGTTGTTGGAACTCTATGTCAAGGCATTGACAGTGCGCATCCGTTCCGATCAAAAATTGGATGTGCAAATTGGCAGGGAATAACGGAAATGTTTCCATAATAATATGTATTTTTGGGGAACAATTCGAAAGAAAGGAGACAGGTGAAAATGAATGCGAACATAACAAAGGTACAGCCGCTTATTGAGAAAGCGTTCGTGGAAGCGATCGACAAGCTGACTAAAGAGGAGTCGGCCAGCTTAGTGAGCGATTTCTATGTGCAAGTAGATGCTGAGACAGGCGAGTTGCAGATTTATGACGATGAGGAGCAGCTGATTAACAAGGTGGTTATCTTCGACTGGGTCAACTCTCCTGAGGAGGAGAATGCCTTTAATAAGAAAGTGGCTGCGGCGATTAAAGCTGTCTTGACCATTCTCTCTACAAAGAACGCATTTGACTCCGCACGGTTGGTGAAACCCTTCTCCATCAGCCTTACAGATGAGGACTTTGTCGTAATCGAGGAGTTGCTTTTTATCGACGATGACATGTTGCTGCTCGACGATCCTTTGTTGAAAGACTTAGATGCAGATTTGGATAATTTTTTGGCTAAATTGCTTGCGGATGTCGAATAGACTCGCTATCTTTGCAGCCGAATTCAAGAAACAAAGAATGCCGAAATAGCTCAGCTGGTAGAGCAACGCATTCGTAATGCGTAGGTCGCCGGTTCAAGTCCGGCTTTCGGCTCTTCAAAGAAGCAACTGTCTCCAAAGGATGGTTGCTTTTTTTATTGTCCATGTCCATCAAACGATCTCATGACGCCATTGAGCCAATAGAGTCGCGCTTTCGTGGGTGTGTGGATCGATGTTCATCCTGGAGACGCGCCAATGGCACGTCTCTACGGTCGATAGTAATGTTAGGCCCTTGTCATTAGTAATGATCAACGCTGAAGATTACTAATGTATCACCTTCCTCCTTATGCGCACGAACATTATATAATATAACGTGAGTTCGACGAATTATAATTGATTGAAAAGTTGGTGATTAGCGAGAATTGTTGTAACTTTATAGTGTTCCATTACAAAGCATTACAAGCAACAATCGCTATGATCACCGAAGACAAAATTACGGAATTGTTTTGTATGGCAGATGATTTTTGCCGGTTTTTTGACGCCATGATGGCGAAATATACGTTGAGATCAGCTAAGAAGCGGCGTTACCACCGCAACTCAACCCTTTGCAAGGCAGAAGTCATGCTCATCATGATACTGTTCCATGACTCAGGCTACCGCTGCCTGAAACATTTCCCAGGTGACGTGGATGCCAGGAAACCTTTGGAATACGAGAAATTCATCGGGCTCATCTATGGCAAATTGATTGCGGAC